>NZ_JAEHGE010000001.1:2630961-2991864 GCF_016097415.1 sulfur-oxidizing endosymbiont of Gigantopelta aegis | reverse complement strand
GGATTTTCAACAGCGCTGGCTATGGCATGTACGAGTTCTAAAATTTCTTTGGGTGTCAGTGCATCAGATAGTTTATATATTAAATTCGCATCAACGTCAGCCAATACAGTACTGCCATCTGCTAATTGAACACTGATGCCTGCATTGCTTATTTCTTCTATTTCTTCATCAGCAGAAATCAATTCAGCATTTAACTCCATCATCTCATCATAAAAATCTTCTATCTGTTTGAGTATGTCCCGCTCATAATCATCGCTAATGCTGATGGTAAATCCTGTTTCTTCAACGGATGCCTGAAACTCGGTATCGTTTTTATAGGGGATTTCTTTCTTATCGAGGTATTTTTGGAATTTCTTTAATGGTGTTTCGTGGAAAAAAATATAATCAAGCATGGCTGAAAGTCTCAAGGATAAATAATAGCTAAATTCTAGCTTATACATTCGATAAGATACAGGGTATGCTAGACATTCGTGACTGCTTTGGCCGATAGTGAATAGCTAATTTTACAATACTAAACTGTACTTATTTATGGAATTATTGATTTTACCCGACCAATTTATTATTAAATACACGCCTGCATGGATGGCATTGTTGTTGCTCGCCGGTCTGTTGTGTTTTTTTATCAGCCGACGTTGGCGAAATCGATTAAAAAAGCAACAAGGTCATAGTTATTTGCCTGGGGTTTTATTTACGGTCAGTTTTATTTTTCTGGTGGGAGGGATTAACCTCTATGTTTATAAAATAGTGATGAATAAAGAGGGTATAGTCCTCTTTAATATTAAGCAGTTTAATCATCCCATCAAGTGGTCAGAAATAAAACAAGTCAGCTATCATGCTGATAAAAAAATTGAATTATTAGTGACTGATGAATTTAATAGCCAAGAACGCATTGACATCAATTTGTCAGAATTGGATTCAGATAGCTTTGCTAAAGTTAAAATTTTAATTACGCTTAAAGTAAAACAAAATAAACCCTCACATTAGGAAAAACCTGGATGCCTCTGATTGCTGCTATTGTTGATAAAAAAGAACAGATGACCCAATGGCGTCATCAATTACATGCGATGCCGGAAATAGCCTTTAATGAAGAGCAAACGGCACAATTTGTAGAGCAAAAACTCGCTTCATTTGGTGTAACTGTCCATCCAAGAATCGCGGGGACGGGCGTTATTGGTTCACTAATAGGTGATAAAACCTCTGAGGATAAGTCTAAGGCTATCGCCTTAAGAGCCGATCTGGATGCCTTGCCTATTATTGAAAAAACCGGTGTAAGTTATTGCTCTGCCCATGAGGGAATGATGCATGCTTGTGGTCATGATGGTCATACAGCAATGCTATTGGGTGCGGCTTGCTACTTAGCAGAACAGCGCCATTTTAATGGCATTGTTTATTTCATTTTTCAGCCAGCGGAAGAAAATGAAGGGGGTGGTCGGGTCATGGTTGAAGAAGGTTTTTTTGATAAATATCCGATTGATGCTATTTATGGCATGCATAATTGGCCTGGACTGGATGTCGGCAAGTTTGCCATTCGTAGTGGCCCAGTAATGGCGGCTTATGATGTGTTTGATATTACCATACAGGCCAAGGGTGGTCATGCTGCAGCCCCTCATAATGCTATCGATCCCATAGTGATTGCCGCACAGGTGATCAATGCCTTACAAACAATCACTTCACGGCATGCTAATCCACAAGATGCTGTGGTGCTGTCAATCACTCGTATGCATGCGGGTGATAGTTATAATGTGATTCCTGAAACGGCGCAGTTATCAGGCACGGTGAGAACCTTTAGTCATACAGCACAGGAAAAAGTGATGGCGCAGCTAAAACAATTGGCTGAGATCACTTGTCAGGCTTATGGCGCAAGCGCTGATATGACTTATCAAAAGCGTTATCCAGCAACGATCAATAATGTGGTTGAAACCGAAAATTCGGTACTGGCGGCAATGGATGTGGTGGGCAGTGGTAATATTCTCCATGATAATCCACCGAGTATGGGCTCAGAAGATTTTTCATTTTTATTAAATGAATCCAAGGGCTGTTATGTGTCCATTGGTAATGGTAAAAGCGCATCCTTACATAACCCACATTATGATTTTAATGATGAAATTTTGCCTATTGGTGCGAGTTATTGGGCAAAAATTGTGGCAATGCAGTTAGCTTAACGGGCAAGCGGCTTGGAAAATTAACTGGAAAAAAATCATAGATTTATATATAATACAGCACCTTTTTTAAACACATTTTTATTTGTTTATTAACAAACAAGTAAAGCATACCTTTAAAAACCAAAAATCGCCTTATATCCCTGGATCATCTATGATTGACATTTGTCCTGCAGATCAACCCTGCAATATTAAAACTGAAATTCTATCCGGTTTGACAGTTGCCCTGGCACTGGTGCCCGAAGCCATTGCCTTTGCCTTTGTGGCTCAGGTTGATCCGCTAGTGGGTTTATATGCTGCCTTTATTGTCGGTTTAATTACCGCTACCTTTGGTGGTCGTCCGGGTATGATTTCTGGTGCGACAGGGGCGTTGGCCGTCATTATGACGGGCTTGGTGGTGATACATGGTGTGGAATATCTTTTTGCGGCCGTGGTGCTGATGGGGATAATTCAAATTGTTTTTGGAGCCTTGCGCTTGGGTGTCTTTATTCGCCTAGTCCCCCATCCTGTGATGCTGGGCTTTGTGAATGGTTTAGCCATAGTTATTTTTCTGGCACAAATTGGCCAGTTTAAAATCCCTGATCCACAAGGCAGTGAAGCCATGGTTTGGATGGAAGGTAGTTTGCTATGGACAATGCTAGGGCTTATTTTGCTTACTATGGCAATTATTCATTATTTACCCAAATTCACCAAGGCTATTCCTGCACCTTTAGTGGGTATTTTAGTCGTTTCTTTCATTGCCATTGCCTTTGCTCTGCCGGCCAGAACCGTGGGTGATATTGCTTCTATTTCCGGTGGTTTTCCTGAGTTTCATATTCCTATGATTCCTTTTGCGAGCATGGATGAAATATTAGACACTTTAATCATTATCCTGCCTTATTCTTTGGCATTTGCTGCTATTGGTTTAACCGAGTCATTACTGACATTGACCTTGATTGATGAAATGACTGAAACCCGTGGTCATGGTAATAAAGAATGTGTGGGACAGGGTCTTGCTAATATTACCAGTGGTTTTTTTGGGAGCATGGGAGGCTGTGCCATGATTGGTCAGTCAATGATTAACGTGAATTCAGGTGGTCGTAGTCGTTTATCAGGTATTGCGGCGGCGCTGTTTTTATTGAGTTTTATTATGTTTGCCTCAGAGCTGATTTCTCAAATACCACTAGCGGCTCTGGTTGGCGTCATGTTCATGGTGGTGATTGGTACTTTTGAGTGGTCTAGCTTTCGAATTTTAGCCAAAATCCCCAAAACCGATGCTTTTATTTTGATTGCTGTTTCAGCGATTACTGTGATTACGGATAATCTGGCGATAGCGGTCTTTATTGGGGTTATTCTTGCTGCCCTGGTGTTTGCCTGGAATCATGCTAAACATATTACGGTGAATATCACCCGTGACAACGAAGATTCAAAAGTATATGAATTACACGGTCCCTTATTTTTTGGTTCAGTGCATAACTTTCAGGATTTATTTGACCCTAAAAATGATCCGGATGATGTAGTCGTAGAGTTTAAATATTCGCGTGTGTCAGACCATTCAGCCATTGAGGCCATTGATACTCTAGCGGAACGTTATTTAAGCGAACACAAACGCTTACACCTTCGACACATGAGTCCTGAATGTAAGGTATTATTAACCAAAGCTGGTGAGTTGTGTGAAGTGAATGTGATCGAAGATCCTAAATATCATGTTGCGGATGATAAGCTCGGTTAGTAGTGTAGGATGTGCTGAGGAACGAAGCGCATCAATGTTTTAAACAGGAAAATTTGATGCGGTTCGTTCCTCACCACATCCTACAAAAATAAGTGGGTTTATTAGATCTCAACACACAGTTTATACCTTTATATTGATGTTTTGACCTGAGTTACCACTGGCTTGAGGAATGGACTCAATTAATTTTAAAGCCGATTGCTCTTGAATATCGAGGGCTTTTTTCAATACAGAAATACCCACACTATCATTTTGGCTGACATTGGCTGCTAAACTAGCCGTTTCTACACCTGAAATACTCACGCTGAGTCTCCTCTTTTTTGAAAAACGCTTTTTTTTTTCGTTAACTCTATAGCGTCCTGCTAAACTCGAACTTTAGTTTTGCTTTGTTTTCTTTTAAACTACAAGCAATTTTGGTCACTAATCATTATTAAAAAGGAAGAAAATAATGACACAACGATGTGAGTGGTGTGGTGAGGATGAATTATACCAACACTATCATGATACTGAATGGGGAGTACCAAACCATAAAGATGCGCATTTATTTGAAATGCTAACATTGGAAGGTGCTCAAGCCGGCTTAAGCTGGATTACAGTATTGCGTAAAAGGGCACATTATCAACAAGTTTTTGATCACTTTGATGTGCAAAAAATTGCCCAATATGATGAGCATAAAATTGCTCAATTATTGCAGGATGCAGGGATCATTCGTAATCGTCTAAAAGTGAATTCAACGGTGACAAATGCACGTTTCTTTTTAGACATTCAGTCTCAATACGGTTCATTTGCTGATTATATCTGGCAATTTGTCGATGGCGAGCCAAAAATTAATCACTGGAATAATTTGGCTGACATTCCCACCAGTACCCAAGCATCAGATGCTATGAGTAAGGATTTAAAGAAGAGAGGCTTTAAATTTGTTGGCACCACGATTTGCTATGCCTATATGCAAGCTGTGGGAATGGTGAATGACCATACAATGGATTGTTTTCGCCATCAGGAATTATCTTGATGCAGGCTACGACCGATGATGCTCAGTCGAAATGAATATAATTGGGTAGTTTTAAGCATACTATTGCACGCATTGCGGCTTCCAGCACCGTCGCCCCTTGGACATTGATGTCTGGTTCTATGGATGCTGTCCACTCACTCAGCTCTTCCCAGCCCCAATTCAAATCAATTTTATGTTGTTCCAGTAAAGGTCCGCCCTGTGACCAGAAACGACTAGGTGCCCATTCACGATGGGGGAAACCTGTGCGTGGAAAATAGCTGAGTTTATTGTGATTGTCAGGATAAAAAACATCAATTCCCACTGCTTCTGCAACGAGAATATCCAGTTTGACTGAAGAAAGTTGATTAATATTTTCCATATAAGGATTGCTCAAATATTACATATTTCAAAAGATAATCCTAAAATAATCAGTTGAATCGTAGCGAGAGCGACTTAGGTGCTGAAGATTAAGGGTTTTACAGGTTATTTTGGCTTTATTCGCAGTCACCCTACGGGTGAAGTCAAAATGTTCTGGAAAATCCTTAAGATTCAGTGCATAAGGCGGTCGCAGTAGGTTCAACTGATTTTTTTAGGATAATGATTGTTAAAAATATGTTTTAAAACATGCAATATTTAAGCCGGAAATTAATGAGATTATTTGTTTTCGCGGTTTTCTACCAGTTGATTAACCACATCGGGATCAGCGAGTGTGCTGGTGTCGCCCATGCTATCTAACTCATTGATGGCAATTTTACGCAAAATGCGGCGCATGATTTTACCAGAGCGGGTTTTGGGTAAACCGGGTGCCCATTGAATGAAATCCAGAGTGGCAATGGGGCCGATTTCTTTACGCACTTGTTTCACCAATTCTATTTTTAATTCATCAGTGGCTTCAACGCCTTTAACCAAGGTGATATAGGAATAAATACCTTGTCCCTTAATATCATGAGGGTAGCCAACGATAGCGGCTTCAGCCACAGTCCTATGCAATACTAAAGCACTTTCAATTTCAGCCGTGCCAAGACGGTGACCGGAGACATTGAGCACATCATCGACACGACCGGTGATCCAATAATAACCATCGGCATCACGGCGACAGCCATCGCTGGTGAAATAATGTCCTGGATAGGTTTTAAAATAGGTCTCAATGAAACGCTCATGATCACCATAAATGGTGCGCATCTGACCTGGCCAACTGGCACTAATAACCAGTGAACCCGAAGCTTCGCCAGCCATAATCTTGCCATCAGAATCCATGAGGTTAGGCTTAACACCAAAGAATGGCTTTGAAGCAGAACCGGGTTTTAAGGGCGTTGCACCAGGTAGTGGGGTGATCATAAAACCACCGGTTTCTGTCTGCCACCAGGTATCAACGATAGGGCAGTTGGTTTCACCGACAACATTATAATACCATTCCCAGGCTTCAGGATTGATGGGTTCGCCAACCGATCCTAAGAGGTGTAAACTGCTACGATCAGTTTTCTTAACCGGCTCATCACCTTCACTCATTAAAGCTCTAATGGCTGTAGGGGCAGTGTAGAAAGTATTGACCTGATGTTTATCTATCACCTGCCAGAAGCGGGAAGCATCGGGATAACTTGGAATACCTTCAAACATTAAAGTGGTTGCACCATTGGCCAGAGGACCATAAAGAATATAACTATGACCGGTGATCCAACCCACATCAGCGGTACACCAATAAATATCGCCGTCTTTGTAATCAAAGGTGTATTTGTGAGTCACAGCGGCATAAAGTAAATAGCCTGCGGTGGTGTGTAGTACGCCTTTAGGCTTGCCAGTTGAGCCTGAGGTATAAAGAATGAATAGCGGGTCTTCAGCATCCATTTCTTCCGGCTCACAATTGCTATCAACGGTGGCAGAAATTTCGTGATACCAGACATCATGCTTGTCGTTCCAGACCACATCACCCTGAGTATGCTGAATGACCAATACGGTATGGACATTAGGGCATTGTGCCACGGCAGTATCAGCATTTTTCTTCAAGGGAACGGATTTGCCACCACGGACACCTTCATCAGCGGTAATCACCACTTGGCAGTCAGAATCTTGAATGCGGTCTTTTAATGCTTCAGGAGAAAAACCACCAAAGACGACTGAATGCACTGCACCAATACGTGCACAGGCTAACATGGCATAGGCGGCCTCAGGGATCATAGGCATATAGATGCAGACTCGATCGCCTTTTTTTACTCCACGGGCTTTTAGTACATTAGCAAAACGATTAACATCATCAGAGAGCTGTTGATAAGTAATGTTTTTTGACACATTGGGATCATCACTTTCCCAAATAATGGCTGTTTGATCGGCACGTTTGGCCAGATGGCGATCGATACAATTGTAGGTGACATTGAGTTTTGCACCAGTGAACCATTTAATGCTGACATTGTTGTTTGTTGCATCACCAAAGGTGCAGTCACTGACCTTGTCCCAGTCTTGTGAAAAACTGAGAAAATCTTTAGCCATATTTCCCCAGAAAGTATCAGGATCATCAATGGATTGTTGATACATTGTCTGATATTTATCTTCAGTAATATATGCTTTTTCGGCGACAGCGGATGGGATTGGATAGACCTTATCATCTGACATTATGTACTTTCCTTTATGTGAAACTAATATGTAAATTTAATTGTAATAATTCCCGTATCTGATTAAATAGCTTGTCTTTACAGGGCCGCTCGAGCACATCCCTGTGACGCTTTATGAAAACATCCTGTTTTCATAACCCTGTAAAGACAAGCTATTCAAGCGGATACTCTATGGGTAGACTTTAATATGCTGAATAGTTGCATCTAACTAAAAATTTTCTGCCACCAACGCCTTCTGTTTCCAGGGGGGCGATGGCAACTTCTAAATCGATAGGCTGAACTTTACTTAAGATCCAGCCGGGTAGTGGCGGTGGTGCGCCACTGGAACCGCAAACATGGCCAAGATTATTGGGGTCATATATTTTGATAAATGTAGGGGCATCTTTGTCATCGGCATAAACGATACCACAATAATCATGTTCATGATCATGTTTAAGCAGTTTATCTATTTCTTCAACGAAGTGATGGAGTTTTTCGGGCTTACAAGCGGTAACAGGGGGGGCTTCGCCAATGTGATAAATGAACCAGTCATCTGTTTTGCCGGTTTGTATTGTGACCCATAATTCATTCAATTGTTCCCAACGTAATACGCCTATAAGGCGACCATTGAATTTTTCCATAAAGGGATGTTCAACTTGAGTGACTGCTTCGACCAATGGTGGCTCCGATTCTATTGAAATAAATTTGTAATATACCCAAGATACTTGAAAATGCAGACTTCGTTCTCTTTGTTAAGAAATGTAACTAAAAGCCTCAATCATGTAGTACTTATACACTCAATCGGCTCTCAGTCAAAATGCCTCGCTGCATTTCCAAGTATCACGGGTATCAGACCTTAGATTAAACCAAAACCATCTGCTTTTCCATCTTTGGAACTCGATTTATATCCCAAACATTGAGTAGGTATTGCCAAAAGTCAGCTTTGCTTTCTAAGTCGTGATGATTTATTGGTCTTTGTCCTAAAAAATCAGCTGCAAGGGTCAATGTTTTAAGATCACAGCGGATTTTTTTAGCTTGACTGAGCTTGCTTAATTTAAGGTTATCCGAGCTGACTGCTAATGGAATATGGGCATACTGAGGGCTGGGATAGGCTAATTGTTGTTGTAAATAAATTTGCCGAGCAGTGGAATTAAGTAGATCAGCGCCTCGTACTACATGGGTAATTTGACTGCGAAAATCATCCACAACCACGCTCAGTTGATAGGAAAAAGTTTTATCCCGGCGCAAAATAATAAAATCACCACTGTCTTCGCTAAGAATAGAGCTGCAATCTCCCTGAATTAAATCATTAAAGCCGATTGGCGTATCAGCTACTTGAATACGAGTGGCAGAATTGTCTGCGATAATAGATTGATTTCGGCAAGTGCCGGGGTAGATGCTCGGGGGGAGATGATTCTTCTCTATTATCGCCTGAATTTGTTTTCGTGAACAAGAACAAGCATAACTTAGTCCTGAATGCTCAAGTTGTTCTAATGCCAATTGGTAGTGCTTAAGACACTGGCTTTGGTAGGTCACGCTTTCATCCCATTCAAAGCCACATTGTTCCAGCGTGTTGAGGATGTGCAAGTCGGATTGGTCGATCACGCGAGCCTGATCGATGTCATCGATACGCAATAACCATAGGCCATTATTTTTTTTTGCATCCGTATAGCTGGCCATTGCAGCTAATAAAGAACCGAAGTGCAATTCACCCGTGGGTGAAGGTGCAAAGCGTCCACGATAATTATTTGTCTTTAAATTGGTTTTTTTCAAAGTCAGTGTCTATAGTTATTGGTACAGTGTCACGTATATATACCCATGACACTTGGAAATGCAGACTTCGTTCTCTTTGTTAAGAGATGTAACTAAAAGCCTCAATCATGTAGTATTTATACAATCAATCGGCTCTTAGCCAAAATGCCTTGCTGCATTTCCAAGTGTCATGGGTATACATACAATAATAAAGTAAAAATCATTAGCCAAGCATAGCATTTTAATTAAAGTGTGTGATGAGGGAGAGAGAATTAAATGTCAGCAAATTCGGAACGCATTATTATCGAAGGGATTAAGGAAGATGGAAATAAGTTCAGACCCAGTGACTGGTGTGAACGTTTAGCGACAACGCTGGCCAGCTTTGGCGAAGATCAACGCTTGCACTATTGTAAAAGTGCCCACCCCTGTATTATTAATGGTGTTAATTGCTTGATTGTGGATCGAGATTTAGAAACAAAATCGCCGGATTCATTTACTTTTTTAATGGCCTTTGCTTCAGAAAACAAACTCAGAGTGCAGGAAGATAGAAGGCAGGAAGAACAACAGGTGAATAGTGAAAGACGTAGTAGGAGGGTATTAGCTTAGAGTCAACCGATTTTAAATCGTTTTTGACTCATGTGTCTTATGAGTCAAATACAATTGATTCAAACCAATTAGTTTAAAAAACGCTATTAACTGGTTTTTTCTTTTCTTTCATCCAACTCTTTGCAATCAATACATTGAGTCGCAGTAGGGCGTGCTTCAAGACGTCGAATACCGATTTCAATACCACAGGTTTCGCAAAAACCATATTCCTGAGAATCCATCGCTTCTATTGACTCATCAATTTTCTTAATAAGCTTACGTTCACGATCACGAGTTCTGAGTTCCAGGGCGAATTCTTCTTCTTGAGAAGCGCGGTCACTGGGATCGGGGAAGTTGGTTGCATCATCTTTCATATGCGTTACAGTCTTATCGACTTCTTCCATTAATTCTTTTTTCCAGGCAAGCAAAATGGAGCTAAAATGCGCTTGCTGGTTTTCGTTCATATACTCTTCGCCTTTTTTTTCCTTATAAGGTACAAAGGCATCTTTAGCACTTTCTGGTTGTGTGCTTTTTTGTGTTGGCATCGATTGGACTCCAGCCTGTTTTTAAAAAGATGTGAATATATAACAAAATCCACGCACTATGGCAAATTTTAAACGGCTTTTTTGTTTATTACTTACATTTTAGTCCTAATTTGTGATTTTTTACAGGTAAAAGTAATTTTTGAATGAAATATCATTATTTTATAAAGGATTAAAAAGAGGCCTTAAATAGTGTTATTTATAGTTCGGATTGACTTGAGTTTTTGGTGACTATACCCCGGATACATGGAAATGCAGCGAGGCATTTTGATTTATAGCCGATTGATTGTATAAGTACTACATGATTGAGGTTATAAATTAAAATAACGAAGCCTGCATTTCCAAGTATTAGGGGTATAATAGCCATATAGAGTAGTTATATTTAACAAAATTAAAGAACAGAGAGAGTGACATGAGTCAATTAGAAGCGTTAATTTTTGATGTCGATGGGACATTGGCTGATACTGAGCGAGATGGGCATCTGGTTGCCTTTAATATGGCTTTTGAAAAAGCTGGGCTTGACTGGCACTGGAGTGTTGAGCTTTATGGCAAGTTACTGGCAGTAACCGGTGGCAAAGAACGTATTCGTTATTATCTCAAAGACTTTTTTCCCGATGAACGTGGCCAGGAGTTTTCGCTTGAGCAAACTAAACCCGGTGAAACTGATTTTGCTGCTTTTGTTGCGGCACTGCATGCTTCTAAAACTGAATTCTATATTCAGTTAATGGCCGATGGTGCTGTGCCATTGCGCACCGGCGTTGTACGCCTGATTCAGGAAGCACGTGATGCAGGCATGCGTATGGCCATTGCGACCACGACAACACCGGCTAATGTGACCTCCTTATTAACTCATACGCTGGGTGCTGAGTCGCTTGACTGGTTTGAAGTGATTGCGGCAGGCGATATCGTTCCTGCTAAGAAACCAGCCGCTGATATTTATGTTTATGCCATGGAAAAAATGCACCTTAAAGCTGAGCAATGTTTGGCTTTTGAAGATTCCTATAATGGGGTTTTATCCTCTTGCGGTGCAAATTTAAAAACCATCGTGACCATCAATGGCTATACGGCTGATGATGATTTTGCTGGTGCAGGTGCGACTTTAGTGCTTTCTGACTTTGGTGATCCCGAGCAGCCAATGACCGTACTACAAGGTGACTGTGACGATAGTTATTTTAGCCTGAAAACTGCGCAAAAAATGTTTCAGGCATGAGCCAAAGCGCCAAGTCTTCTAGCACTAACGCTTCTAGCACTAGGACTGTAAGCGCTCTGGCACAGCGCATGGATGTGATTCAGCCCTTTCATGTGATGTCCTTGTTGGGCAAGGCAAAGGCGTTGGAACTCCAAGGACGTGATATTATTCATCTGGAAGTCGGGGAGCCAGACTTTAAAACCCCTCAGCCTATTATTGACGCAGGGATTGCCGCCCTGCAACAAGGCAATATTCATTACACCCCGAGTCTGGGGCTTATGGCTTTAAGACAGGCTATTGCCGATTATTATCAAAGCACTTATGCGCTCGATATTCCCGCCTCACGTGTCGTTGTAACGCCGGGCGCTTCGGGTGCTTTGTTATTGATAATGGGGGCTTTAATTGATCGGGGTGATGGGGTCATGCTCGCTGATCCGGGCTACCCCTGTAATCAAAACTTTGTCCGTTTTGTTTCTGGAGAAATTCAGGCAATTGCCGTGGATGAATCCAGTGCCTATCAATTAACTGCTGAAATTATCGAAAAAAATTGGCAAAAAAACACCAAAGCCGTACTCATTGCCTCACCGGCTAATCCTACTGGGACTATCGTGCCGAAGGATGAGATGCAAAAAATCATTCAATTGGTGACAGATAAAAATGCCTATCTCATTGTTGATGAGATTTATCAAGGGCTGGTTTATGAGATTGAATCCAGTTGTGCCTTATCATGTGTGCCTAATCAACAATACGATCAGCAGCCGAACCAATACGAACAACACATTATTATTGTCAATAGTTTTTCAAAATACTTCCAGATGACTGGCTGGCGTTTGGGCTGGTGTATTGTGCCTGAGCATCTGGTGCAGGCCTGTGATCATTTAGCACAAAATCTCTTTCTGGCCGCACCAACTACCGCACAATATGCGGCTATGGCGGCTTTTTTACCGGAGACGATTGAAATTTTAGAGCAACGTCGAGCTATTTTTCAACAACGTCGAGACTTTCTCTATCCTCAGCTACAGGCGCTGGATTTTAAACTGCCGGTCAAACCTCAGGGGGCATTTTATCTCTATTGTGATTGTAGTGCTCATACCAAAAATCACAAAAATGACAGCATGGTGTTTGCCCATGATGTGCTCAATGCCACGGGGCTTGCACTGACACCAGGCATCGACTTTGGCAATCATCATCCAGAGCGCTATATTCGTTTCGCCTATACCCAGGATATTAGCTACCTACAAGACGCAGTGCAACGCTTGCAGGATTTCTTAGGGTGAAATATTCAGAGCCACTGATCAAGGCACGTTTAATTAAACGCTATAAACGCTTTTTAGCTGATATTGAATTGGCTGAGGCGATAGACGTTGATGGCCAAGCAATAAAATTTATTACCATCCACACGGCTAATACCGGTTCTATGCAGGGCTGTGCTATTCCTGACAGCGCTATATGGATCAGCAATAGCCATAATCCTAAACGTAAATACCTTTATAGCTGGGAGCTTTCAAGTACTCAGGATATTAGTTCGTCGCGCTCAGCAAGTGGGGGCTTGATCGGCATTAATACTCTACTGGCTAATAAACTCGTTTATGAAGCCATTGAAAAAGGGGCGATTCATGAATTGAGTGATATTGCTCAAATTCAAACCGAAGTGCCCTATGGTGAAGAAAAAAGCCGCATAGACCTATTATTAACCCAAATTGATGGTCAAAAATGTTATATTGAGGTGAAAAACGTCACCGCCAGTTTTGAAGCAGGCGTGGCTGCTTTTCCTGATGCCGTGACCGCACGGGGTACAAAACATCTGCGTGAGTTAGAGCTCATGGTGCAACAGGGACATCGGGGCGTGATACTTTTTTGTGTGCAACGCGATGACATAGAAAGTGTTCGTGCCGCCCATGAAATTGATCTTCTTTATGCACAAACATTGGCACAAGCAGAAAAAAATGGCGTAGAAGTACTGGCCTATGGCGTAAGATTTACCGGCGCTAAAGCACCTGAAGGTATAGAACTGGTTAAACAACTCAATTTTATACGCTCTTGCTAAAAACAAGCACACAACTATACATAAAACACACATAAAACACACATAAAACACACATAAAATAGGAAACATCCAAAGCAACTATGTTTAAACCTCTTTCACTCTTTCTTGGCTTCCGCTATACCCGTGCTAAACGACGAAACCAGTTTATCTCCTTTATCACCCTCAGTTCATTCACCGGCATTGCTATTGGTGTTTGGGCATTGATTACAGTGCTATCGGTAATGAACGGTTTTCAATCTGAAATTCGTGATCGCATTCTCGGTATGGCATCACATGCAACGATCAGTGGCATGAATGGTAAAATACAAAACTGGCAAGATGTCGATAAACTGGTGGAACAACAGCCCCATGTTGAAGGCTCTGCTCCCTACATTCTAAAAGAAGCCATGCTTACCAATGCTTCTAATGTACATGGTGCGTTGGTACGTGGTATTGACCCCGAAGAAGAAAAAAGCGTGTCAGAAGTCTCCTTAAAAATCTACCGAGGTAGCTATGAGGCTCTCAATGATACCAAATATGGCATTATTTTAGGACGTTTCCTGGCACGCTCTATCGGTGCAACAGTCGGTTCGAAAATCACCATGGTCACACCGTCTGCTAATGTGACTCCCGCAGGTATAATGCCCCGACTCAAGCGTTTCACTGTCGTGGGTATCTTTGAAATGGGGCATAATCAATATGATGCTAATATGGCGCTTATTCATATTCGCGATGCCCAAGTGTTATTTAAAATGAAAGGCTTGGTCACTGGTATCCGTCTGAAGTTAGATGATCTTTATAATGCACCCAAAATTAGCCGTGAAATTGAGCAAAAAATACCGGGCTATCACCGCGTGATTGATTGGACACAACACCATGCTAATCTGTTTCGTGCCATCAATATTGAAAAAACTATGATGCTTATTATCCTCTCATTGATTATTGCTGTGGCAGCATTTAATATTGTTTCAACACTGGTGATCGTCGTGAGTGACAAACAAGCAGACATTGCTATTTTACGTACTCTGGGGGCGAGTCCGGGAATGATTATGCGGATTTTTATCGCTCAAGGCATGGTGATTGGCATCGTTGGCACACTACTGGGCATGGCTTCAGGCATCTTAACCGCGCAAAACATTCAAACCATTGTCCCTGCGTTAGAAAGTGTGCTGGGTATAAAATTTCTTGCCCCGGAAATATATCTGATTAGCGATTTACCTTCTGAAATGAAATGGTCGGATGTACTGACAACAGGCATTATTTCATTCAGTCTGACCGTGCTAGCAACTATTTATCCGGCATGGCGAGCCTCCCGAGTACAACCTGCGGAGGCCTTACGTTATGAATAAGACTGCTAATAAAGAGATCATTATCGATTGCCAGAATATCACTCAGTATTTTGATGACGGTACTAGCCGTGTCGATATTTTTAAAGATATTAATTTGCAAGTGACGGCTGGGCAACGCCTGGCAATTGTCGGTGCATCAGGCTCAGGAAAAAGCACCTTGCTTTATATGATGGGTGGCTTGGATAAAATTAAATCCGGTAAACTGATCATTGATGGTCAGGATGTCAGTCGTTTAAACCCTAAAAAATTGGGCGTGCTACGCAATCATACCTTGGGTTTTGTTTATCAGTTTCACCATTTATTGCATGAGTTTTCTGCGTTAGAAAATGTCGCCATGCCACTATTGATACGTGGTGATAGTACAGCTCAGGCAAAGGAGCAAGCGGCTTATCTGCTAGATCAAGTGGGGCTGAGCCATCGACTTAAACACAAGCCAGGCGAACTTTCTGGTGGTGAACGACAACGTGCGGCGATTGCGCGTGCCTTAGTGACCAATCCCAAGTGCTTATTGGCAGATGAACCAACGGGGAATTTGGATAATCATACGGCCAAGCAAGTTTATGATTTATTAATCAAACTGAATGAAGAAATGAATATTAGTCTGGTCCTAGTGACGCATGATGAAAAACTTGCATCACGAATGGACAGCGTACTCATGCTTGCTGATGGTAACTTGTCCACACTGGCATTATGAATTTTTAAGCAGATTAAAATGAAAAAAAATCCACCAGACAATCATCTTAGTCAAATAAAAATCCCCGTGTCGCAATTGACATTGGGGATGTATGTGACTGAATTGGATCGCTCCTGGCTGGTATCGCCATTTGTATTTCATGGTTTTTTTCTTTCCATAGACGAACATATTGCCATTGTGCAGGCGCATTGTGAATTTGTTATTGTCGATCGCTCTCGTATTTTTGAAATAGAAATAAAATCGCTACAGCAAGAACAATTACGGCAACTTGTTTATCCAGTAATGCCCAGCAAAAACAGCTCTTTTTTTACGGAAATAAATCAGGCAGGGGCTATTTTCAAACAACTCAATACGCTAGTTGAAGGCTTGTTCAAACGCATCGAACAGAAACAGACGCTTGAGTTATTAGAAGCAGAAAAGGTGATCGCGCTATTGGTTGCCAGTATTATTAAAACACCGGATACCTTTCTCTGGCTGACGCAATGGAAAAGCAGTAACAATTATACCATCCAACATACGGTGAATACCTGTGTCTTGTCCCTTGTGCTGGGGCGTCATATTGGACTATCGGTGGTAAGGCTAAAAGAATTAGGTTTGTGTGGATTGCTGTTTGATATGGGTAAAGGGCTTGTCCCGGAAAAAATTCTTAATAAACCGGGCAAGCTTGCGGGCAAAGAGATTCAGATCATGAAGTACCATACGGTTCTGGGTCTAAAAATCTTAAAAAAATCACCAGGGAAAATACCTCTCTCAGTCATTAGTGTCGCTTACTCGCATCATGAACGAGTCGATGGCAAGGGCTATCCGAGAGGGATTGGCTGGGATAAGTTGACGCTGGCAACTCGTATTGTTGCAATCGCAGACATGTATGATGCGCTTACCAGTGATCGAAGCTATCGGCAGGAATGTAGCCATGAAAATGCCATAGAAATTATGCAACAAAAAAGTGGTAATCATCTGGATTTTGCCTTGATGACGAAGTTTGTAGAATGTTTGGGGTTCTATCCTCCCGGTACATTGGTACAACTGAGTAATGATGATGTGGCCATTGTGGTTGATAGTCATTATGAAGAACCATTACGCCCGAATATCATTTTGCTCCTGGGTGCAGATAAACAGACTAAAAAACAAAAATTAATCGTTTTGGCTGATCGAGACAAAGATATTGGTGGTGAAATTTACACCATTAAACAGTCCGTGAGTGAAAAAGCTTGTGGTTTGAAGCGATCTGAAATCAAACTTGCTGATGTAAGCTATTATAATTCTCAAAATAAGTAAAAAATAATTTTTTCACAATATTTTAAACTTTTTCTTCTATATTTTTCCATAATTCCTCCTATACTCTAAATTATCACGGTTATTTTAAGCGCTGATTTTTTAGGTTAAAGTAATGTCGATAATTACCGATATAGTTGAAAAGGAAGAAAAATGAAAAATTTTATGCAAAATCATATTCAAAGTTTAGCGGTCATCTTTTTGTTAGGCTTTGCCTGTATTCAAATCTCTTTTGCGGGTGATAAGGTTTCACCAATGACGGTAGATGGTGCTAAGTCTGTCACGACAGAAGAAGCAAAAAAACTTTTTGATGATGGGGTATTATTCGTTGATGTACGTAAGGATAAAGACTGGAATGCAGGGCGAGTTTCAGATGCTATTCAATTAAATGTTAAAACAAATTTTTCAGAAGAAAACTTATTAAAAGAAATGAAAAAAACAGAGCCTGCGGTTATTTACTGTAATGGTGAGCGTTGTATGCGAAGCTCGAACGCAACAAAAAAAGCAGTTTCCTGGGGATTTACTAATATTTATTATTATCGTGATGGTTTTCCTGCCTGGAAAAAAGCAGGCTACCCAGTTGAATGAAAAATTACTTGCAACAATGTTGATGGAAGCTTTTTTATTTGAATAAAGTTTCCATAAACTTTATATAGTTAAATGGAAGTTGAGCATTATGAGTTTAAAAAACAGAATTGTTATCACTGTCATTGTTATGATTGTTATCATCGTTACTGCGGGGTTTATTTCTAGCTATCTGAATGTTAATGAAGCAGAGGAACGCTACAATGAACTGGCAATTAATGGTAAAAAACAATTATGGGATTTAATTTCTGTTAATCAATATGCTCAGATGGAACCCAATATAAAAAATATCACACGGGATCGGAAATTAAAAAAAGCGATTGAAAAAAAGGATATTAATTACTTATACGAAAACGTTTCAACAACTTTTAATTCCTTAGTCAGTCAGGGGGTTATTTCAAATTTACAGTTAACGGACAATACGGGTAAAATTATTTTTGATGCACTGGATAAAAATAATCTAGGAAAAAATAATCAGTTATCACTTTTAGCCATTAAAGAAAAGAAAAATAAACCTGATATTACATTAAGCTCTAACGGTGAGTTTCAAGCGGAACTTGTTTTTCCAATCACTAAAAGAGGTAAAGTAATTGGTGTGGGTTCATTTTCTTTATATTTTGATAAAGCCATTAATTTACTAAAAAATGGCCAACATATACAGGTTTACATTGCCGATATCTCAGGACGGATAAAATCATATTCTGAAGTTGATTTGAATGAGGAGTTAAGTCAGTATGATTGGCCGGTTGAAAAGGAAGCACATTTTGTTATCAAAAAAGATGATAAAATTTATTCAACAACGATATTGACTATTAAACATGGTGAGCAATTAATTGGAAATTTGATAACAATTAGCGATAATACAGCTAGTTATAATTCACAAAAAAATATTAATATCACTGCAATATTGTTATTAATAATAATTAGCATTGCAGCTATTATTTTTATCTACTTATATCTTGGTAAATCGTTAAAACCACTTCATTCAATATCCAAGTCATTAACTGCGGTGAGCCAAGGTGATTTAACGGTTGTTATAGCCCAAAGTGAGCGTCAGGATGAAATTGCTGAAATTGAAAAAGCAATTTCTAATACAATCAATAAATTACATGGACTTGTTTCTAAGATCAAACCCTTGGTTTATGAAGTCAATCAATCATCCGAGGGACTATCCGAATCTATGATGACCAACCAGAGTAATATTAGTCAGCAAAAAGATAATATAAAACAGCTCAGCAATGCTGCAATGGGTGTAGAAACTGCTATTGCCAATATTTCGCAAAATAGTCAGGAAATGACCTCTCATTCTAAAGAAACAAATAGGGAGCTTTGTAAGGGAGATAAAATCATTCAAGAAACTATTAATTCAATTAAAAAAATAGCGACTCATGTAGAACGTTCAGAAGTTGTGATTAATGAATTGTCCGAAGAAACGGAGTCAATAGGCGGAATTTTAGATGTTATAAAAAGTATTGCGGAGCAAACTAACTTATTAGCACTTAATGCTGCCATCGAAGCAGCAAGAGCAGGAGAGCAGGGACGTGGTTTTGCGGTTGTGGCAGATGAAGTCCGCTCCCTTGCGGGTAAAACACAGGAATCGACACTGGAAATTGAACAGATGATAGACCTGCTGAAGAAGGGCGTGAACTCAGCTGTCAATGAAATGAAAAATAGCAGTAATGAAGTTGAAGCCTGTGTCGATTTAGCCAATCAGACAGAAGCCTCCCTAAGAGTCATTACTCCCAAGGTCTCTCAAATAGAAACCAGTAATATTGAAATAAACAATTCCATTAGCGAACAAAAAGCCGCCATAGAAGGTATTAACGAAAATATCCTAACAATTAGTCAGTTATCAGAGAATAATGTCAAACGAAATTTAGATGCACTCATCCATCGACCAGCCAACAATTCGTTAGAGAATAAGTCAATGACAACCGCTCAATATAACCAGCCTTCCTTGGTGGCAATATAGGTAATATCACCCACATAGTAGCGATCAGGTTGAGAGACAGTAAACTCTCTTTCCAGTAAATTTGGAGATATACGCTTATTATGCTTGGAATTAGTCGTCGCTTTAAAGCGTTCTTCGTTTTACAAAACAAACCGGCTTTTTTCATTAATCGACCAATTCTCCGGCGGCTTATATGAACGCCTTTTTCAGCCGTTTTCTTTTTAAGACGACGGGTTCCATAAGTCTTGCGACTGTCTTCAAACAGTTTTTTAGCTGCTCAGTAAGCGCTTCATTTTTTCTCTCTATCCGTTTTAGGAGAGCTAACCCAATCATAATAGCAACTACGGGAAACATCCATAAAACGGCACAGAATCGTTACCGGGTAATCTTTAGCCTGATCAGTTATCCATGCGTACTTCACAAAGTTTCCCTTGCAAAGTACGCTGTATAGCTTTTATAAATCACGCCTGAAGCTCCTGGCAGTTGACGACTTCATCATAAATTGTTCATCACTTCTATTGGCTACCGTCTTCACCGGTTTGGAATATTTACTGATCCAGGTATGTAGAGTATTTACATTAACACCTAGCTCCCTGGCAGTCTGAGAAACGGGTTGATCCGTCTCATTAGCTAATTTGACAGCTGATTCTTTAAATTCTGATGTATAGCTTTTATTCGGTTTTTTTGTTTGATCATTCATTTTAGGTCACACTTTTTATCTTTTAGTTATTTTAAGTTGTGTGTCCGGTTAAGTATAGCCACATTAGTAAATATTAGTAACGCGCTTAAACAACTATCTGATGAATTGGATAATATGATCGTGCAATTTAAAGTATGAGCCAAAACAGCTGGGGAGCGGGGATATTTTAATATCCCCAGCAATTTATTTTAAAATAACCTTAGCTTTGGCATTCAAATCATCTAGGTATTGATTGAGTTTTTCTTTGATTAGCACTTTTTCAATTTCGTTTTTAACCGCTTCAAATTTTGGTGGTGTGGTATCACGGGTATCGTCCAATTGAACGACGTGCCAGCCGAATTGTGATTTCACTGGCGTTTTGCTTAGTTCACCTTTTTTTAACCCCGCCACTTTTTCAGCAAAAGGGGCGACCATATCTTTGTCAGTAAACCAACCTAAGTCACCACCACGAGAACCGGAACCCGAGTCAGTGGACTTTTCTTTGGCTAGTTTTGCAAAATCAGCACCACCATCCAATTCTTTAATCAGCGCTTTTGCTTCGTCTTCTGTTTTGACTAGAATATGACGCGCCTTGTATTCCTTGGGTACATTTTTAATGACATTTTTATCGTAATAAGCTTTCAGTGTATTGTCATCTGCTTTGAATTCTTTAGCGATTGAAGCAAGGTAATTAGCGGCAATATAACTTTCTGTGAGTGCTTTGACCCGTGCTGCAATATCTGGCTTTTGGTCATATTTAGCTTTGATGGCTTCGTCTAATACCAGTTGACGATTGACGAGAGCTTCAGTGAGTAATTTCTTTTGTTCAGGGGTAATGGCTTTGAGATCAACTTTACTCTGAGCAGCGGCGATTTCTAACTGGCTTTGTGTCACGTCTTTACCATTGACGGTGGCTAAGACCGCATCAGCTGCTATCGCGATTGAGCTGCTTAATAATAGGCTGGAAATGGCTAAAACTAAAAGGTTTTTTTTTGTATAAGTATTTGCTTTCATCACTATCTTTCCTTAAGTGGATTTATTAATTGACTGTTAATTTGCTACTTGGCGATATTATGGTAAAACTTTTTTAAAGGGTTTTACGACGATCTTGTCATAAACGCCGGCACTGATATAGGGATCCTTATCTGCCCATTTTTGAGCATCGTCTAAGCTTCCAAATTCGGCAATGACCAGTGAGCCGGTGAAACCTGCTTCGCCGGGGTCATTGCTGTCAATGGCTGGGTGAGGGCCGGCAATAATTAAACGGCCTTCATCTTTAAGTGTTTCTAAACGGGCTAAATGATCAGGGCGTGCGGCCAAGCGTTTGCTTAAGGTGTTTTCGATATCGCTGGCAATAATGGCATATAGCATTAATTGATTTCCTTGTTACGGGTGTTTTCATCGGATTCTTCGGGGACGAGTATATGACGTTGTAAATAGATTATCTGAAAGATCATAAAAACAAAGGTCTGCCCCAGCATGCCATACATTTTGAAATCGACCCAAAATGCTTGTCGTGCTTCTTCGCTGAGTGATAAGCCATAATAAAAAGCAACGTATAGGTTCAGTAAGCCACAGAACATAAAAAAGACCACCCACATCATATTGAGTCTGAACCAGATGTTATCGGGTAATTGTATAGCCTCGTCTAATTGTCTCTGGATAATATTTTTTTCACCATAAAACTGACTGCCTAATAAAACCAGACCAAATATCCAGTTGATGACGGTGACTTTCCATTTGATAAAAGTATCATCATGAAAGAGTAGCGTCATGCCGCCGAAGAGCAAAATGACGACGAGGTTAATGATATGTTGTTTTTCCAACTTTTTGTGCATAAACCATTGGATAGCGGTATGGATTAGAGTGGCAATGATGGCTGCGGTAGTGGCAGCATAGATATCATTATCGGTTAATTTATAAGTGGCGAAAAAGATAATGATGGGTAAAAAATCGTAGATAAATTTTAGCATAGTGGTCTGTGGTTTTTCCCCAACGGGTTTATGGGCGCTGTTGCAATAAGTCGTGTTAAGTCCAAGGTCACTTAATTAAACTAATTAAACAGCCAAAGCGCCTGACATTTTGCCATTTTAAAGTCATAAGAACAAATTTTTACCGTGATAAATAGCTTCGACTCACTATTTGTGAATAAATTCAGTGAAAAGCGCATTTTAGTCCGATAAATAGGTTAAAATTGGTGGTTTTATGACTCATTTAACATTAAGACAATTATGCAAATAGATCTCCATACACATTCAACGGCCTCAGACGGTCGCCTAGCACCGGCAGATTTAGTTGCCCGGGCCGCCGAATTTGGTGTTGAGGTGCTGGCTTTAACTGATCATGACGGTACGGATGGTTTGGACGAAGCGCGGCAGAGTGCTGATGAATTAGGTATTCGTTTTATTAATGGCATCGAGTTATCGGTGACCTGGGATAAGCGCACGGTGCATATTGTGGGACTGAATATTGACCCTGAATATGTACCGTTGAAAGCGGGCATTCAAGGTTTGCAGGATTTTCGTGAGACACGTGCGGTGGAAATGGCGGAAAAGCTGGAAAAATCCGGTATTAAAGGTGCCTACGAAGGGGCTAAACGTCAATCCGGTGGAAATATGTTAGGCCGTATGCATTTTGCAAACTTTTTAGTTGAAGCAGGTTACTCGAAAAATGTGCGCAGTGTCTTTAAGCATTATCTGGTGAATAACAAACCGGGGCATGTGACGGGTGACTGGGCGAGTCTGGAAGATGTGGTGAGTTGGATCACCGGTTCGGGTGGTGTGGCAGTCATTGCTCATCCGGCGCGTTACAAATTGACTCGCACCAAGTTGCGCAAGCTGCTTAAGGATTTTGTGACTGCAGGAGGTCAGGCCATTGAGGTGGTTTCTGGGAGTCATGATGTCAATGAAATGAAAACTATGGCCTGTCATGCCGATGATTTTGACCTATATGCTTCGTCGGGTTCTGACTTTCATGATCCCGCTTTTCCCTGGATTAAATTAGGGCGTTTGCCTGAGTTACCAGCAAAGTGTAAGCCCGTGTGGGATTTGTTTTTATAACACTTTTTTATTTACGAGTATGGAAATTTATTAATGAGTCAGTTTTTTCAAATACATGATCAGAATCCTCAAAGCCGTCTGGTGCGACAGGCAGCAGATATTGTGCGTCAGGGCGGAGTGATTGTGTATCCCACAGATTCCGGTTATGCCATTGGTTGTCATATCGGTGATAAGCAGTCGATGGACAAAATTCGTTCAATTAGACAATTAGATAAACAGCATAATTTTACTTTAGTGTGTCGTGATTTGTCTGAAATCAGCACCTATGCTCAGGCGGACAACTCCCATTATCGCTTATTAAAAGCCCATACGCCCGGTGCTTATACCTTTATTTTAAAGGCCACTCGTGAAGTGCCAAAGCGGTTGATGCATCCTAAACGTAAAACCATTGGCATTCGAGTGCCGGATAATGCCATTGCACAGGCTTTATTGGAAGAACTCGGCGAACCTTTACTGAGTTCGACCTTAATTTTACCCAATGATGATATGCCGATGACGGATCCCTATGAGATCAGACAATTACTGGAACATCAATTAGATTTGATTATTGATGGTGGTTTTTGTGGGTTCGAGGCGACGACGGTGATTGATTTTGAAGAAGATGTGCCAGTGGTGGTGCGTAAAGGCTTGGGAGATGCATCACCGTTTGAGTGATTGTGCGATAAAGTCAGTGCTCTTTTTGCTTGAGGGCTTTTCATTTTATAAAATGGTATAATTTTTTAATGGACGCAGCGACAATACAAAAAATAACAATTTGGATTTTACCGGTACTTTTTGCAGTATCTTTACATGAGGCAGCTCATGCCTGGATGGCGGATCGTAAGGGCGATTCCACGGCACGTTTGTTAGGTCGTTTGACCTTTAATCCGTTTAAACATATTGATCCCATTGGTACGGTAGTCGTGCCAATTTTGATGATTACTTTGACGGGCTTTGCTTTTGGCTGGGCGAAGCCGGTGCCGATTGACGTGAGAAACTTACGCAATCCGAAAAAAGATATGATGTGGGTCGCATTGGCAGGGCCAGCCAGTAATTTCATTATGGCTTTTATCTGGGCTATTATACTGCATTTTAGTGTAATGTTTGTTGATAGTCGCTCGTCAATTAGCCTGTTTTTTCTATTAATGCCCGTGGCGGGTATTACGATTAACGTCATTCTGGGCGTATTGAATTTATTGCCTATTCCTCCCTTAGATGGCGGGCGAATTATGGCCGGTTTGTTATCACCCAGAGCATCTCAGCAATATGGTAAAATTGAACCCTATGGTTTTTTTATTATCATTGGCTTAATGGTGACGGGGATGCTGTCTTACATTATTTTCCCTGTAGTGAGTCTGTTCATGGTGACATTGGCGGCTATCTCAGGCTTGGATGCTGAAGTGTTTTATCGCTTATTGAATGGTATTCAGTAAGTTTTTGTAACTATTCAACAGATTTTAAGTATCAATTGAGTATCCGGTTGAATAGCTTGTCTTTACAGGGTTTTGAAAATAGGGATATTTTCATAAAGCGATCACATGGATGTGTTTGAGCGTCCCTGTAAAGACAAGCTATTTAATCGGGTACGGGAACTACACTGAACCGTTTCTTTTTATTTATAATTTTTTCGGAGTTAATTTTGGTCGTACCGATTCATCAACAGCGCGTTTTATCAGGCATGAGACCTACAGGTCAGCTTCATCTGGGGCATTATCATGGGGTATTAAAAAACTGGATTAAGCTGCAACACGAATATGATTGTCTGTTTTTTGCTGCTGACTGGCATGCGCTAACAACCCATTATGCTGAAACTGAAAATATCGAAGAAAGCACCTGGGAAATGGTGATTGACTGGCTGGCGGCTGGCGTGAATCCCGGCTCTGCGAAAATATTTATTCAATCTCAAGTACCACAACATGCTGAGTTGCATTTATTACTGTCAATGATCACGCCTTTGGGCTGGTTAGAACGTGTGCCGTCCTTTAAAGATCAGCAACTTAAATTAAAAGAAAAAGATTTGGCAACTTATGGTTTCCTTGGTTATCCACTACTGCAAAGCGCTGACATTTTGATCTATCGTGCCGGTTTAGTGCCTGTCGGTGAAGATCAGGTGGCACACGTAGAGTTAACCCGTGAAGTCGCGCGTCGCTTTAACCATATTTATGGTAGAGAGCCAGGTTTTGAAGAAAAATCTGAAACATCCATTAAAAAAATGGGTAAAAAACAAGCGAAATTATATAAACAATTACGCAATCGCTTTCAAGAGCAGGGCGATCATGAAGCACTGGAAACAGCCAAAGCCTTATTAGAAGGTCAGCAAAACCTTACCATGGCCGATAGAGAGCGTTTATTTGGTTATCTTGAAGGTTCAGGAAAAATCATTCTGCCTGAACCTCAGGCGCTATTAACCCCTGCATCAAAAATGCCGGGCTTAGATGGCCAGAAAATGTCAAAATCTTATGGCAATACCATTTCTTTAAGAGATGATATGGACGCTATTGATGAAAAACTGCGTAAAATGCCGACGGATACTAATCGTGTGCGTTTAACTGATCCGGGCGACCCAAAAAAATGCCCTGTTTGGCAATTACATGAAGTATATTCCACGGATGATGTAAAAGACTGGGTGCAGGAAGGTTGTAAAACCGCAGGTATCGGCTGTCTGGATTGTAAACGTCCCATCATTGATGCTGTGCAAGCAGAACTAAAACCGATGCAGGAGCGTGCCAAAGAGTTCAGTCAAAACCGTGCTATGGTACGAAAAATTGTTGCCGAAGGTCGCGAATTTGCCTCTGATTTAGCCAGTGATACCCTGGATGAAGTGCGTCAGGCAATTGGTATTCAGTATCGTTAATTACATAATGTGCTAAATAAGAGATAACAGTTATGCCAACAATTTCAATGTTTTATGGTATTATTGTTCGTATGTATTATGCTCCAGGTGAACACCCCCACCTCATTTTCATGTTTATTATGCTGAGCATAAGGCAACAGTAGATATTCGGATATGTGAAATCCTGCAAGGTGACTTACCAAGGAAACAGTCAAAATTAGTTTTGGCTTGGGCCGAGTTGCATCAGGAAGAATTAATGGCTGATTGGAATTTAGTCATGAATAGCGAAGAGCCTTTTAAAATTCAGCCCTTAAAGTGAGAATTAAACTCTATGTACCCATCAGTAAAAACAGTAACAGCGAGCAGTGACTACGAGCTTATTATTGAATTTGATAATGGTGAGTGTGGTATTTTAGATATGAAGCCATTCTTAGATAAGGGTGTGTTTAAAGAATTAAAAAATCATAATGAGTTTAAAAGTGTTCATGTTGTTTTTGACACGATTGAATGGAATTCGGGTGCTGATCTCGATCCTGAGTTTGTCTATTCCAAATGTCATAGTAAACAGAAGTTACAAAAAGATCATGTGCATGGATAATAATCATGAATATTAAGTTGCTTGAGCGTACCAGTGGATAACAACCAAAGCACTGATACCCAATCTAAACAGGATGTAAAAAACGTGGCTGAACAGCCAGCGCAGCAAAATCCTCAGCAGGAAGAAATGCCCTTTGCCTATGTGCAGGGTGCGCCGGTTACTGAGCTGCCAAAAGATTTATATATTCCCCCCGAAGCATTAGAAGTTTTTCTGGAAGCCTTTGAAGGGCCGCTGGATTTACTACTTTATCTTATCAAACGTCAGAATCTCGATATTCTGGAAATCCCCATTGCAGAAATCACTGAACAATATGTTAAATATGTTGAATTGATGCAAGATTTTCAGTTTGAATTAGCCGCAGAATACTTGGTCATGGCGGCGATGTTAGCAGAAATTAAATCGCGTATGTTGCTACCGCGTTTGGAAGCTATAGAAGATGATGAAGCCGATCCACGCGCAGAACTCATTCGCCGTTTACAAGAATACGAACGTTTTAAAAAAGCGGCGATGGATATTGATGAATTACCGCGCATGGGCAGGGATGTTTTTTCAGTCTCAACCGATATTGATTATAGTACTCCCGCCCATCAGCCTGATATCAGTATGAAAGAGCTGATGTTAGCCTTAAAAGATGTGATGCAACGTGCTTCGATGTTTACCCATCACAATATTGAACGAGAAACATTATCGGTACGTGAACGTATGAGTATGGTACTGGAAAAAGTGGGTAGTCAGGGCTTTACACGCTTTACGGCATTGTTTACGTATGAGGAAGGTCGTGGCGGCGTCGTGGTCACTTTTTTAGCCATTTTAGAACTGAGCAAGCAACGTCTATTGGAAATTGTGCAAACTGAAACCTATGGTTCAATTCACGTCAAACCATTATCGGGCAGTGCCTTGGATAATGATGGGGCAGAGGGTGCAGAAATAGCCATGAATGATAGTTCTTTTGATAATTGATAGTATAAGCAACTGTATAAGCAAATTTATAAGTAATGAGCAAGCCTATGAGCAATGACAATGACAATATAGCCTCTAACGATAATAGTACTGAAGAGCAAACGCCTATACCTCAGGCCGCCATCAAGGAGGAAGTGCCCGATATTCTGGCCTCTCTGAAACAACGCTCTAAAGAAGAAGCTAAAAAAGAGACTCAATCTGAAGCAAATTCAAAGGTAACAACTGCCCATCATATCCATACCCCCGAAAGCATAAAAAACATTGTTGAAGCGGCAATTTTAGCGGCCTCAAAAGCCCTTTCTCTGGATAAAATCTGTGCCTTATTTATGGATCAGGAAAGTGTGAGTAAAGAGGCTGTTCGTCAGGCCATAGAGCAATTAATGCAGGATTATGAGTCGCGAGGCGTGGAATTAATTGAAGTGAGCAGTGGCTTTCGTTTTCAAGTGGTACAAAGTGTTGCACCTTGGGTGTCACGTTTATGGGAAGAGCGACCACAGAAATATTCTCGTGCCTTGCTAGAAACCTTGGCCTTGGTCGCTTATAGACAGCCGGTGACTCGTGGTGAAATTGAAGAAATTCGTGGCGTGAGTGTTAGTAGTCAGATCATGCGTACTTTAGTTGAAAGAGAATGGGTACGTATTATTGGTCATCGTGATGTACCGGGTAAACCGGCAATGTATGCGACCACAAAAACATTTTTAGATTACTTTGGTTTGAAAAAACTGGATGAACTACCACCCTTATCAGAAATACGTGATCTTGATGTGATTAATGCAGAGTTGGATTTTGGGGATGGAGCTACCGCTCAAGCCGTGTCATCGGATAGTGAAACTGATCCGGAATCTAATGATGATTCTTTGGCAAATATAGCCATTTCTGTTGATGTGGATAGTGAAAATGATGAGCAAGCACCAATTAACGAACGCATAGATATTGATGCTGAGCTAGATGCCTTACGGGAAACTTATCAGCAAATGGATGCTCAGGAAAAGAAAAATACTGAACAGGCATCCAATGATACTTCAGATGATATGGCTGAGAATATAGATAAAGGCAGTAACTAATGCATACAAATGATAGTTTTGACCGTAAAGCAGGTATCAGTACGTGATAGTCGTCATAAAAAAACGCATAAAACTAAAAAACATCCCAAACCTTAAGGGATTTAAGGTTTAATTCATTTTCGTATGCTAGTCTTGCTTCATTCTGTAAGAGGGGACTTAATATAGTCTACAGATGTTTCTTTAAATTTATAACTGTAATTAGGAAGGAGAATCTAATGAGTTTAAATAACAAAAAAGGGCATATTCTGTTAGGGATATCGGTAGTATTTTTATCGATGTCAATGCAAACAGCCATCGCCAGTGATGACGATGATTCAAATAAAAAAAAGTTTTCCATTAAGGAAGCAAAATGGGACGATGAAAAGTCCCGTATAAAAATCAAAGGCAAAGGACGTAATGGCAAAGAAGTCATTGTGTACAACGCTTCAAGTAACGCCGTTATTGGCAGTGATGAAGTCGATGATAAAAAATGGAAAGTCAAAGAATATAATTTGACATCCGTTCCTTGTCGAATCAAAGCGGTGCAATCTGATGGTTCAAGTGCTGAAAAAAAAGTAAAAAATGCCCCAAGCGATTGTGATGATGGCAACGGCGGTACACCTCCACCGGGTAATCCTCTTGGGAATTTCACTATACTGGCGGCTAATGATCTAGGTATGCACTGTGCCGATCAAGATTTCCGTATTTTCAGTATTTTGCCACCTTATAATGTCATTAATGCTCAAGTGCTGAAAAAAGGCAAAGAACCACAAATGATGTCACCGATTGATGGCATTCATGTGACTTATAAGGCAGTCAATTCAAACTATTTTTCTGATCTGACTGATTCTAACCGTCCACCCGATGCAAGTGATTCGTTTACTAGTACGGGTTATAATCTACCGGGGATTTTTAAGAATAACTTCTGGGATACGGTACCCCCATCCTCGACAGGTATTGATAAAATAGGTTTCATTGCTTATGAAGCGCTTTATCCAACGGATATTCTGGCGCTTTTTCCTTCAACGCCTGACTTAGGTTTGCCAGCACCCGATGTAGAAAAGTTGTATATATTGGGTCTGGGCTTACATGCCGAACAGTCTGCGATGCCAGGTTCACTGAATGAGCCACAACCATTTAATGGCTTTGTAGAGACTTATCCATTCTTTGTTAACTTTCCCTTTGGTTATACGATAAATAACTATAAGCGTTATACGGCTGAAGGTGTGCCTATTTCTGCGGTAGATGATAACGGTCGTTCAAACCCTTATCCATTAATGCGTATCGAAGCCAGAGATGCTAGCAATAATGTTCTGGCTTCGGTTGATGCTGTTGTTCCGGTTGCCTCTGAAGCGGATTGTGCAATATGTCATGCCAGTCAGAATATCTGTGATCACGATACGAGCAATACTCTGGTGTGTGACAATATAGCCAATGATAATTACCTTCAGGATGTTAATTTTGTCACGGATGCAAATATGGTGATCGGTACTACTGTAGAGCAGCAAGTCATCAATAGTGCAAAAATTAATATTGTACGCTTGCATGACTTTAAATATCAGACTGCAATTGCTGGTACGGCTGCTGACGGCACCAATGGTGATGGAACAAGTCCTAATATTGTCTGCGCCAATTGTCACTATTCACCCGCATTGGATCTGGCACATTTAGGTCCGACTAATGAGAACGGTAAAGAACAGGAAAACCATATCAGTATGTCGCGTGCGATGCATAGTGTACATGGTTCATTGCCACAAACCGATCCGAATAGTTATGGGCATCTTTTCCCCATTATGCCACCTCCTGGCTTAAACCGTGATCCATTATTGGCCGAAGAAACCTTAATGGAAACTTGTTATAACTGTCATCCGGGCAAGCGAGCTAAATGCTTACGTGGTGCGATGGGAGGCTCAGGTACAGTCTGTCAGGATTGTCATGGTCAGATGACTCAAGTGGGTGATGATTTCACTGAAAACTTCCCCATTGCAGGTTTTCCCGCAGGTGCTGATTTATCCAAACGGGTTTCCTGGGCATCTGAGCCTGCCTGTGATAGTTGTCATGTCGGTGATGTGATGGAAGTTGAGCAGCTAAAACAAAGTGGCAGTTTAAATGATACGGTGATGAATACGATTGATAGTGCTAATAATCCGGACGGTTTGCGTTTGCTGATGTCCTATCGTTTGTCTGATCATAAGAGCAATGGTGGACCGGATGATTTATCAATCTTTAAATTCCCTGACTCACGTTTTGCTACGACAGAGGGCTTGTATCGCTTAAGTGGTGCAGATAATGGCAGTGGCAAAGGTCATGGCGGCTTAAGTTGTGAAGGCTGTCATGGTAGTACCCATGCTATTTGGCCTAATAAAAATCCCTTTGCCAATGATAATAAAGCGGCTATGGATTTGCAGGGACATACGGGCGCTATTATCGAGTGTACCACTTGTCACGAAGGTGATTTAGGTGTGACTCTGGAAGGACCTCATGGTATGCATCCAGTTGGGGATACACGTTTCTCCGATGGCGGTCATGAAGATCTGGCGGAAAAGAATGGCGATAGCTGTCGTGCTTGTCATGGTTTGGCGGGTGAAGGCTCAGTGCTTTCTCGTGCTGCAACCAATAGAACGCTAAGCAATGAAGGTAAAACCATTAACCTGAAAAAAGGTGATGTTGTGACCTGTTCTCTCTGTCATGATAATGAACTTGCCCCTGGCAAAAATTAAAATATAAGGAGAACGTACCACCTGCTGAGTCCATTCAGCTGGTGGTAATTCTTAAATTACTCTTCAGTAAAATTACTATTTCAAATTGATTTATCTTAGCAATATGATTCCCTGCCATTATTTATGCCTGTAAATTAGAAAGATGCTATAATCTAAACGATACCCATCTATTGATACAGAATTAAATAAAGACTCCCTAAAATGACAAACTATTATCGTTCCTCCTCTTCTAATCAAACAAATAAGAAGAAATCAGGGCAACACAGCTCACCGAAGAAGCATTCAGCACCTCAACAGACGGTGCAAGATCCTAATAGAATTTTTCAAAAAAAGGAAGAATTACCTTCTAAAGAAGAATTCATTGAACAGGAAGAACGAGAAGAGGCTGAACGCGAAGTGCCACAATGGCAACCTGAAGGTGAGAAACTGCAAAAAGTCATTGCACGCTCTGGTCATGCTTCACGTCGTGAAACGGAGCGATTAATTGCTCAGGGACGTTTTAAAATTGATAAAGAAGTGGCCAAGTTAGGTGATCGGGTTGTTGGTTCAGAACGTATTTTTCTAGATGATAAAGAATTATTTATAGCCTGGGAAAAACCTCGACAACGAGTCCTTGCCTACCACAAACCACCGGGTGAAATTTGTAGTCGTAATGATCCGGAACATTCAAAAACCATTTTTGATGACTTGCCAAGCCTGAAAGTTGGGCGTTGGATTTCTGTTGGTCGTTTGGATATCAATACTTCGGGCTTGATTTTACTGACCAATGACGGTGAATTAGCCAATCTGCTAATGCATCCATCAAGTGAAATTGTTCGAGAATATGCAGTACGTGTTTTGGGTGAAGTGACCGATGATGATGTCAGTCAATTGAAAGAAGGCATTACTTTAGACGATGGTCTGGCCAATTTTGAAAAGGTCAGTTATCAGGGGGGGCAGGGTGCTAATCACTGGTACCATGTGACACTTAAAGAAGGTCGTAACCGTGAAGTACGCCGTATGTGGGAAGCTATCGGCGCCACTGTCAGTCGTTTGCAACGGGTTCGCTATGGCGTTATTTCTTTACCGCGTGGGCAAAAACCGGGGCGTTGGGAAGACCTGGATGAAAAACAGATGCTGGATCTTTATGAGAGTGTCGGCCTGCACATTAATAAGCCTGAAATGGATCATCGTGGACGGGTTGTTAATCCGCTGAAAACTCAGCGTGGTAAAAACAAGAAGCGCTTGGTCATGCCGGATAATCGTAGAAAATCAAAGAAAAAGAAAAAAGTACAAAGCCGAAAGCGTTAATTCCGCAATATAAAGCCTGACACATGAAAAAGTACGTATTTCTGCGATGAAACTCAGTTTAAGCTATTTGAGAATTTCTGGCTTTGACTGAAGGCTCTTGAGTAATGAGTAACTTTCTCATGAGTTTATGGGGGTAGTTAAAATAGTGATCAACAAAAATAACGATTTTATTAGTATTTCTATCATCAGCTATTTGCTCAAAAGAAGTTTGTAAACTGTATTTCGCAATGTCATTATTAAAACCAACCAATAAATAAATACCGTAGAGATTACTCTGTCTGATGTGATTTATAACCATCTCGGGTGTTTTAGTATTGGGGATAGTAATATGTGATGCTTCCATACGACTTAGACCCGTCTCTTTTTCCCAAAGGTAGATTGCTTTGCCTTCTCTGACGAGAGGTCGAAAATCATTAATGGTTTGTTCGGGGGAGTCTGTTTCCAGAGCAATGAGTTTATAGCCCGTTGAAATTAATTTTCAAGGTGTTCTTGGTTCATGTTGTTCTCAATCGTTTCGCTTTTTGTACTTGCAAATATCTTGGGTATAAGTATAGCAGATGGTATGTGAACAAACTGTGAACTGAAGGGTATTTTATATCCGAATTGTTATTTTTTGCTATTACTTTTTGCTATTCACTACCTGATTACGTCCATTTTTCTTAGCCTGATAAAGTCCATTATCAGCGCGTTTAAAAAAACTGGCCTGATTATCATCATCATTAAGAATACTGATTCCTATGCTGACAGTAATATGAGTGCTTTGTCCTTCATGTTCACAGGCTGTTGTTTCAATGTGCTGGCGAATTCTTTCTGCTAATTCTTGAGCGCCTGATAAATCAGTATTATTTAATAATAAATTAAATTCCTCACCACCATAACGGAACATGGCATCAGAAGTACGGGTACATTCTTTGACACATTTGGTCATCTGCTTCAGAACAGCATCACCATAAGCATGGCCGTAGTTATCATTGACTCTTTTGAAGAAGTCAATATCAATGGCCAACATGGCCAGTGGAGTATTATTGCGTTGTGATAGATCGATTTCACGTGACACCATAGAATCCATGGCAAAACGATTAAACACACCGGTTAGGGGATCATGTAGAGCCAATTTCATGGCATGTTGATATTCCAGTGCATTATTTAATGGCGAGAGTAGTGCAACTAAGATTTTTTCGATAAATTGCTGTTCTTTGTCATTGAAACGAGTGCGTCGGATTAAAGCTATTTCGCCCAAATTCTTTTTTTGCAACACGAGTTGATAAGAAATAAGGTGACGACCCTTGGGATCAATGCTATCAGTATTTTCTGGTGTTTGGTAAAGCATATCATCTAAATTGAGTATCGGTGTGATATCAAGCTTGAGTAAAGTAATTAAACTGTCTAAGTCCAATGTTGAATGCAGTTTATTGCTTAACTCCAATAGTGTTTGCTTGTCGGCACTGAGGTTGTCAATGGTTTTGCTAATGCGACTACTATGACTCAAACAAAAAAACGAATAAAATATACATCAGAATTTGGATAACTGATCAGGCTAAAGATTACCCGGTAACGATTCTGTGCCGTTTTATGGATGTTTCCCGTAGTTGCTATTATGATTGGGTTAGCTCTCCTAAAACGGATAGAGAGAAAGAAAATGAAGCGCTTACTGAGCAGCTAAAAAACTGTTTGAAGACAGTCGCAAGACTTATGGAACCCGTCGTCTTAAAAGAAAACTGGCTGAAAAAGGCGTTCATATAAGCCGCCGGAGAATTGGTCGATTAATGAAAAAAGCCGGTTTGTTTTGTAAAACGAAGAGACGCTTTAAAGCGACGACTAATTCCAAGCATAATAAGCGTATATCTCCAAATTTACTGGAAAGAGAGTTTACTGTCTCTCAACCTGATCGCTACTATGTGGGTGATATTACCTATATTGCCACCAAGGAAGGCTGGTTATATTTAGCGGTTGTCATTGACTTATTCTCTAGGCAAATTGTTGGCTGGTCGATGGATGAGCGAATGAAAGCCAAGCTAGTCATATTGTAACAGGATCATTACCGTTGTGAAAATACCTTGGGTGAATGGAACGGCTCTATCGTTCCAGAGGGCAAAGCCCTTTCTCTTCATCTGTTTAAAGTTAACATGAGAAACTAAAATGATAGGAAATACAAAATGACAAAAATCACTTGAAACAGCCAAAAAAATATTTAGAAAACTGTCCGGAAAAGTGTTGACACATCAGATAAAACTGTCACGCTATTAGATGGCAAGGAACTGACGGAAAAAGCATTTGCCAAAAAAATGAAAATTATGTTCACTCCAACGTTGGTGATTTGGGATGCGCAAGGGCAGTCTCAATTTCGCATGAATGGTTATTATGCGCCGGATAAATTTCTCTCAGCACTCAACTATAGTTTACTCAAAACAGAGCTCGTTAAATCGGGTAAATCATTGGCTGATGTCTCAAGCTTTAATGATTACTTCAAAGCAGAAAAAAAATCTCAGCTTAAAGAGTCTGTTGCAAAAAAAACAGCACGACCTAATATAAAAACTGAAAAATTCATTCATAAGTCTGATGATCTGGCCGGGTTGATTAAAAGCAGTAAAAAACCAGTGATGTTATTATTTGAGCAGGGCAGTTGTCTTGAATGTGATGAATTACATGGTAATGTGTTTAGACGCTTGCCTGTTTTTAAGCAATTAAAACAATTCACCATTGCTCAGGTTGATATTACTTCAGATAAAAAAATTATCGGCCCCAAGGGGCAGTCTGTGACGCAGAAGGAATTAGCCACCATGTTAGATGTTCAATATACGCCTTCGATGCTGTTTTATGAGGCAGGCAGTGATAAGGTTGTTTTTCGTTCTGATGCTTATTTAAAAACCTTCCATGTGCAGGCATTGTTTGATTATGTTTTGACTCAAGAATATTTAAAGGAATCTGAGTTTCAACGTTTTGTACAACGTCGTGCTGATCGTATGCGAGAAGAGGGTCAGGAAGTTGATTTGTGGGATTAACCTAAAAAATCAACATTCTTAAGAATAATATACATTGCCCCCGCACCACCGTCTTTAGGCTGAGCAGAAGCGAAGGCGAGGACGTCGGGGTGTTGTCTTAACCAGCTATTGACCTTGTTTTTTAATACCGGCTTTTCAGTCGTTGCGCGATAGCCCTTGCCATGCACGAGTCGAATACAGCGAATTTGTTGTTTTTGCGCAAAGAGAATAAATTCTAATAAAGTTTCTCTGGCTTCGCTGATCGTGAGCCCATGTAAATCGAGGTGATCATCGATGATGATTTTGCCTTGTCTTAATTGTTTCTGTGCTTTGAACTGTAAGCCGGGACGGGCAAAAAAGAGGATTTCTTCACCGGAAACTTCGGGTGATTCCCATTCATCCGATAAGTGTGCATGTGTCGCTTCGTCGTGGTATTGGCTGTTATCTTTAAAAGGCCGCGTGTTTTCCGGGTGTGCATAAAGATCGATGCGATCATTTTTTATAGGCTTAACGCCTTTTATGGCTGCCTTAAAGCTGGAAAAATCGTCATTTGTCTGCTTTTTAGTCATGCAAATTCATTTATTCAGTAAAAAAACATTAAAAGGACAAATAATTGTCCGCAACTGTATGAAAATAGTAAAATTTTAAGTATTATCGCACGTGACTTATTGTAAAGCTAAAAAAAAACAAAAAAAAACAAAAGTAAACAAAAGTAAAACGCAAGCAAACAAATAAAATTTTATGACGTATGGATGTGAATCTGTATGAATTTGCTAAATATAAAAAAGAAACTGAATGCATATTCTTGTTAGTAATGATGATGGTTATTTAGCAGAAGGACTTAATTGTCTGGTTGAACACCTGCAAAAGATTGCCCGTGTGACCGTGGTTGCACCTCAGTCAGATCGCAGTGGTGCTAGCAATTCCTTGACCCTGGATCGACCTTTATTGCCTGAACAGGCTAGCAATGGCTTTATTGCGATTAATGGCACGCCAACAGATTGTGTACACATCGCTATCACGGCACTATTAAAAGATGATCCACCGGACATTATTGTTTCCGGTATTAATCGTGGTCCTAATATGGGCGATGATATTCTTTATTCCGGTACGGTGGCTGCGGCAACCGAAGGACGGTTCTTAGGTTTGCCAGCTATTGCGGTGTCTCTGGGCAGTTTTGAAGGGAAACATTTTTCTACAGCGGCACGCCTCATTGTTAAAATTATCAATAAATTACAAGTCGAACCCTTAGCATCAGATACAATTTTAAATATCAATGTGCCTGATATTGACTATGAACAATTAGAATCGGTGCAAGTAACCCGCCTAGGGAAAAGGCATAAGGCTGAACCAGCAGTTGAGGCCATCGATCCCAGAAACCGAAAAGTCTATTGGTTAGGGCCAGTGGGCGATGAAGCTGATGCCGGTCCTGGGACTGATTTTTATGCACTTAATCATAATCAGGCATCTGTGACACCCATTAAGATTGATTTAACCAATTACGAGGCCCAGGAACAATTGGGCGCTTGGTTACAAAAGCTTTAAACTGATACGGAAATTTCACTGAATAGTTACCATAATTTTTAACGGGAGATTAAATTCGCTGTGAGAAAAAGGATACATTGTATATGAGCCTCTCCATTAACGGAGTAGGGATGACGTCACAACGAACCAGGGATCGGTTAATTAATATTCTTCGAGAACATCAGATTGAAAATGAAGATGTGCTCAGTGTTATCGCTTCAACGCCTCGGCATTTATTTGTCGATGAGGCGCTTTCTAGTCGCGCCTATGAAAATATCTCATTACCTATTGGTCATGGTCAGACCATTTCACAACCCTATATGGTTGCTCGTATGACTGAGTTATTGCTTGCTGATGGCCCCATTAAGCGGGTTTTAGAAGTAGGAACAGGCTCGGGCTATCAAACGGCTATTTTATCGAAACTTGTTTTTAGTGTCTTCAGTGTCGAACGAATTAGACCTCTATTGGACACTGCTAAAGACAAATTTCGTCAATTAAAATTAAATAACGTCCTGACCCGCTATAGTGATGGCGGCTGGGGATGGCCTGAAAAAGCCCCTTTTGATGCCATTATCGTCACTGCAGCACCGGAAGTATTGCCCACCTCGTTGTTAGAACAATTGGTTGATGGTGGTAGACTCATTATTCCTATGGGGAAAAAAGGTGAACAGGAATTGTTGCTTTTTCAAAGGGTCGGTAATAAATTTCACAAAAAAACACTCGAAAAAGTAAGTTTTGTCCCACTTCTTAAAGGTCGAACTTAGAAATATTGTATTTTTATAAAAATGGATAAAATTTAAAATGAAATTATTTTCAGCACTCTATGATAAAGTCATGAACTGGTCCCGTCATCCTCATGCAGAACGATATTTAGCGGGGTTAAGTTTTGCTGAGTCATCTTTTTTCCCTATTCCTCCCGATGTGATGCTGGCACCGATGTCGCTTGCAAAAACTGACAAGGCGTTTCGTTTTGCCTTGATAACCACCCTCGCTTCAGTGGCTGGCGGTATTTTTGGTTATGCCCTGGGAATGTGGTTTTTAGATTTATTTCAATCACTTATCGGTGATGGAGGCCGTTGGGAAGCGCATTATCTACGTGCTCAGGCGTGGTTTTCTGAGTGGGGGGTTTGGGCTATTTTTATTGCCGGATTTTCCCCTATACCCTATAAAGTATTCACCATTACAGCCGGTGCTGTCGGGATGTTATTTTTTCCTTTTGTGATTGCTTCTGCTATCGGTCGGGGGGCGCGTTTCTTTTTAATTGCCTCTTTAATAAAGTGGGGAGGGAAAGAAATGGAACTCAAACTCAAGCAATATGTTGAATTTTTAGGGTGGTTCGTGGTGTTTCTTGGGGTAATTGCTTATATTATTTATAAAATATAAGTGTACTATGACTTTTTGGCTCACAAAAAATGTTCATAATGTACTTAATATTACTATTGTAAGCAATAATTTAAGCACAAAAATGAAAAAAAACGCTATTCACACGGTAAAATTGTGGTTAAAGGGGCTTTTTTGTAATAAAAAACGGCCAGTGAAGAACAATAATAAAGTAGCCAGTTCTTTCGTTATAGCGTTGACATTTTATAGCCTGATATTTGTTTTTTTAGTTGGATGTTCGACTACCTATGCACCGGTTGAACATCGACATTCGACATCGTATGATGTAAAAAAAAAACATACCGGCAAAACCCCGACCTACCATCGAGTGAGAAAGGGCGAAACACTGTATTCAATAGCTTGGCGATACAGTCAAGACTATAAAAACATTGCTTATAGAAATAATATTAAACCACCCTATAAGATATATGTGGGTAATAAAATACGCTTAATTAAGACGGCTAGAAAAACTAACACAAATAAAGCTAAAGTTTATAGCAATAAAAGCCGCAAATACTCTAGTAGTAAGACAAAAAAGAGCAAGAAAACATCGTCGAAAAAAGTGGCCTTAAAAACCACTAAGACAAAAAGCAAGAATAACAAAAGAGTAGCCACGAAAAAAAATAAGGCTGCCACGTTTACAGGAAGTAAACGACTTCGTTGGAGCTGGCCGGTTAAAGGCAAAGTCATTCAGCGATTCTCACCGGGAAGTGGTAAAAAAGGCATTGATATAAGTGCCGCACAGGGAATTTTGATTAAGTCTGCTGAGGCTGGAAAAGTAGTCTATAGCGGTCAAGGTCTAGTTGGTTATGGAAGGCTAATTATTATTAAGCACAATGAAACTTATTTGAGTGCTTATGCTCATAATCAGAGCTTATTAGTTAATGAGGGACAAGTTGTTAAAAAAGGGCAGGGTATTGCTCGTTTAGGACGCTCAGGAACCAATCGGTACAAGCTGCATTTCGAAATTCGGAAAAATGGCACACCGGTTAATCCTATAAGCTACCTACCACGCAAATAATACGTTGAATAGTTCTGCGTAGTATTTGATTTTTTGATAAATTAATCTTAGTCGAACGATGATAGAAATATTGTCGGTCGGCCTACTGAACAAATAACTTCCGTGGGGACAGGCTTAGGCTATGTGCCCAGACCATTAAAAAAGGGGTGACTCAATGGAGTCTATGGAATCAAAAGAACAGTGCTTAAGTAATGTATCTTCAAATGCGATGATTGATGCGTTCAATTCTGAACATGATGATGTTATAGATGTTGTTGGTAAACAGGAAGTGACCATCACACCGGTTAGAAAAACAAAAGCAGCCACTAAAAGTAAAGTTGCAAAGAAGAAGCCTGTTGCGAAAAAGACCGTCGCTAAAAAAACTATAGCTAAAAAAGTTGTTGCAAAAAAGCCTGCGGCTAAAAAAACTGTTGCCAAAAAGTCACCGCTTAAGAAAGTTGCTGCCAAAGCAAAGGCAAGCGTCAAAAAAGATGTAGCCGAGAAAAAACCAGCACTGGCAGACGCCGTAGAGAAATGACTAAGGGGGACATGGATGCCACACGTCTCTATTTGAATGAAATTGGCTTTGCCGCCTTGCTAACAGCGGAACAAGAAGTCAAATACTCTAGAATGGCGCAAAAAGGGATTGAGGAAGGCCGTAAACGTATGATTGAATGTAATCTGCGTTTGGTGGTTAAAATCTCTCGCCGTTATTTGAACCGTGGCTTACCTTTGCTTGATTTAATTGAAGAAGGTAATTTGGGCTTGATTCGTGCGGTAGAAAAATTTGATCCTGAGCGCGGTTTCCGTTTTTCTACTTATGCTACTTGGTGGATTAGACAAACCATCGAACGTGGCTTGATGAATCAAACCCGAACCATTCGTTTGCCCATTCATGTTGTTAAAGAAATTAACATTTATCTCAGAGCTGCCAGAGAGCTTACGCAAAAGCTCGATCATGAACCCAGCCCTGAAGAAATTGCCCACTTACTGGATCGTCCGGTTAAAGATGTGCAAAAGATGTTTGGTCTGAATGAGCGTATTTCATCAATTGATGTACCCATGGGGCCTGATGCAGATCGTCCATTACTTGATGCTATTCCCGATACGGAAAATCCTGAGCCATTTGCATTTTTACAAGATGAAAATATGCGTGATAGCCTCGATAAGTGGATGATGCAATTAAATGATAAACAGCGTGAAGTGGTGGATCGCCGTTTTGGTTTACATGGTTATGATACCGCTACTTTGGAAGAAGTGGGTAATGAAATTGGTGTAACACGAGAACGGGTTAGACAAATTCAGCTTGAAGCGCTAAAAAGATTGCGGGAAATTCTTGAAAATGATGGTTATACTGGGGAATCATTATTAAATAATTAAGCAGTAGAACATATTGCTATAAGCAAATATTTAAGCGCCTTTTCTAAAGAATTGGCGCTTTTTTTTGCTTGAAACTAAAGTTTTACGAGTACTCTATTATCAGTAAGAGTGTCATTCATAAATTATGCGAATATGATACTGGTGTGTTTGAAATCTATGAGCTATTATGTAGGATAATTATCACAGAAATAGAGTGAAATAAAAGAGTTGAAAATGAATCCAAAAATTGCGGGCTATAATGTTACCGAACTATTATATAGCTCGTCCAGAAGTATTATCTATCATGCAATACGTGAATCAGATAATGTACCTGTTGCCATTAAAATGCTTATGGATAACTATCCGAGTCGCCATGACATAGCGCGATTTAAGCATGAATACCAACTTCAAAAAAACTTGGCTGATAATATAGAAGGTGTTGCCAATGTTTTTTCTTTAGAAAACTTTGAAAATAAGCATATCATCGTTCTTGAATATGTTTCAGGTAAAGACCTCTCCTTTCTTCGTAAGCAACAACAAAGTTTTTCCTTAGATTTTTTCTTTAAGATTGCCATTCAGATTGCCCAGAGCTTAGGTGAGATTCATCAAAAATATATTATTCATAAAGATATAAAGCCGCAAAATATTTTATGGAACCCACAAACAGAATCAATTCGGATTATTGATTTTGGTATTGCAACGGAATTATCTCGGGAAAAACAAAGTCATAATACCGATCTTCTTAAAGGTTCCCTCGCTTATATTTCACCCGAGCAAACAGGCAGAATGAACCGGGCAATTGATTATCGCACCGATTTTTATTCGCTTGGGGTTACTTTCTTTGAATTACTCAGTGGTAAATTACCTTATGATGCCGCTGATGATTCAATGAGTTGGGTGCATTGTCATATTGCCAAAGAACCCATGCCTCTTTCGGGGATAGAAAAAACTGCTAATTCAGCCCTCAGTGCTATTATTTTCAAACTGATGGCAAAAAATGCAGAAGATCGTTATAAAAGTGCTTTTGGACTGAAATATGATTTAGAACTTTGTCGAACTCAATGGCAAAAAACAGGCACGATCAGTCATTTTAAACCGGGTACTCAGGATATTTCGGAGCGTTTTGAAATTCCACAAAAGCTCTATGGCCGTGAAAAAGAAATTGCCAGCCTGATGGCTAGCTTTGCTGAAATTGCCAATGATGGCAGTGCTTTGTTTTTGGTGGGTGGTTATTCAGGTATTGGTAAGTCAGCTTTAATTAACGAAGTACATAAGCCTATTGTTGCCAAAAAAGGCTATTTTATCAGTGGTAAGTTTGATCAGTATCAGCGTAATATTCCCTACTCTGCAATTTCAGATGCTTTTCAAGGCTTGATTAAGCAATTGTTGTCAGAATCAACAGAAAAATTACAAGCCTGGCGTGAAAAATTGTTATCAGCCCTGGGGCCAAATGGTCAGGTCTTGATTGATATTATTCCTGAACTGGAAAAAATCATTGGTTCTCAGCCAGAGGTTGCTCATTTAGGCACAGAAGAAAATCAAAACCGTTTTAATCGTGTCTTTCAGGAGTTTTTGAAATTATTCACAAAAAAAGAACACCCGCTAGTCTTATTTATTGATGATTTACAATGGGTGGATTCAGCCACTTTAAATTTAATTAAATTGTTTATGAGTGGTGATCAACTGAATCATTTCTTGTTACTAGGTGCTTTTCGTGACAATGAAGTAGACGAACATCATCCATTTGTTATCGCTATCAATGAAATCAGAGCAACAGGGATGAGAGTGCCAAAACTGACCCTGGAATCCTTGGGTTTGGATCATGTTAATCAACTGATTTGTGAAACGATTTATACAGAACTGCCTAAGTCTCTACCGCTAGCTGAGTTAGTGATGAAGAAGACTGCCGGAAACCCCTTCTTTGTTAATCACTTTTTAAATAATATTTATAAAAATAGCTTGCTCAGTTTTGATGTGAATAAAGAAGCTTGGTCTTGGGATTTGGCTCAGATCGAAGCGCAGAGTAGTTCAGATAATGTGGTTGATTTGATGGTATCTGAAATGGAGGTGCTTTCGGTAGAAACACGAGAATTATTGCGTCTGGGCGCATGCATTGGTAATTCCTTTGATTTAAAAAACCTGGCCATTATTAGTGAACAAAACTTAATTAGTACGGCAAAGCATTTATGGCCTGCGGTAAAAATGGGTTTATTATATGCCGAGGGTGAGGCGCATGCACTTTTGGTTAGCATGGATGATGATGATAATGATGCTGATATTGAATTTGTAAAAATAGTCGAACGTTTTTTACATGATCGTGTTCAACAAGCTGCTTATTCATTAATTGATGAAAATAAAAAGCAGGAAGTGCATTTAAAAATTGGTCGTTTGTTACTGGATGATTTGTTACGCGAACAGAATGAAGCTGAGCAGGAAGTTTATTTTTTTGATATTATTGAACACTTTAACAAAAGCATTGCTTTAATTACCACGAATGATGAATGTTTTAAACTCGCTGATATTAATAAAATCGTGGGTAAAAAAGCGAAGAGTGCTACAACTTATCAGCCAGCATTACAATATTTTTTGTTTGGCATTCAGTATCTTGGAAAAATTAATCAAAGCAGTTCAAGCCAAGATGACAAAAACAAATTTTATCGTCTGGATTTTGGTTTAAGAAAGGGCTTGGTTGAATGTTATTTTCTGCTCAGTGACGTTGAAAATGGCATTAAACAGGCTGAAGAATTATTGGCTAATTGTCAGAGTGTCGAAGATAAGGTTGCAGTCAATAACCTTTTGATTCTTTATTTCGGCGGTGCGGGAAAAATGGATAAGGCAATTGATATCGCCTTAGAGTCGTTACGTTATTTTGATGTGAACTTACCACGCAATCCCAATATGCTGCAACTGCTGGGTGAGTTAGCTCGAACAAAAATAAAATTAGGTAAGAAGTCTAGTCAGGAACTGATGGCGATGCCAACTTTTGGCAACACCGGTAAGGACAAAGACATTGATGCTGTGTTTAGTTTGCTTAAAGAGTTAGTTGCACCCACCTATTTACAGGGTGAAACAAATTTGTTGCCCTATATTATTTTGCGTATGTTCTATTTGACATTAAAGCATGGTAACGGCCCTGTTGCGTCTTTTGCTTATTCTGGTTATGCACTATTGTGGTCAAAATTAGATGATTTTGAAGAGTCACATCGCTTCGGTGTGCTGGCAATGGAATATAATACAAAAATTAACAATCCACCGATGGAAGCGCGGTGTTATTTTATGTCAACCAGTTTTGCTTTGTATTGGAAGCAAGCATTAATTGAATCTCAGGAACCGCGACGAATTGGTTTGCAAAAATTGATTGATACGGGGGAATATTTCTGGGGAAGTTATATTTATCTATTTGGTTTTTGGCAAGAAGTGGTGCTTTCTAAATCACTGGATGATATTTTTAAAATCACCCATAGAGAAATTAATTTTTCAGATAAAGCGAAACAGCTAGAACCTTTTTATGTGCATACCCTGCATCAAAATTTATTTAAGAACTTGGCGGGTGAAACCTTAAAGGATGGCACTGGTGATGGTGCCTTAGATATGCTGGAGGGTCAAGAAGCTGAAGCTTTGGCTTATTTTAAAACCAATGTTACCTCAACAATGGGTAAGTTTTATCATGTGGTTTGTCGCTTGATGCTACATTATTATTACGAAGAGTTTGAGGCTGCCGTTGATATTGCGACCCAGCCCGAAATTACCGATGATGTGATTAAGGATGGTACTTTTACGCGGGTTATTTATGTATTTTTTACTTGTTTAGCTATCTTAGCAAAGACAAATCAGGATAATGCCTCAGAAATTAATGCTATACATAAAAAAATCTATAAAAAATTAAAAAAGAAGTTAACACAATGGTATGAATTATGTCCTGAAAACTTTTCTACCATGTGGAATCTCGTTATGGCAGAGGAGTCGGTTTTAGCTGGCCAGACTGATCAAGCTTGTTATCATTATGAAGCAGCCATTAAACATGCGAAGGAAATAGAATCATTGTGGCTGGAAAGTTTGTCCAATGAGTTATATGCCTGTTTCTGGTCAAAAAAACGTAACTATAAAATTGCTTCACTGTATATGAATGAAGCCTCATATCTTTATTATCGTTGGGGTGCAAAAGGTAAGTTACGCTTTTTAAGTAAAAAATATTCACGCTTATTAAATGTTGCTGTTAATCAAACCGCCAAGTTTTTAGACACCGCCACTTTGGTTGAAACAGTGACTTCAATTGATACAGTGACTTCAATTGATACGGTGATTGATGGCTCTCGTACTCAGTCATCCAGTCATGAATCAAGACTGGATATTGCGACTCTGAGTAAGGCTTCACAAACACTCTCCGGTGAAATTGTGATGGATAAACTATTACAAAAACTCATGCAGTTTTTGATTGAAAATGCAGGCGCTCAAAAAGGTGCGCTTATTCTTAAAGGCGATAGCGAATTAAACATTGTTGCACAGGTGACGACTGAATTTGAGCAGGAGATATTTAAGCAGATTGAAGTGCCTCTGGATGAAGCGGATAACGTTTCTATTCCGCTAGTACGTTATGTTGCCCGTAGTAAAGAAGTGATCGTCTTGGAAGATGCAGCAAAGTTGGGACAATTTAGCACTGACCCATATATCTGTGAACATGGCATTAAATCGATTTTGTGTGTGCCTCTAGTGGATAAATCTAAGTTGGTGGGGATTTTATATTTAGAAAATAACCTAGTGAGTAATTCTTTTATTCCGAAAAGGGTTGAAGTGTTAAAGATTTTATCCGCAGAAATTGCCATTGCTTTAGAGAATGCCCGACTTTATAGTGATTTAGAAGTCAATAATCAAACCTTGGAAGAGCGGGTGAATGTCAGAACCCAAGAACTCAATAGTATGAATAAAGCCTTGTTGGAAAAGAACATGGAAATTGAGGAAACTAAGAAGATTATTGAAGAAAAGAACCAGCATATTACTCATAGTATTCAATATGCAGAAAAAATTCAGCAGGCTGTATTACCGGTTGATAAAAAAATACTGGAATCTTTACAGCAAATGTTTATTATATATAAACCCACTTGATTACCCACAAAGCTCCGCCATATTTCGATAATTATACTATAATTATACTATAATTATACTATAATTATACTATAATTATACTATAATTATACTATAATTAAAGTATAGATTATGTGTGGAGTAGAATGATGTCAAAAAATAAAATTCAGTTTCAAGAAGGTTATAGTTTATTTGAGCTTTTTAATGATTATGGCACTGACAAACAGTGCCGACAAGCCTTATTTAAATGGAAATTTCCTGATGGATTTGTTTGCCCAGAGTGTGGCAATAAGACTTATTGCACTCTAGAACATCGCCATCTTTATCAGTGCCACCATTGTCATCATCAGACATCAGCAACCTGTGGGACAATATTTGATAGTACCAAACTGCCTTTATCTAAGTGGTTTTTAGCGATTCATCTTATGACTCAATTGAAGACAGCGGTTTCAGCATTAGAATTAAAGAGACAGCTTAAGGTAAGCTACAATACAGCCTGGAGTATGAAACAAAAGATCATGCAGGTTATGAAAGAACGTGATGACAGTAAACCTTTATCAGGCATCATTCAAATTGATGATGCCTACTGGGGTGGTGAGCACAGAGGCGGCTCCAGAGGTCGTGGTTCAGAAAATAAAACACCGTTCGTTGCAGCCGTTTCTACTAATGAAGATGGACACCCGATTGCAATGAATTTAAATGTGCTTAAAGGGTTTAAATCCAGTGAAATAAAACGATGGGCACAAACTCATTTAACACCTGGAAGTACTGTTTACTCAGATGGGTTAAATTGTTTTCCTGCGGTTAAAGAAGCTGACTGTAAGCATGTTCCAATCGTCACGGGTGGTGGTGCGGCAAGTGTTGATAAAATTGAGTTTATCTGGGTTAACACTATGATAGGTAATATTAAAAACTCTATGAAGGGAAGCTATCATTCCATTAACTCAAAACATTTACCTCGGTATCTTGCTGAATTTTGTTATCGGTTTAATAGACGCTTTAACTTAAAAGACATGATGCCAAGGTTTTTATGCGTGGCGATGAAAACAATCAAGTAAACCCAAGCAAATTGTTTCCGGTGATTTTTATTGGTTCTATAAAACCGCTAATAAAGTTTTGTTAGCGGTGGCTGATTGTACGGGGCATGGTGTTCCCGGGGCATTTTTATCAATGATTGGCAATATGCTATTGAATAAAATTGTTAATGAAGATAATTCCCTGAGTCCAGCCATTATTCTCGAACGTTTGCATGATGATATGAGAAAGGTGTTAAAGCAGAATGGTAAACAAAGACAAGGGAATGAAGGCATGGATATTGGCCTTTGTCAGATAGATCTTGATAATAATAAAGTCGTTTTTGCAGGTGCTAGACGGCCTTTATATTTAATTATTAGTAATTCCAATGGTGAAGACGAACATAATAAGCTGATTGAAATTAAGGGTGATCGAAAGTCCATTGGTGGTAGGCAAAAAGAGGAAAAACGGCAATTTACTAACCATGAGTTAGAAATTCATGAAGGTGATATGCTTTATATGAGCAGTGATGGCCTGGTCGATCAGCATAATGCTCAAGATGAAAAACTAGGTTCAGTTAAACTGCAAGCTAAGTTGGAAGCTATAGCACATAAAAATATGGTTGAACAAAAAGAATTGCTTTTGGAGTTGTTACACCGCCATCAAAATAATGAGTCCCAAAGGGATGATATTACGCTTGTTGGTGTTCAAATAGCGGGCGCTCAAACCAAAAATGTTATTTATTAGGGATAGGGGATAGGGGATAGTATGAGTGAGTTTGATTTAATGAGTTTTCGACATGAAATTATTGAAAATAATATTATTTTATCATTTGAAGGTCAGATTTCTCAAGGTGTGTTAATAACGCTTGTTGATACCTTGAAAATGAAACTGATGGATGAAGAGGATAATAATTCAGAAGGTGGTGAAGAACAAAAAACGCCTGAGGAAAATAAAAAATATTTAGTACGAAAAATTTATTCTGTATTCATTGAATTAGCACAAAACCTACAAAATCACTCATCGGAAAGAAATGTTACGGATAAAAACTCTGAAGGTGAGGGGATAATCATCATTAGAGAAAATGATGATTGCTATAATATTGAATCCGGCAATTTGATTAAAAAAGAAAAAATAGAAGAATTAGCGCAATATATTGAGCATCTGAATGGGCTTAATGATTCAGAGCTAAGAAAACTGTATAAACTAAAATTACGTGAAGCACGTAATGAAAGCAAACGAGGCGCTGGTATTGGCCTTATTGAAATGTTGAGAAAGTCGGGTAATCCGATAGCTTATGAAATGAAAAAAATTGATGAACAGCACCACTTTTTAATAATCACTATTTGTATCGCTAAGGAGGAAAAATGAATAATTTAATGATTTCCGCTTCTAAGGATACCCTGGGTATTGCCTGCGATGCCCAAAATGGTGATATTAATATGGATGGTAACTCCTATCCTGTTGATGCGGCCGAATTTTTTAGTCCGATATTTGACTGGATGGATGATTATATTAGCGATGTAAAAGGTGCTATAACACTGAATTTACGTATTAATTATTTAAACTCCAGTTCAACAAAATGTTTGTTTGATATCATTGATCGGGTTGAAGAATATTTTAATGCTGGCGGTACGGTGCAGGTGAAGTGGTATTTTAAAGCCAATGATAAGGACATAGAAGAGACCGGTAAAGAATTTCAGGAAGATATGGAAGTGCCATTTGAATTAATTTCCTACTAAATTATCGGAGTGCAAAGGTATCATGGATATTGAATTAGGAAAATTAGAATTGGTTTTTAAAGGTGAGTACAAAACGCTCAAAGAAATTGAGCTAGTGTTGAACAAGAAAGATATTGATTTTCCGGAGTTAAATGAGGCATATTCTAAGTTGGCTGGACATTATAGTGACTTACTACAAGAGTTTGTCAAGATAACAAAAATTAGTGATATTAATCAGAAAAAACTCTTTGATTCTTATAATGAGGTAGAAAAACAAAAAGTTATTTTATACAAAGCAGCCACTGTCGATCAGCTCAGTAATATTTATAATCGTGCTTTTTTAATGGAATCATTGGAAACAGAATTTGAGCGTAGTAAGCGCTTCAACGAAACCTTCGCTTGTATTCTGTTTGATATTGATGATTTTAAACAGGTTAATGATACTTATGGGCATCAGATGGGAGATGTGGTTATTGAAAATATTGCCGGTATAGCCTCTGATCAGATCCGTTCAACGGATATTTTAGGACGTTATGGTGGTGAGGAATTTATGATCATTATGCCTAATACTGATTTCAACGGCGCTTCAATCATTGCTGAAAAAATCAGAGAGAGTATTATGCGCACGGATTTCAGTTTAAAAAAGAATCGCGTCAATTGTACGATCAGTCTGGGTGTCACTGATTCCAACCTTGGCGATCACAAAGACTCAGATGATGTATTGTTTAAGGCAGATACGGCTCTGTATCAGGCCAAAGCCGAGGGTAAAAATAAGTTCGTTGTTTATAATCCCAAGGTGGTTTGTTAATTCACTTAATCTATCAAATAATTGGCTTAATGATTGCATCTCTTGATCTAAGGATATTTTAAGAGGAATTATTGGCCATGCAATTACTGCCTATCATATCAAGCACACAAGCGACCGCTATAACCGCAGATAAAACGCCTAATCAGTCTAGCAAAGCAGTAGGAGCTGAACCATTTTGGGGCAAAGATGGCTTTAACTTCGCTGATGTTATCGACATGGTGAACCCTATGCAGCACATGCCTGTGATAGCAAAATATTATCGAGAACAAACCCAGGATGATGCCTCTGAAGGATCGCGCTTGGTCGGCGGCGCGTTATTTGGTGCTTTAATGGGCGGTGTAGCCGGTATTTTGACATCTATGGCCAATTCAGCGATACGACACGAGACTCAATATGATCTCGGTGAGCAGCTATTAATGGTTGCTGAGGAATCACTGGATGATATATGGGGTGATCAGGATGAAGCGCAGAAAAATAGCTTTGTGATGCAAAATATTTCTACACCAACAGCTTCGCCACGACTCGATTTTCAACAGGAAGAGAGCAATCCTTTTTTTGCTCAAATGTTTGATGAATACTCGAATGATGAGTGGCCATCCTATCGAGACTCTATTGCACAGACTGCCTCATCTCAACAGCAGATTGCCAATAAGTCACAAGTGCATGACTGGGGTGAGGTTTAAGTGATTTTCTAGGTTTAAACCTAAAATAATCAGTTGAATCGTAGCGAGAGCGACTTAGGTGCTGAAGATTAAGGGCTTTACAGGTTATTTTGGCTTTATTCGTAGTCACCCTACGGGTGAAGTCAAAATGTTCTGGAAAATCCTTAAGATTCAGTGCATAAGGCGGTCGCAGTAGGTTCAACTGATTTTTTTAGGTTAAACTAATAATTTTAGAACAACTGAATACACCGGCAAAATTTTGCCCTTTATAGGTTTTAAGCGTATGTCTTTTTTTAAATTTATGTCCAACAAAATGTTTCAGCAGGAAAGTGCTGAAAAAATTCTGGAAAAATTACTCAGGGATGAGTTTATCTATCAATTGAGACAGGATAGCACTTTGGAGTTGATATCTGCTTCAGGGGAACAACGGCTATCAACTGCAATCACTATGGATAGGAAGCGTAATAGTCTTATTATTGCGGAGAAAAGCGCTCAGGGACGGGTGATTTTAGAGGCGAATGATCCAGTGATGATTGTGACTCAGGCCAATAGTGATCATGAAGTATTTTCGTTTAATTCCAAAGTAAGCAATATTATTTTGGATGATGGTGATATTTTGTATGAAGTAAAAATTCCTAGGCGATTGGAAAAAGGCCAACGTCGTAAAGAGTTTCGCATGAATATTAACTCCCCCTCAGAAGTGCTTATTAATCATTCGGTGTACTCAGGACAGGTGAGCAATCTATCAACCAATGGTGTTTTGTTTACTGTAGAAGGTTATTGGCCTGAGCCTGCCTGCGAGGGAGATAATAATGCCATCGTATCCTGTCATATTGATATGGATTTTATGAACTTTAACTGTAATATTAATGTGCGTTATATTGATTTTGAGCCTTTTCCAGGGCGCAGAACTTTTATTGGTGGGCAATTAAAAAATCTACAGCCTTTGCACCAGCATCAACTCGATAATTTTTTAACCGCAGGGCAGCGGGTTTTACAACGTGAAAAGGCAGATCGCAGATTTGCTTGAGATGAATCAAGAGAGTTGCTTATTTTAATAATGACCTTGTGCTTATTATTGTTATAATATAGCTTTTAATAAGCTTCAGTGGGTCTCTATGAAACAAAGTATTTGGTTTTACGCATCACTTTTTCCCTTTTTTGTTGCTTTTATTGGTTTTAGCATGGCTTATTTGTCTTATACGCAGCAATGGGGTGGCGATGATAAAATTGCGACAGTGATTGCGGTGTTTTTCTGTGAAGTGGTAATGGTTGTTGCGGCTTTTGGCGCATTGACTTCAATGAAGCAGGAAAAAAATAGTACTACTACAAAAATTAAAGTAATGAATATTGTCGTTGCAATTTTTGCTTCTGCAAGCGGTATCTACCTCTTTTTATCTCAATAGCCCGCCTGCTTTGGGCAAAATTGAATGAGTGAAGACTGGATTTATCAGGTGTTATTTAGGATAATCACTGCTTTATTGGCAATCATTAGTAATTTCATGTTTGCTGTCAATTATCCAAAGGCTTCTGAGCACATTCATGTCATTTATTTATCCTCTGATCCGGCGTTTTTTCTTCAGTATTGATGCTGAAAAAGCACATCTATTGGGCTTAAAAGCAATTAAGCTCGTCCATTCATTAAAATTATCCTCCTTTATCTTTGGCCAGCCTATTGTGGCACCCAAAACAGTCATGGGTCTGACTTTCTCCAACTCTGTTGGACTGGCGGCGGGATTGGATAAAAATGGTGATTATATTGATGGCCTAGTGGCTGTGGGCTTCGGTTTTATTGAGATAGGTACTGTGACTCCCAGACCTCAGCCTGGCAATCCCGCACCACGTTTATTTCGTATCCCTGAAGCACAGGCAATTGTCAACCGCATGGGCTTTAATAATAAGGGTGTGGAACATTTAGTTGAACAGGTAAAGCACTCTCAGGCTGAGACAATTATTGGTATTAATATTGGTAAAAATTTTTCTACGCCGGTTGAATCGGCAGCGGATGATTACAAAATTGCCTTGCAAAAAGTTTATGACTTAGCCGATTACATCACCATTAATATTTCTTCTCCGAATACGCCGGGCTTACGCAGTTTACAATTTGGTGACGAATTGAAACACCTTTTGTCGGTGCTTAAAGCAGAACAAGATGTACTCGCTAAAAAGACTAAGAAGTATGTGCCTTTAGCAGTAAAAATTGCCCCTGACATGGAAGACAATGATATAAAAGCCATTGCTGAATTGTTATTAGCATTAGAAATTGATGCCGTGATTGCTACGAATACGACCATTTCCCGTGATGCCGTCACAGGATTGCCTAATGCTGATGAGCAGGGTGGATTGAGCGGTGTGCCGGTGTTTCAGCAATCGACTCATGTGGTGAAAGTTTTATCTGACTGTCTACAGGGACAGATTCCCATCATCGCCGCTGGAGGCATTTTTTCAGCTCAGGATGCTCAGGATAAAATTGCTGCTGGGGCAGAATTAGTACAGATTTACACCGGGTTTATTTATCAGGGGCATGAGCTGATCCGAGATTGTGCTAAGACACTTAAATAGGCTTCTGCAAAGACAAGCTATTGAGTTTGCAATGGGAAGTTTACTGAACAGTTAAAAAAGGAATATTTAGAACAATGAACAATATGATACGTTTAATCATTATTACAGCTCTATTATCAATTTTAAGTGCTTGCGCTTCGGTTGATTACTCACAAAAGAAGGTTTTTCCTGAAGCTAAGGCTGATCAGGCTTTGATTTATTTTTATCGCACACCGGGTTTTATTGGCTCGACGTATCGCTTTAATGTCTCTGAAGGTGATAATGTTGTCGGGGCGATGGCGCAGGACAGCTATTTTTATCTATTTACTGAGGCTGGAGAACATACTTATCAAGTGGCGGATCAATATGAACAGCAGGGTAGCTCAATTAAAATGACTGTCGAAGCGGGAAAGACTTATTATGTACGAGTTGATGTTGAATACAAAGCCCTAGGTGGTTCGCCTATTTTTACTGAGGTGAAAGCCTCAGAAGCAAAAAAACTATTAGCTTCACGTAAATATGTAGTACCGGCAAAAAATCGTTCCGCCACTTATAATGTTCATACTGAGCAATAAAATATGAGTGATGTCAGAGCTGTTGATCATATTGACCCAATTGAATTAGACAATTTTAATCAGGATTTATTTGCTTTTCTTGATGCCTCACCCACGCCCTATCATGTGGTGAAAAATCAGATAGCCTTATTAGAATCCTATGGCTTTGAAGGGCTTTGTGAAGCAGATGCTTGGCAATTAGAAAAAGGTAAACGCTATTATGTAACACGCAATGGTTCATCGCTTATTGCTTTTGTTTATGGGCATGATGAGCTGTTAAACAGTGGCGTGCGAATGTTAGGTGCGCATACCGATAGCCCTTGCTTAAAAGTAAAACCCAATGCAGAGATTGTGGCACAGTCGTATTTGAAGTTGGGCGTTGAAGTCTATGGTGGGGTATTATTAAACCCCTGGTTTGATCGTGACTTGTCTTTGGCAGGCAAAATTGTTTATCGTGATGATAAACAAGTGATGAAATCCTTACTCATTAATTTTGATAAACCTATCGCTACGATTCCTAGTTTGGCGATTCATCTGGATCGCGAAGCCAATAAGAATCGAAGCATTAATGCACAAACAGATATTCCTCCTGTGTTGATGGTCTTGGCACAGTCTGATTCAAGCACGGCAAATAAAAAATCATCAAAAGATTTGCTGGATAATATTCTCATGGAGCAGATTAAACGGCAATATGATGACTTGAAAATAGCACAGATTTTAGATTTCGAACTAAGCTTTTTTGACTATCAAAAAGCTGCTTATGTCGGCTTAAATGATGATTTTATTGCCAGTAGTCGTCTGGATAACTTACTCAGTTGTTTTGCCGGTACTTATGCCTTAATGCGAGCGGATACTCAGGGAAGCAGTTTATTAGTCTGTAGTGACCATGAAGAAGTGGGCAGTGCTTCGACCTCAGGGGCGCAGGGTACTTTTCTAAAATCTGTACTGGAACGCTTGGCGGGCTCGGCTGAATCCTTGACCCGCATGGTTGACCAATCAATGATGATTTCTGCGGACAATGCCCATGCGATTCATCCAAATTTTTCAGATAAGCACGATGCCAATCATGGCCCGTTGATTAATCAGGGACCGGTGATCAAAGTCAATGCCAATCAACGCTATGCCTCTAATTGCGAAACCGGCGCGGTATTTAAAGTGCTGGCTGAAAGTGCCGATGTGCCCACTCAAAGTTTTGTGGTACGCACGGATATGGGCTGTGGTAGTACCATAGGACCTATTGCAGCCACTGAAATAGGGGTGAAAACCTTGGATGTGGGCGTTCCTACGTTTGCCATGCATTCGATTAGAGAATTGTGTGGCAATAAAGACACCTGGTATTTGTATTCAGTATTACAGCACTTTTTTGACTTTTCAAAACGTATTGAGATTCAATAAACGGGATTGCTCAACCTGCTTTACATTTCAAATGTAGGATGTGGTGAGGAACGAACCGCATCAAAGGCTTTAAACAAATATTTTTGATGTGGTTCGTTCCTCACCACATCCTACAAGTGTAAAGATAAATGGGCTTATTGGGTCAGTTCCCAATAAACGATGCTTTTACCTCTTTTTCATGATGAGTAGTTTTAGATAATGATTATAAAAAATATTGTTGTACATTTAATTGATAAACAGGTGGATGCTGGACCCTCCACCTTATCCTTAAGCGAGCATGGACTTGAGCCATCAAAGACGCTTGAAGGCTTTCTGGAAGACTTGAATAAGATTTATAATGCTAAGCCTAGCAAGGTGTTTGGTCGTTTTGTTGAAACTCATGATAATGATGCATCGGCAGACGAAGCCGTTAATAGTAATAAGAATTTACTCAGTGGTTATCTTGACGAACAAATTAATTTTATTGAATACACTCAGCAATCAATGAATTTGTTAAAACATTATATTGATCAAGCCAGCAAGGCAACAGGTGGCTATATTGTTTTTGTCCATTATACGCTGTTCGGTAGTGACTTTATGATGGTGGTGATGTTAAACAATGTGGCAGGTATTGCAATCAATGATGAGTTAGGAATAAATGCTGTTGATTATCTGGACATTAATAAATTACACCTTGCTGCACGTGTTGATTTAAGTTTATGGCAGGAAGCACCTGATTCGGATCGTTATATTTCCATGATCAAGGGCATCGAAAGCAACAAATTATCTGAATATTTTTGTAAATTTATTGGTAGTGATGAAACTATTAATTCGAAGAAAGAAACCAGTGAATTACTCAGTGCTGTGAATCAATTTTGTGATGATCATATTCAGGATGAAGAAGAAAAATCACAGTTTAAACAAAAATCAGCTGATTTTTGTTTAGAGCAGGCCGATAAAGGTCAAAATGTGGTACTAAAAGATTTTTCTGGCTATGTTGCTGATAGTGCCGTAGATGATTTTATGAATTATATCAAAAGCGAGCAATATGAGCTGAACAATGAAATATCCCCCAATAAAACCGTTATTCGACGCTTTAATAAAATTAGCGGTCGTAATCAACAAGTCAGCATTACCATTAATGAAGAAGCACTGGGCAATACGGTGATTTATGATGCCGAAAAAGAAACCCTGACTTTTTCTGATCTACCTGCTTCCCTAAAAGCACAGATATTAAACCGCTAACAAAGGCCTTATACCGTATGAAAAAACTCTCTCTGGATGATGTAACACGTTTAAATGTGTTGCTAGATGACACCTTACATCAAGCGAGCAAGGAACAATTGGCGACCTGTATTAAATTGTTAGGCACTTCATTGGCGCATTTAAAAATACAATATCAGGTTGATGAAGACAAAAACACTCAAAGTTTTTCGGGCTTTGTGAAGGAATTAGAAAATGATTCATTAAGTGATGAATTTAATGAATTAGCGGCTAAAACTATCGTCGAATGCGCCACTGCGATGGCTGTTTCCAAAGGCGCTAATAGTGAGCCTTCAGATAATGAAGAATAAGTATCATGGGGGTATAGTCGAGCCTATTGGAACTGTATCACATTTTCAAAAAATACTTGTTTGTGGTACAAAAACAATCTCCTGTTAAACCGCTTGTCGCTATTGGGTTTATCGTGAAATGAATGCTTTTACCTGCCGTTATTCCTAGAAACACCTAGGGTTATCCTATTTGATTTGAAAATCTATATATGTTTTTATACTGTCAATTAAGGACAGTAAAGCTCAATCAATGTTTGTTGGCAGCAGAAAAAAAATTTGTTAGTAACAACAAGGGAATGTGTCGTTTTATTTTAAGGAATAAGTTTTGTCAATGTTGACTCGAGTTTATGGATGACTCAGATATAGGATAAATAATGTCGTTTTATTTATCTTCTTCTCTATTTTCTAACCATTCCATTTATTTTAACTTAAGTTTTTTAAAATACCGCATCAGTATCCCATCTATTTGAATTTTTCATGTTCTGTTATTGATACTAATAAATTATAAAAGATATAACGATGAAAAATAAATCGAATAACACCTTTTTAAAAATCGCCTTACCCATAGTCATGTTAGTTGTGGGCGTTGTTATTTCACAATTACTGGCTCACAACGAGCGTGAATTAATGCCCATGGATTTGGAGTCCCAACCACCCTTGGTTAGGGTTCTGGAAGTTTTTCCACAAGATGTCCGTTTGAATGTCAGAAGCCAGGGCAGTGTTAAAGCCAAATCAGAAATTGATTTAGTGGCAGAAATGCCTGGACGAGTTCTCAAAGTCACCCCATCATTTTCTCAAGCCGATAAATAAAGGTGTTGATAAATGCGATAAATTAAGCTATTATTCTTGTAAAATCAACATTTAAGGGGATATCTAAATGGATAAAATATCTTCTGATATAAAACAACCAAGAATTCCAGTTGAAATTAACGATATTCAGGTTAATTTTTGCAAAAATCCATTGTGCCAAAATTATGGTGTTCCTGCCAGCACAGAAAGCCAAGTTAAACTCCATAAATCACAAAAAGACTGCTACAAATTATCAAGTGGTAGTCGAAAGCCAGTTACTAAACTGATTTGCAAGTCTTGTAATGAGTTATTCCCAGTTAAGAGCAATCAAGGAATTTGGGATGAATTACAGCGAATTGAAGAATATTTAAAAGAAACTCCAGAGGTGTCATGCCCTGATAATTCATGTAAAAATAATCTCATTAGTATTAAGTTAGGAAAAGAATTTTACCAGTCTTTTGGGAAAACAAAATCAGGTTCTAGTCGTTATCGATGCAAGTCTTGTAAGAAAACATTTTCAGTTTGATGTGTCAACACTTTTCCGGACAGTAAGAAAATTTTTTTGGCTCATTTTTGTCATTTGTGTATTTCCTATCATTTTAGTTTCTCATGTTAACTTTAAACAGATGAAGAGAAAGGGCTTTGCCCTCTGGAAACGATAGAGCCGTTCCATTCACCCAAGGTATTTTCACAACGGTAATGATCCTGTTACAATATCTTCACGGCACACAGGCTGAGGAGCCGATGGCCGTCAACGGTAATGGGCGGCATTTATGTCGCCTTTTACCCCTCTTCAATCAATCGATTTAAGCTATTTCCTGCTGTATTTCATAATCGACTGGTGACAAATAATCATTAGCCGAATGAAGTCGCTCCCGATTATAAAATACCTCAATATATTCAAATATTGCCTGCTTTGCTTCTACTCTGGTTTTGAATCGACAATGGTGCGTCAATTCAGTTTTCAAACTATGAAAGAAGCTCTCTGATACAGCATTGTCCCAGCAATTTCCTTTGCGGCTCATAGACTGAATTATGTTATGATCCGACAATATTTTTCTATGACTATCAGAGGCATATTGGCTACCTCGGTCAGTATGCCAAAGCAATCCATCCATTGGTTTACGCTTCCATATGGCCATCAGTAAAGCATCATTGACTAGCTTGGCTTTCATTCGCTCATCCATCGACCAGCCAACAATTTGCCTAGAGAATAAGTCAATGACAACCGCTAAATATAACCAGCCTTCCTTGGTGGCAATATAGGTAATATCACCCACATAGTAGCGATCAGGTTGAGAGACAGTAAACTCTCTTTCCAGTAAATTTGGAGATATACGCTTATTATGCTTGGAATTAGTCGTCGCTTTAAAGCGTCTCTTCGTTTTACAAAACAAACCGGCTTTTTTCATTAATCGACCAATTCTCCGGCGGCTTATATGAACGCCTTTTTCAGCCAGTTTTCTTTTAAGACGACGGGTTCCATAAGTCTTGCGACTGTCTTCAAACAGTTTTTTAGCTGCTCAGTAAGCGCTTCATTTTCTTTCTCTCTATCCGTTTTAGGAGAGCTAACCCAATCATAATAGCAACTACGGGAAACATCCATAAAACGGCACAGAATCGTTACCGGGTAATCTTTAGCCTGATCAGTTATCCATGCGTACTTCACAAAGTTTCCCTTGCAAAGTACGCTGTGGCCTTTTTAATAAATCACGCTCCTGAATCACTTTTGCCAATTCTTTTTTCAGACGTTTTACTTCATCATAAATGTGTTCATCACTTCTATTGGCTACCGTCTTCACCGGTTTGGAATATTTACTGATCCAGGTATGTAGAGTATTTACATTAACACCTAGCTCCCTGGCAGTCTGAGAAACGGGTTGATCCGTCTCATTAGCTAATTTGACAGCTGATTCTTTAAATTCTGATGTATAGCTTTTATTCGGTTTTTTTTTGTTTGATCATTCATTTTAGGTCACACTTTTTATCTTTTAGTTATTTTAAGTTGTGTGTCCGGTTAAGTATAGCCACATTAGTTAAACAATCTACAACTGGTCAAAAACAGCCTCATAAAAACAATCTTATTTTCAAACTTCTAATGAATAAATCCCCTTTAAGGCGAATCTGTGAAGTTGCTGATGTTGGTATGGCGACTGTTTATGCAAAAATTGATTTTCTGCATAAACAGTGCATGACCTTTGTATCAGAAAGAGAACAGAGGTTAATTAAAAGCAATATAAAGCGACTTTATGTTAGCGTGGATAGACAGGAATATATTGTTAATTGGACAAGACGAGAAGATAAACGAAATATTAAACTTTCAGCAATCGGTAGTGCTGACAATGAAACGGGCTACGTATTTCAAATGAATTTAAACTATGATCCTTGTATTAGCCCTATTGAAATAGAAGAAAATGCTTTATCTGTTAATGATTATAATGCCCAATACGCCTATCGAAAACATGCAAGATTCTGGTTGAATGGTGATTATAAAGAGAGTGTGAAAAATTCAAGATCCAAAAAGACAAATGGATCATCTTTAAGTGCCGATATATCAGCAACATACAAGGATGCAATTTCTCGTGATGATATAGAAGAATCAGAAGCTCTCTATCAAGTACAAAAATTGCCTCAAATGGAATGCAGATCCATTCTGAATATACGATGTATGGACATTTCTTTTTTATACATAAATTGTTCAGTGGTGTTGAAAAAATCAGATTCTTTTTAGATCAAGATTCTGGAATGAGAGCAACCTGCTTAACAGCTTTCCATAACGAAATAAAAAATAGAAGCTGTGATGCTTTTTATGTTCGAATAACAAAGGATTTAACTGTTGATGAAAAGCGGAGAACTTTAAATGATTCCAGGAACTATTTTTCAGATCAGCAAAAAGAACACCCTGATTTATCAAAAAATAAAATAAAATTAAAAATAATAAAAGATCGATTAGAAAACATGCAGGAAATTGGAAACTGGAAAGATAAATGGCTTTTTACACCCTTTTCCTAATATGTCTGAACCAGAAAAAGCGATTTGTTATCTTACTGATTATGGTGACTATGATGAAGACCATCAGGCATGGTTATATAACAAAGCCTCCATGCATGGGATTGATAATTTTTTATGCAGGTTAGACGTAGATTATCATTATTAGAGCGAGCTATTTCATCTGCCAGCAGTTCTGGCAGAAGGTGGTATGGGTATTCTGCTTACAACCCAAAGAACATTGTTAAGTTACTCGATATATTCCGAGTTTATTATAATTATTGTATTGCAGGAAAAGAGAAAAAAAACACCCGCTATGCGTTTAGGTCTGGCAAAAGGCATTGTTAGTCCAGAAGACATCATTTATTTTTCACCTAATTAACTATGAGCCATTATGAATAAAACAATTTTCAAACAACTTAAGAAAGACAAAGGTAACTGGCTCAATGAAACAGAAGTACGCCAGGGATGGATAAAGATTATTGGTGATGCTTTAAATATTCCTTTTCAAATGGAGAGGCAAAGAGTTGATGCCAGTTATAACAGAGTTATTATTGAATTTAAGGATAAGGGCTTATTTAATGGCAGTACTTCCAGTTCTGCATTTAAAAATGCGGTGTTTGATCGCTTAAAAAATACTTGATTACCCACAAAGCTCCGCCATATTTCGATAATTATACTATAATTATACTATAATTAAAGTATAGATTATGTGTGGAGTAGAATGATGTCAAAAAATAAAATTCAGTTTCAAGAAGGTTATAGTTTATTTGAGCTTTTTAATGATTATGGCACTGACAAACAGTGCCGACAAGCCTTATTTAAATGGAAATTTCCTGATGGATTTGTTTGCCCAGAGTGTGGCAATAAGACTTATTGCACTCTAGAACATCGCCATCTTTATCAGTGCCACCATTGTCATCATCAGACATCAGCAACCTGTGGGACAATATTTGATAGTACCAAACTGCCTTTATCTAAGTGGTTTTTAGCGATTCATCTTATGACTCAATTGAAGACAGCGGTTTCAGCATTAGAATTAAAGAGACAGCTTAAGGTAAGCTACAATACAGCCTGGAGTATGAAACAAAAGATCATGCAGGTTATGAAAGAACGTGATGACAGTAAACCTTTATCAGGCATCATTCAAATTGATGATGCCTACTGGGGTGGTGAGCACAGAGGCGGCTCCAGAGGTCGTGGTTCAGAAAATAAAACACCGTTCGTTGCAGCCGTTTCTACTAATGAAGATGGACACCCGATTGCAATGAATTTAAATGTGCTTAAAGGGTTTAAATCCAGTGAAATAAAACGATGGGCACAAACTCATTTAACACCTGGAAGTACTGTTTACTCAGATGGGTTAAATTGTTTTCCTGCGGTTAAAGAAGCTGACTGTAAGCATGTTCCAATCGTCACGGGTGGTGGTGCGGCAAGTGTTGATAAAATTGAGTTTATCTGGGTTAACACTATGATAGGTAATATTAAAAACTCTATGAAGGGAAGCTATCATTCCATTAACTCAAAACATTTACCTCGGTATCTTGCTGAATTTTGTTATCGGTTTAATAGACGCTTTAACTTAAAAGACATGATGCCAAGGTTTTTATGCGTGGCGATGAAAACGCCACCTATGAATGGAAAGCTCCTAAAAATGGCGGACTTTATGGGTAATCAAGAAAAAATATATCCCGACTCGTGCTAAACTCGAATCCCTCGACAATGAGGATTATATTGGAATAGTTACCGATGCAGAGCATATTGCATTTGCACGGTACAGCCGAGGAAAAATAGTTCATGATGCATTATTACCATTAAGTGAATCCAGTGTATCTTTGATAGTTAAGGCTCTGACTGATTGTAAATGGGTTCCTGTTACATCAGAAAATCTAATCACTGATTTTGGTCATAGTTCTGATGCTGGCTGTAATATGTTACAGGCTTTATCTGACGCATTATCAGAGCGACTGGAAAAGAAAAATAATAATAAAATAAAAATGATCTTTGAAGAGTGGAAAGCTCTTTATGGACAAACATCAAATCTTTCCATCAGCCAAGTGAATGGGATTCTTGATAATATTGATTTCAAGTCAATTTCTCTGAACAAAAAAAAGTCTGAAGAATTGAAGATCCCTGTTGCACTTTTTGTCATACATACTTACAACTCTCTTTTGATAAAAATTCTTGGTGCAGAAGTTGTTGCCGAATGCATGCACTAACCACTTATAAAGGATTTATCAGAGAAACAGTCAGCCTTGATGGTCAATTATTAATTGACCGAATGGAATATGAAATTGAACAGGGTAATTTCTTTTCTGGTGCTGGAATAAATGGGTTTGGAGAAGAAGTTATTTTCAGTTGGTATCTTGATGTTGCAAGATTGAAACAACATCAAGCCAAAATAATTGATGGATTAAAAGGTATTTTGCTTTCATTCTCCATGTATAGAGCGGATAAATTAACTTCCGCACGTTCAAAAGATGTTCTTAAGTCGTTTTATCAAGATCTCGTGCCAAATGAGCTACGAAAAGTCTGGGTGAAGTTTATACACCAGAATGGTTGGTTGAAGTCACTCTGGATAGAATCAATGTAAAAAATTTTTTAACTCAACGATTTCTTGATCCAACATGTGGTTCAGCTTCTTTCTTACTGGCTTTAATCAGGAAAATAAAAATACAAGCAACAGATGATGGGTGGGGTGATTTAGAAGTGTTAAAACACATCATAAACAATGTCTGGGGCTTTGATTTAAATCCTTTAGCAGTCCAGACTGCCCGAGTGAATATATTAATCGCTATTTCTGATTTATTAGACAATAACAAAGGAACAGATATAGAAATACCGATTCTTTTAGCGGATGCAGTGTATTCCCCAGCTCGAAATCCTAAAAAAGATGAATTGATTGTCTCTTATAAAATTGGTAGTGAAGTAGCCGATCTTGAAATTTTATTGCCTTCAGAATTGGCTTTTGATAGAAGTCGTTTAGATTCCGTATTTTTACTAATGGATAATTTAGTTTCAAAAAGTACTCAGTGGCGTGAGACAGAAAAAAAAATTAATACAAAAAAAATTAATTACATCCAATGAAATGAAAGAATGGAGATCACCACTCAAGCATACTTATGAAAAAATTCTGGATTTACATGAAAGAAACTGGAATGGTATCTGGTTTCGTATAGTGCGTAATTTCTTCTGGTCTGCTATTGCAGGAAAGTTTGATGTGGTTGTTGGTAATCTGATGTGTCAACACTTTTCCGGACAGTTTTCTAAATTTTTTTGGCTGTTTCAAGTGATTTTTGTCATTTTGTATTTCCTATCATTTTAGTTTCTCATGTTAACTTTAAACAGATGAAGAGAAAGGGCTTTGCCCTCTGGAACGATAGAGCCGTTCCATTCACCCAAGGTATTTTCACAACGGTAATGATCCTGTTACAATATCTTCACGGCACAGGCTGAGGAGCCGATGGCCGTCAACGGTAATGGGCGGCATTTATGTCGCCTTTTACCCCTCTTCAATCAATCGATTTAAGCTATTTCCTGCTGTATTTCATAATCGACTGGTGACAAATAATCATTAGCCGAATGAAGTCGCTCCCGATTATAAAATACCTCAATATATTCAAATATTGCCTGCTTTGCTTCTACTCTGGTTTTGAATCGACAATGGTGCGTCAATTCAGTTTTCAAACTATGAAAGAAGCTCTCTGATACAGCATTGTCCCAGCAATTTCCTTTGCGGCTCATAGACTGAATTATGTTATGATCCGACAATATTTTTCTATGACTATCAGAGGCATATTGGCTACCTCGGTCAGTATGCCAAAGCAATCCATCCATTGGTTTACGCTTCCATATGGCCATCAGTAAAGCATCATTGACTAGCTTGGCTTTCATTCGCTCATCCATCGACCAGCCAACAATTTGCCTAGAGAATAAGTCAATGACAACCGCTAAATATAACCAGCCTTCCTTGGTGGCAATATAGGTAATATCACCCACATAGTAGCGATCAGGTTGAGAGACAGTAAACTCTCTTTCCAGTAAATTTGGAGATATACGCTTATTATGCTTGGAATTAGTCGTCGCTTTAAAGCGTCTCTTCGTTTTACAAAACAAACCGGCTTTTTTCATTAATCGACCAATTCTCCGGCGGCTTATATGAACGCCTTTTTCAGCCAGTTTTCTTTTAAGACGACGGGTTCCATAAGTCTTGCGACTGTCTTCAAACAGTTTTTTAGCTGCTCAGTAAGCGCTTCATTTTCTTTCTCTCTATCCGTTTTAGGAGAGCTAACCCAATCATAATAGCAACTACGGGAAACATCCATAAAACGGCACAGAATCGTTACCGGGTAATCTTTAGCCTGATCAGTTATCCATGCGTACTTCACAAAGTTTCCCTTGCAAAGTACGCTGTGGCCTTTTTAATAAATCACGCTCCTGAATCACTTTTGCCAATTCTTTTTTCAGACGTTTTACTTCATCATAAATGTGTTCATCACTTCTATTGGCTACCGTCTTCACCGGTTTGGAATATTTACTGATCCAGGTATGTAGAGTATTTACATTAACACCTAGCTCCCTGGCAGTCTGAGAAACAGGTTGATCCGTCTCATTAGCTAATTTGACAGCTGATTCTTTAAATTCTGATGTATAGCTTTTATTCGGTTTTTTTGTTTGATCATTCATTTTAGGTCACACTTTTTATCTTTTAGTTATTTTAAGTTGTGTGTCCGGTTAAGTATAGCCACATTAATCCACCTTGGGTCAGATGGTCAAAATTACCCGAATTATACCGTGAACGTATAAAGCCAACCTGTGATCATTATGGAATTTTCTCAAAAACAAAATTTCATGGTGGAAATGAACTTGATATATCAGGAATGATCACCTATACCGTTGCAGATAAATGGCTCAAAGATGAAGACGGAATTTTAGCATTTGTTATCACGCAAACTCATTTTCAATCACCATCTTCAGCAGGTTTTCGATCATTTTATATCGGAAATAATCAGATCATTCAACCTGTAGGGATTGATGATCTAAAAGCTTTAAAGCCATTTCCTGATGCAGCCAATAAAACAGCTATTTTTATTGCTAAAAAATGCAAAGGTAACACAATAAAATATCCTATACCCTATGCTATATGGGAAGCGGCTAAAGGAAATAAAAAAGCAATCCCTGCTCACCTCACAAAACAAGAAGCTCTTGATTCAGTTGACATTGATAAGTGTGAGGCAACCCCTGTTACGGGAGGTGATTCACCATGGGCTATTACACCGAAAGGTGGTTTTAAAGCATTTAAAAGATCACTGGTGCAAGCACTTGGGTTAACGGCAGAAAAGGAGTAACCACAGAATTAAATGGTATTTATTTTGTAAAAATTATTGATACAAATAAAAATAATAATTTGGTGCAAATTAAAACCTGCCCTGACTTTGGAAGAAATGAAAAAGTAAAACCAGCAAGAAAGTTTTGGATAGAACCTGATTTTCTATATCCTTTAGTTAAGGGGCTGGAGATATACAGGAATGTTATGTCTCAATCAAAAAAGATTTATATGTACTGGTGCCTAATAAGGGGATCACAAAACAGTTATTAGAAGATTGTGAAAATGACATGGAAGACAAACCAAAGTGTGAAGGATTTTTAGCACCTATCAAGACCAGCTTATTTTAAGATCAACATATAGCAAACGAATGACAGAACACGCACCTTATTTCTGTATTTCAAATGTTGGCAGTTTAATGTGACACACAACTTAAAATAACTAAAAGATAAATTTCCTGCTGTTTAAATGAATGGACACACAACTTAAAATAACTAAAAGATAAAAAGTGTGACCTAAAATGAATGATCAAACAAAAAACCGAATAAAAGCTATACATCAGAATTTAAAGAATCAGCTGTCAAATTAGCTAATGAGACGGATCAACCCGTTTCTCAGACTGCCAGGGAGCTAGGTGTTAATGTAAATACTCTACATACCTGGATCAGTAAATATTCCAAACCGGTGAAGACGGTAGCCAATAGAAGTGATGAACACATTTATGATGAAGTAAAACGTCTGAAAAAAGAATTGGCAAAAGTGATTCAGGAGCGTGATTTATTAAAAAGGCCACAGCGTACTTTGCAAGGGAAACTTTGTGAAGTACGCATGGATAACTGATCAGGCTAAAGATTACCCGGTAACGATTCTGTGCCGTTTTATGGATGTTTCCCGTAGTTGCTATTATGATTGGGTTAGCTCTCCTAAAACGGATAGAGAGAAAGAAAATGAAGCGCTTACTGAGCAGCTAAAAAACTGTTTGAAGACAGTCGCAAGACTTATGGAACCCGTCGTCTTAAAAAGAAAAAAAGAAAACTGGCTGAAAAAGGCGTTCATATAAGCCGCCGGAGAATTGGTCGATTAATGAAAAAAGCCGGTTTGTTTTGTAAAACGAAGAGACGCTTTAAAGCGACGACTAATTCCAAGCATAATAAGCGTATATCTCCAAATTTACTGGAAAGAGAGTTTACTGTCTCTCAACCTGATCGCTACTATGTGGGTGATATTACCTATATTGCCACCAAGGAAGGCTGGTTATATTTAGCGGTTGTCATTGACTTATTCTCTAGGCAAATTGTTGGCTGGTCGATGGATTAGCGAATGAAAGGCAAATAGTCAATGATGCTGGTCTGATGGCCATATGGAAGCGTAAACCAATGGATGGATTGCTTTGGCATACTGACCGAGGTAGCCAATATGCCTCTGATAGTCATAGAAAAATATTGTCGGATCATAACATAATTCAGTCTATGAGCCGCAAAGGAAATTGCTGGACAATGCTGTATCAGGCATCTTTCTAGTTTGAAAACTGAATTGACGCACCATTGAAGATTCTGATAGTCATAGAAAAATATTGTCGGATCATAAATAATTCAGTCTATGAGCCGCATAGGAAATTATGGGACAATGTATTTTATAATCAGAGAGCTTCTTATACTTTCGCACCATTTAAAGTGGTATGGCCTGAACAGCCTGGCAATGGAAAATCATTTAGAGCGGCAGTCATTAGAAAAAGGTATAGGAAATACAACGATCAAAAATCATCAGTGGTCAAAAAGTTTTTGTTCCCGACCACAAATTGTTTTTTGTTGATTTTTATGATTCAGAGCCAGCCTATTATCTTTGTGGTTTACTAAACAGCTCTACAGTACAAGCTTTTATTGATAGTCATAATATTTCAATTCAAGTGGGTAATGTGTTTAAACACATGAATTTACCAGAATTTGATGCAGATAATAAGAAACATAAAGAGTTATCAGCATTAAGTGAAGTAGCACATAATGAAGATAACAAAATCAAAAGACAAGCATTGTTAAAAACTATTTCTAAACTTGGAAATTCATTACTTTGAGCAAATATGGGTGTTTTTATACAAAAATATCAACACCTTTGTTTATCGGCTTGTCATTTTCTCCGGGTAGCTTCTTTAAAAAAGGGGAATTGCTAGCGGTTATTGATCCTAAAGAATATGAAGTTGAAATCCTCAAGGCTAAAGCTAAAGTTGCCCAATCACGTCAACGCTTGTATAGCTTGCGCCAAGAATCCCAGGTTAGACTGGAAGACTGGCAGGCATTACGCGGAAATACCACCGACATACCGAATGATTTAATTTTAAAAAAGCCACAAATTGCTGAAGCAAAAGCCAATTTACAAGCTTCTATGGCAGAACTGTCTGATGCTCGTTTGCGTCGCAAGAGAACAGAAATTAGAGCACCCTATACCGGGCGTGTTATGGAAAAGAGCATTGACCTAGGGCAATACGTGACAGCAGGACAGGTAGTCGGTCATATATATTCAATCGATAAGGCCGAAATTCGCTTACCCTTAAGTGATTCGCAGCTGAGTTTTCTTAATTTACCAAAATCATATATTTTAAATAATAAAGTTGACCATCAAGAGATAAAACCAACCGTAACAATCCATACGGTGTTTGCGGGTAAAGAGTATATTTGGTTAGGCAAAGTGGTTAGGACCGAAGCAGGCTTGGATACTAAGAGCCGTGTTCAATATGTTGTTGCTGAAGTGGATGATCCTTATGCCTTACGGACAGAAAATGATAAGCCACCATTGGAAATAGGGCGTTTTATTAATGCTGAGATAGAAGGCAAATTATATAAAAATGTCTATGTGCTGCCTCGACAAGCTGTCAGACAAAACAATCAGGTATTTGTGGTATTAAGTGACAATACCCTGGAGCTAAGAACCATTGAGCTATTGAGAAATGAGCGTAATCGTGTTTTGGTCAGTAATGGTCTGGCATCAGGGGATAAAATTGTTGTTAGTCCATTGGATACGGCAGTTGGTGGTATGAAAGTGAGAACACCGGATAATTTTGAAGGTTAAATTAATAGTCAGTAATATCAGTTTGCATACTTGATTTTAAATTTGCTTCGCTGAGTAATAACAATAAAAAAGTAAGGGGTACGGATTATGAATGGAATGATAGTCTGGTTTGCTAATAATCGCGTTGCAGCGAATCTTTTAATGCTATTTATTTTAGCGGCAGGTCTGTTAACGCTGCCACAAATACGAAAAGAACTTTATCCTGCACTTTCTCTGGATAAAATTGTCATTGCTGTTCCTTATCCTGGTGCCAGTGCCGAAGAAATTGAAAAAAGTATTATTATTAAAATCGAGGAAGCTATTCAAGGCTTGCCCGGGGTTGAAAACATCTCTTCTTTAGCCAAAGAAGGCATGGCATCAGTGACTATTGAAGTCGAAGATAATAGTGATGTCACCAATGTGCTTAATGAAGTAAAAAATCAGATCGATGCCATTCCATCTTTTCCCAAAGATGCTGAAGAACCTATCATCAAAGAAAAAATTCTCAAAATCCGTACCATCAGTATCGCTGTGTCCGGTGATACCGATGAGAAAACCTTAAAAAAAATCAGTGAAAAAATACGTGATGATATTGTTGCCTTGCCCGGTGTATCGCAAGCTGATTTATCAAATGTACGTCCTTATGAAATTGGCATTGAGATATCAGAATACAGCTTAAATCGCTATCAGTTGACTATCAAAGATGTGGTTAAAGCGATCAGAAACTCCTCAATCGACTTACCGAGTGGAGCTATTTCTTCAGCCGGTGGCGAAGTCTTATTAAAGACCAATGCCCAGGCATTTACAGCGGCAGAATTTGAAGAAATTATTGTACTCACAACACTGGACGGCACACGTTTGACGATTGGTGACATCGCCACAGTTAAAGATGGTTTTGTGGAAGAAGAAAATTTTGCCCGCTTCAATGGTAAGCCCGCTGCGATGATCCGAATTTTTAGAGTTGGCGATCAAGATATTCTGGAATTATCAAAAGAAGTTAGAGATTATGTTAAAGAAGAAAATCTGGATATGCCGGAAAATATTTATTTAACCACTTGGTTAGATGAATCGTCTTATTTTAAAGGCCGTCTTGATATTCTGTTTGATAGTGCTGTCTATGGTTTCTTATTAGTGTTAATTGTTCTGCTGGTCTTTTTGCGTTTTAGATTAGCCTTCTGGGTAAGCCTGGGCATTCCGGTTTCATTTTTAGGGGCTTTTTGGTTGATGCCTCTTTTAGGGGTGTCATTTAATGAAATATCATTATTTGCACTTATTTTAGTATTGGGTATTTTAGTGGATGATGCCATTATTGTGGGTGAGAGCATTCACCATAAACAAGAAAATGGTATGCCGGGCTTACAAGGAGCGATTGAAGGTACCAAAGAAGTAGCCAAGCCCTTAACTTTTTCAGTGTTGACCACGATGGTCGCTTTTTCACCGGTATTATTCTTGCCGGGCATTACAGGTAATTTATATCAGGCTATTCCCATTGTTATTATCTTGACCTTGTTCTTTTCATTAATCGAGTCGATGTTTATATTGCCTGCGCATTTATCCATGGTGAAAGAAAAGAATGTCATTAATAAAAAACGTTCAATTTTTACCTTGATTCATGAAACAATGACAACCTTATTAGAATCATTTATTTTAAATGTTTATCGACCAATTTTAGAATTCTGCTTAAGCTGGCGCTATCTCATTTTAGCTTTTTTTATCTCCATTTTTATGATCACTATGTCAGTCGTCTCTTCAGGATGGGTTAGAATGGTTTTCTATCCCGATATGAATGAAGATATTTTAATTGCCACTTTGACCTTGCCACAAGGTACGCCCATTGAAGATACCGCTGAAATTGTTAATCATATTGAGCGTTCACTGATTCAAGTCACCAAAGAATTTGATGAGCAATTAGGTTTTCCAAAAGATAAAAATTCAGATGCCTCCTTGATAACAAAAATATTTAATGGTAGCTTCTTTTCTTCGGATTCAAATAATGAAGCATCAGGCTATAATGCCTATAATGATGAGTTTTCTGATCCGCTAGGCAATGAAAAAGTCTATGATGTCTTGAGCCATTCAGTAGTAAGAAATACCATGTCAGTTATTGGTGAACATAATTGGGGTGGTCGCTGGGGAAAGGCTAATATTGCCACCCACCTTGGTGAAGTCAATGTAGAATTAAATTCATTTGATGATGCGGAACTGAGTATCAGTGATTTTTTAAATCGTTGGCGTGAAGTGGTTGGAGAAATTCCAGAAGCAGTCGAACTGAAGTTTGATTTTAATAGTGAAAACCAAAAAGAATCAATTAATATCGAATTGTCATCAGCCGATCATGCCATTATGCCTGAAGCTGCTCAATTGATTAAAAATGAACTGGTCAAATATGATGGCGTCTATGATATCGTGGATTCCTACCGTCTGGGCAAAGAAGAAATCCAAATTGCTATTAAGCCGAATGCGGAAAATTTAGGTCTATCGATTAAAGATTTAGCACAACAAATTCGTCAGGGTTTTCATGGCATTGAAGCCCAACGAATTCAACGTGGAAAGGATGATATACGTGTTATTGTTCGTTATCCAAAAAAATACCGACGCTCTATTGTAGACATTGAAAATATGTTTATACGCACACCGGATGGTGCAGAAATTCCTTTTTCTGCTGTGGCTGATGTATCGTTTGGTCGTGGCCTGGCTGATATTCAAAGAAATGATCGTAAAAGAACGCTACAAATAACAGCGAGCATAGATTCAGCGGTTGCGAGTAGCAAAGAAATTATGCTGCAATTTGAGCGTACTCAGGTTTTTAACTCTATTGAGAAAAAATACCCAGGCTTAAGCATTGGTACTTTTGGTGCACAGAAAGCTAAAAAAGAATTTATTGGTACCTTGGCAAGAAACTTTCTTTTGGCTCTCATTGTTATTTATGCCTTAATGGCAATTCCTTTTTCATCCTATTTACAGCCACTTATAGTGATGACTGCCATCCCCTTTGGTTTTGTGGGAGCCATATATGGTCACATGATTATTGGCATTGATTTAAGTTTGTTATCAATGACGGGCATTGTTGCAGTCACAGGCATTGTGGTAAATGATAGTTTAGTATTAATGGATTATATTAATAAAAAACGCTTAGAAGGGCAGTCAATTAATAGGGCTATTCGAACCGCTGGCGTGGTTCGTTTTAGACCCATTTTATTGACTTCTATAACAACCTTTGTTGGTTTGACCCCCTTGATGATGGAAACAAATGCACATGCACAGCATCTCATTCCAATGGCTGTATCAATGGCTTATGGTGTTGCTTTTGCGACCATTGTGACATTAATCTTAGTGCCTGTATGTTATGCAATTTTATACGATATTATTGATCGCTTTAAGGTAAGTGAAGATGATAATTTATTTGACTTTACATCAACAACTGATCTTGTGAAAAAATTTGTACACGGCGAAAATGAACCTGCTTTTGCATTAAGTAATTCCGAATTATTATTTGATGATTCTTTTGAAGTAGATTTAGACACTGAGTTGAAAAACAAAGATGTTAACAAAAAAACAACTGCATATAAAAAACAACATGTGGCTGATAGCGTAATAGGGAATGAATTTGATAGTGACTCTATAAAAACAGAAAATAAAACTAAGGGAATAGTCAAAGATATTATAAAAGATAATATTAAAGGTAATGTTTTAGCTGATCAAGAAGAAACTGAACTGGATAAAATTTCTCGTTCGATTGAACGTGAAGTATCAATAATAAAAAAAGAACAAGCGGAAAGCCAGAAAAATGAAGAAATTGAAAAATATAAATTTGATAAGATGTCTAATTTCGAGTCATTAATTCAAAGTAAAATAGACAGTTTTAAATTTGAAACAAATTTTTCAGAAATAAGTTTTGTTGTGCCTTCAAATGATGATTTTGATTTCTTTATCTATCAGGTCATAATGGGAAATCAAACTATTTTTGAGCAATATCGTGTGCCGGATGAACATGCTCAATTCTTCGATAGATTATTACAAAAATCACAGATTGTAAGCATTAATGGAAAAAACTATTCTCAGTTTGAACGTTTTATGAGTCATGAGTTGAAAGGCTTTATCGCTACGGATAGTTTTATTATTATGTCGGTATATCTTATGGGACATCCTATGGGAATCATTTATGCAGTGCCAAAAGATCCGGATAAGCAATTTAGCCAGAGTGATCATGATTCCTTCCAACAATTATCTACACACTTTTATAAAGGTATAGAAACAATGGTTGATATTGTTTGATTATACTTTCAACACGACCTGTTAATAAAATTCCTTACTGCTACTACTGATATTTTTTAAACTAATTAGTTACTATCCGTTTATACTAAGGGTAACTTCTAATAGGTCTATCCCATCAATTTGTTTATCATTTAAGCATAATTAAGGAATAAAAAATGATCGGGATGATCATTCTTTTATTCTAAAAAAATACAAAAAATTGCTGTAATTTATTTATAAATTTTGCTAGAAACTATGGAAGGTATCAATATGTTAGGGAAGTGGTGCACCTCTTTGCGTCCAGAGAAGTCTTTTTCACATTTGAAATTTATTTTTTCTAAATCCATTCTTAATACTTCAATTCTTTTAAGTATACTCATTTTCGGAATATCTTCTGCATCCTATGCCACAAATGGTTATCTTATGCATGGCTATGGTGCTAATAAGGCATTGGGTGGGGCAGGAAGTGCTAACCCTCAGGATGCTATGGCCGGTGCAACTAATCCAGCCGGTGCTGTTTGGGTTGGTGATAGAGTGGATGTGGGTGGTGAACTCTTTAAACCCAATCGTGGCTATAAAATTTCAGCACCGGGTAAGTCTACATTTGATTCAAATTCAAGTTTTAATTTAACCAATGCCGGAGATGCCTTTGGTGCTATTAATCAGACTTATTCAATAGAAAGCTCTAAGAATGCGATGGAATCAGATATTGGTTTTTTAATCCCATCTATGGGAATAGTTAAACAATTACCTCATGGTAATGCTATTGGCTTCTCAATTTATGGTGCTGGTATGGGAACTGAATATGACCGTGATGATACACCTGATGTGATTGCAAATATAAATGGGGAAGATGTTAACTTTACCAAAACACAAGGTATTAATGGTACCTTTATGGATGGTTCAACGGGAGTGGATCTCTTGTTGATCATGGCAAACTTACATTTTGCCAGTAAAATAACCGATGACATTTCAATCGGGGTCGGTTTAGTTGGAGCTGCTCAACGCTTTAAAGCAAAGGGTCTGGGTGCTTTTCAGATGATTTCTCAAGGAAAAATTAAAAGTGGTGAAGGTGACTGGGCATTTGGTTTAGGTTTTAATACCGGTATCCAATGGAATATTAATGATCAGTTTAGTGTTGCTGCTTCTTATTATTCTAAAATCAAATTAACTCATGATAAATATACAGGACTTTTTGCTGATGAGGGCGATTTCAGCCTTGCACCAATAACCAATATTGGTATGACCTATAAACCCAATAGAACCTCTGCTTTGAGTTTTGATGTTCAATGGATTCAATATAGCCAAATACCTGCACCGGGTAATAAATTTGAATATTTATTTAGGGATCCGAGTGAGGATAATCCTTTACCCATTGTGCCTCTAGGCAATAAAGACGGTGCTGGTTTTGGTTTTGAAGATTCAATTGTCTATAAAGTGGGCTATCAATTTAAAATGGCCTCTTTACCCAAATACATTTGGCGTGTTGGTTATGCGTATCAGGATCAAATTATTCCAAAAAATGGCACCTTATTCCCCATGCTGGCACCAGCCACTATTACTGAGCATTTTACCGCAGGTATGAGTCATCAATTTAGTGAAAATATTGACTTGAATATGAATTTTCTTTACTCACCCAAAGAAACTGTTAAGGGGGAAGGTATCTCCGAAGGTGTTGATATCTGGTTGGAAGAATATGCGCTTGAATTTGGACTGGGATATAAGTACTAATTATAAAGGCTTATATTAAGCAGAATTTGAAATTAGTAATAATTTATTCGCTTTAGTTCTATAAAAAAACAAGGTTTGTTCATGCTAAATTATAATAATAATGACTATAGTGATAATTCAAATTCTGAGGGAAGTTGTCCCTCAGAATTTGAATTGTATGCAGATAATATTTCTTCACATACGATAGCACGTTCTATTATTTATTTACCGAATGCCCCCAAAACATTAAATGAACTGCTTTTTAAAGCGGCCTTTGAAGCGCCAGAACGTGGTATTACATTTGTCTCAGATAATGGTGATGAAAACTGGCTAAGTTTTTCTCAATTATTACTAGAGGCTCAATCTTTTCTCGCTGGTTTACAGGCAAAGGGAATAAAGCCAGGTGATAAGCTTATTATACAAATTAATGATAAGTATAAATTTGCTATCGCTTATTGGGGGGCTATATTAGGTGGAATTATTCCTGCTCCAGTTGCCAGTAGTTTTGCTATAGATCCTGGGAAAAATGGCTTTGAAAAATTCACCTATATTTGGCATCTTTTAAATAAGCCTTATATTGTTACCGATTATATTCCTTCTGCACTAATAAAAGCATTGGCTGATCCATCATCGGACAGTGGTAAAATTCTCAATGATATGGATGCTCAAACGATCAAGCCATTGATGTTTGAAGTGTTTCAAAAAGATTCAGATGATGCAAAAATATTTTCTGTTCAGCCTGATGACATTGCTTTTTTACAATTTACATCAGGCAGTACCGGAAATCCCAAAGGTGTGATTTTAAAGCATAAAAATTTGATTGCTAATATCCATAGTTTGGCTGAAGCCTCTGAATTAAACTCATCTGAAATAATTATTAATTGGATGCCTTTTTACCATGACATGGGCTTAATTGGTTCATTCCTCACTTCGATTTTAACCACGTCATCTTCTTATCAAATGTCTCCCTTTGCATTTGTAAAACGTCCACAATTACTGCTGCAAAAAATTTCTGATCATAAAATCACTTTTACATCGACACCCAATTTTGGTTTAAAGCGTATCTTAGATAAACTATCAGATAAAGAACTTGCCAAGTTTGATTTATCTAGTTTACGTTTGATTTGTAATGGTGCAGAACCTATTTCTGTTTCTCTTACCCAGCGTTTTATGAAAAAATTAGGTGATTTGTGTGGCTTAAGAAGCGATGCCATGTGTCCAGTTTATGGCATGGCGGAAGCTTGTTTAGGTGTCTCTTTTGCACACTTGGGGCATCAGAATGATCATATTTCCCTGAATCGTTTAAAACTAGGCATTGGTGAAGATGTAGAGTATGTTCTGGAAGATGACAAAAACTCTATTTTGTTTATGGTAGAGGGGTATCCTATCAGTGGCTTGGAATTACGCGTACTTGATGATAAAGATCGTGTATTGAATGACAATCAAATTGGTCATATCCAAATTAAAGGGCCTAATGTTAGTTCTGGATACTATAACAACCCAGAAGCGACAGCAGCGTTTAACCATGTTGATGGTTGGGTCAGAACGGGTGATATTGGTTTTATTCATGATGAACGTTTAACACTAACAGGTCGCTCAAAAGATATTATTTTTGTAAATGGACAAAATTTTTATGCTCATGATCTTGAGCATGAGGCAATGGAACTTGAGGACGTTGCTCAGGTTGTGGCTGGCGGCTATCAGGATATTGATTCCGGGCTGGAAAAAATTGTTGTCTTTGTTGTTCCTGACAATAAAAAACTGCGTCTTCTAGCCGATGACAAAGAACTTGCTACACAAATTGTGTTGAATAAAGTAAGAGATAAAATAAATTTCTTATTCGGTTTTTCACCTGACTTTTTTATTGCTCTTAAAGCCGGTCAGGTATTAAAAACAACCAGCGGCAAGTTACAACGCAATGAAATGATAGCCAGTTTTCAAAAAAAATTATTTAAATATAACAGCTATACAACTGAACAATTAATTGCTGTTGAGCATCCATCTCGATCTGATAATAACTCAAATGACATTAAAACCGCAAACGCAACAATTCAATTAAACCAGTATGAATTGCAAACCAAGATAGAGTTAATACTGAAAGAAGTATGGGCCAATATACTGCAATTACCCATCAGTCGTATTGGATTAAATGATTCTTTTTTTCAGCTAGGTGGAAATTCAATTAAGGCTGTCGAAATGATAGCCTTAGCAGAAGAGAATATAGGCTGTTCAATTGCACAGGATGTGATTAGTAATTATCAGACTATTAGTGACATCGCGAATTATATTGTCAGCAATAATCTTCAATTATGTGAAAATCTAACATCTGTTGAACAGACTGAGCAAGGCAGTAATAAAGCTTCAGGTACTGAACAAACAGCAAATAATCAGGATAATGATATTGCCATTATTGGCATGTCCTGTCGTTTTCCCGGCAGTTACAATTTAAGACGCTTTTGGGAAACTCTTACGGAAGGAAAAGATTGTATCTCAGAAATCCCCAAAGATCGTTGGGATGTCGAACAATTTTTTGATCCTACCGGCAAGGAACCCAATAAAAGTTATTCAAAATGGGGTGGATTTTTAGAAGATATCCGTGAATTTGATGCTGAATTTTTTAATATCCCAGAAGATGAAGCCCAACAAATGGATCCTCAGCAGCGCTTGTTTCTTGAAATTGCCTGGCTAGCATTAGAAAACTCAGGCTATATTAAACCTAAAGACAAGAAAGTCGGTGTTTATGTGGGTGCCGGGTTTAATGGTTATATGGAAAACTTTATCAATCGTTTTGATACGGTTGATATTCATGCCAGTACCATGACGGGTAATTTAACCAATATGATAGCGGCACGAGTGGCTCATACCTACAATCTCAATGGCCCAGCCCTGACTATTGATACTGGCTGTTCATCTGCACTGGTGGCCTTGCATTTGGCTAGCAATAGTATTCTTTCTGGCGAATGTGACATGGCTTTAGTGGGGGGGATTCAATTAAACCTTTCTATAGTGGACCCCGAAAACTGGACAATAGGTTAAGATATAAGAGCTAACCTAACGGGGAACAAAAAAATGAGCACAAAAAGAAAAACATTCAACAACAAATTTAAAGCAAAAGTAGCCATTGAGGCTTTGAAAGGTCAAAAACAGTCGCAGAAATTGCGTCAGAATTTGAAGTGCACACCACCCAGGTCAATAGCTGGAAAAGCAGATGCTTGATGGTGCAGCCGATACTTTTTCAAAAAATTAGAGAATAAAGATGCTGAACATGAAAAGGAAAAAGAACACCTGTACAGCCAAATAGGTCAACTAAAAGTAGAGGCTGACTGGCTGTCAAAAAGTTGAAGATGTTCAACTGAGTAGAGCAGAAAAGCGGTGTTGCATAGAAAAAGAGCACCCTCAGTTGAGCATCAAAAACAATGTGAGCTTATCGGCCTGAACCGTTCAAGCTATTACTATCAACCTAAAAAGCCTCTGCAAAATAAAGATTTAACATTAATGAATTTGATTGATGAGTTGTACATAAAACATCCATTCTATGGCAGTCGTCAAATTCGTAATGCATTAAGATTGAAATGTCTTAGATTCAACTCATAAGTGCAACACTATTTGGTTGTATTTGTGATATTTGCTGGTTTATCGCTGGCTCATGAAATTCCCGGGGTGGCCGAGCGTAGCGATGGCCACCGGGAATTTCATGAACAGCGCCTGACGGCGCTACTAAAAAATCATAAGTACAGCAATGATTTGCTCGAAAAAATGGCCAATTGCTTGTAAAATCGGCCATTTTCTCCTGCAAGAGTAAAGTGACTTATGAGAACTTACAAGCAATTGACACAAGAACAAAGATACTACATTTCGACTGAGATTAAAAATGGCATTTCCCAGTCTAAAATTGCTCAGGCGATTGAGGTGAGTAAATCTACTATATGCCGTGAAATTAAACGCAACGCTGGTTTACGTGGCTATCGATTTAAGCAAGCTCAAGAAAAAGCCGTTAAGCGTCGCTACAATGCTTCTAAAGCAATTAAAATGACGGATGACATGATTGCCCTTATTGATGAAAAGCTTTCACAGCACCAGTGGAGTCCTGAACAGATATCAGGTTGGTTACTGAATGACAAAATGCTACTTCTTAGCCATGAACGTATTTATCAACACATATGGGATGATAAGAAGCAAGGTGGTGATTTACATCAGTATTTAAGGCGTCAGGGAAAGAAATACCAAAAGCGTGGTAGTAACGGTAAAAGCAGTCGAGGACAAATAATTAATCGAATTTCCATTGATGACCGTCCTAAGATTGTTGATGATAAACGTCGTGTTGGTGACTGGGAAATTGATACAGTGATCGGTAAAGGACACAGTGGTGCTCTGGTCACGATTGTAGAAAGAAAAACGCTTTACACATTAGTAGCAAGAGTGAATGGCAAACAGGCTGATTGGGTGACACAAGCAACAATACAATTGCTTAAACCCTTTAAAGACAGGCTTCATAGTATTACCGCAGACAATGGTAAAGAGTTTGCTTATCATGAGCAGGTAAGCAAAGCTCTTGATACAGCATTTTATTTTGCCCACCCTTATTCTTCATGGGAGCGAGGGTTAAATGAAAATACTAATGGACTGATTAGACAATATTTTCCTAAAGATACAGACTTTAAAGAAGTGACTGATAAAGAGGTTTACAACATGATGGAAAAACTTAATAATAGACCTAGAAAGGCACTCGGCTTTCAAACACCATTCCAGGCAATGAAAAAATCATTTGCAAGAACTGGAATTTCCTGCGTTGCACTTCAGAGTTGAATCCGCGTGTTATAAAATTAATCGTAAAAAAGTTCAACGGCTTATGCGGATCATGGGATTGGTTTCAGTGGCACCAAAACCCAATACCAGCAAGCCTTGCAAAGTAAATAACCTCTATCCATATTTGCTCAAAGGAATTGATATTAATAGGAATAACCAGGTTTGGTGCACAGATATCACGTATTTACGGATGCCACATGGATTTGTCTACCTAAGTGCTGTTATGGACTGGAGTAGCCGTTTTGTGCTGTCCTGGGAAGTGTCAACCAGCATGGAAGAAAGCTTTTGTATCAGTAGTCTGGAAACAGCACTGCGACGATATGGAAAGCCAGAAATCTTCAATACGGATCAAGGTGCTCAATATACTAGCAGAGCATTTACAGGTGTTCTAAAGGCCAATGATATAAAAATCAGCATGGACGGCAAAGGCAGAGCAATGGATAACATTATGATTGAACGACTCTGGCGAAGTGTAAAATATGAGGAAATTTACCTCAAGGATTACAAAGTATTGATGAGCTAAAGAGCTCATTAAAGGAATATTTTGAGTTTTACAACCATGAACGACCACACAGTACACACGGTGGAAAAACGCCTGCAGAGATCTATGGCGTGATGAAAGAAGTTGTTCCAGACTTAAAACGGGCAGCATGATGAGAGGATAATCAACTTTATTGGCAACCGCCTTGTCCACATATCCACAGGCCAAGCCAGTAGCCCTGAGATATATCGCAAGCGTCTCTGGACTACTGGCAGACCTGTGGATATGTGGATAAGACTAATACTATAAATAACCAACAGAATTATATCTTAATATTTGAGAAAGCTGTCTTGACAATGGGGTCCACTGTATTCATCTGCACCCTATGTGATGTTTAGTAAGGCGGGCGCTTTGTCACATGGTGATCAATGTAATGCCTTTGATGAAAGTGCTGATGGCTTTATTCCAGGCGAGGGTGCTGGAGCAATTATCGTTAAATCTTATAAACAAGCGGTAGCAGATGGTGATCGAGTTTTTCAGTGATAAAAGGTTCAGCTGTTAATAATGACGGACGTTCATTGGGCATTATGGCACCTAATCCGCAGGGACAGGTTTCAGTCATCAAAGAAGCGTATAAAAATCCGGTATTGATCCGCTTCTGTTTCATATATAGAAGCACATGGAACAGGGTCTGAAATCAGTGATCTTATTGAATTACGCTCATTAAGTAATGTTTTAAAGAGGCTAATGCCTCAATACAACAATGTGCTATAGGTACAGTTAAAAATAATATAGGTCATTTGTTAGCCGCATCAGGTATTGCGTCAATTATAAAAACGTCATTATCTTTATATAATAAAAATTAATTCCGACCATTAATTTTAAGAAAGAAAAACCTCAGTTAATTTTTCTCAGTCACCTTTTTATATTAATCAAACATTAAAAGACTGGGATACAAGCCACGAAAAGAGAAGGGCAGGGGTTCATGCCTTTGGCTTTGGCGGGACAAATTGTCATTTGGTGATGGAAGAATATGACCAAGTTGAAGTGAAACGACAAAAGCCATCCAATGTCTATCAAATGGTAACAATATCAGCACATCATAAAAAGCTTTTTCAAAATCAATTGATGATTTAAAAGTGTTTTTGGCTAATCATCAGGAACATGAACTGGTTGATATTTGCTATAGTTTAAATGCTAAAAATCACATTTTAGTGATAATCGAGCGGCATTTGTTTGTAATTCAATTCCCCATTTACGCTTATTACTCTCTGAATTTTCTTTGACAAAAACTGCTCAGGAATTAGAACAGAAAAAAGTGTTAATTGCCCGGAAAGATATTAAACCTTCGAAAAATAATCCGGTTTTATTTTCTCTGGCGAACTCAATGTATTTCCGCAATGGCCAAGACGCTTTATGATTTTGAACCTGAGTTTAGAAAGTCAGTTGTCCATTGTCAGATCATTTTTGATGCACTTGAATCTAAAGCAGCTAAAAACTATGGCCAAAACAATCTTAATCTATCGTTGGTTTCACTATTAACCGAACCGGTCAGTAGTAAGGTGCTTGAATCAGCAAAAATCAATCAACTACTGGCTTTTGTGTTTGATTATTCTCTGGCTCAGATTTGGTTGCAAAAGGCATCACACCAGGTGCTGTATTAGGTTTTGGTGTAGGGGATTATGTTGCTGCATGTGTTTCTGATGCCATTACTCTTGACGATGCGATAAAAATGCTCTTAGCACGAGTGGAGCTATTGGAATGTAATAGCACTCCTTCTTGCTGTGATGCAATTACGCTAGAGCTAGAGTGTAATTTGGAAACATTTAAAGTTATTAGCCAAAAGCAGATTATCAACCTAAGATATTTTCACTGAATAGTCACAATTCAATTACCATACAATGTGTGAGAAATAATTGTGATCAAATAATTAAAATTTTACATGATAATAATGTTACTTTTAAGTATTTGGATATCCACTATTCATTCAATAATCTCAGTCCAATAAAAATAAACAAATTTAGCAGAATGTTGGATGAAATTAATTTTAAAGCACCGATCAGGCCATGGATTTCATCCTATATTGGTGATTTTGTTAATAGTTTGGAAAATAATAAATATTATTGGATTGAACACATCAATTCATTATCCAGTTTTGAACATGGCATTCAATATATTTTAGATAAAGGTTTTACCCGATTCCTTGAGGTGGGTTCATCGAATACTCTGAGTGAATACTGTCAAGAAATTATTGATCCACATTGTTGGCTGGAATCCTCACTCCCAAATTATAAAAAGAATGAAGATCGAATCAGTATTGACAATAATTCAGCAGACTCAAAAGTGGTTGCATTATCCAATGGTATCAATAAAGATTTTCTAATAAGCAGCAATTACACTTGATTAAGATAATGGGAAAACTGTATGTCGATGGCCTTAATTTTAATTGGGACAATTGTTATTATGCCAGTCAATACGATGTTGTAGATGATGCCAATGAGCCATCAGAAAAAGATTTAATCGAGGCTTCAAAAGCAAGATTAATAGACAATAAAGGATATGAAGCTCAAACTAACAATAAAAATTATAGTGTATCTTCATCACGTGGGAAGTTGATTAATATACCTACCTATCCGTTCCAAAGAAAGAAGCATGGATTCAGCAAAACACCTTGAATAATGATGATTTCTTTAATTCAATGATGAAACAGGTTGGATTAGGGCGATATACAATTTCACCCGATAAAAACAATCCTATTTTTTCCCGCTTAAATATTAATGAATCTCTGATGCCGGGTATTGGACAGTGTGAATTAATCGCTCATAGTTATAAGCTGGCTTACGGTCAGATAGCAAACGTATTGGATAATTTGGTTTTCAAAAAAATGCCCAGGATGAAGGTGATTTTGATATTGTTTTTCAGCAAAATAATAAGCAATTTTTGTTATTCCATCGGGTGAGCAGGGGCACAAGCGTATTTGAGTGGTAATATTGATACTAGAGACTTTGTGAAAAAATACCAAAGACATTGCTGCGATAAAATGCGCTTGAAGCATCAATTTACTCATAGCCAGATTTATGACTATTTTAGTCATGCAGGAATTGATTATGGTCAGTTTTATCGGAATTTGAATACAATTCATAGTAATCGTGATGAAGTCTTAGCTGAAATTATTATTTCGGATGAAAATAAACGTGCGAGTACCAGTAATTTACACCTGGAATTCTCGACTCATCAGTACAAGCTTTTATTGGTTGTCACCTGGCAAATATTATTGCGCCTACAACACTGGATAATAACGATACAAAAAAGCTAATTGTGTCTTTTCCCTATTAAGATTGATCAAATTAGGATGTATCAGCCATTAAATGGTGATCATTATTTTAGTCATATTATTCGTCTACAAGATAAAATGACAAACTCATTCATTGTGATATTGATATCTGTGATACTAAGGGTAATATTGTTATTGAGATTAAAAACTTTACGGCCCAACGTATTGAATTGCTTGATAATAGTCTTGTGATGTGTCAACACTTTTCCGGACAGTTTTCTAAATATTTTTTGGCTGTTTCAAGTGATTTTTGTCATTTTGTATTTCCTATCATTTTAGTTTCTCATGTTAACTTTAAACAGATGAAGAGAAAGGGCTTTGCCCTCTGGAACGATAGAGCCGTTCCATTCACCCAAGGTATTTTCACAACGGTAATGATCCTGTTACAATATCTTCACGGCACAGGCTGAGGGCCGATGGCCGTCAACGGTAATGGGCGGCATTTATGTCGCCTTTACCCTCTTCAATCAATCGATTTAAGCTATTTCCTGCTGTATTTCATAATCGACTGGTGACAAATAATCATTAGCCGAATGAAGTCGCTCCCGATTATAAAATACCTCAATATATTCAAATATTGCCTGCTTTGCTTCTACTCTGGTTTTGAATCGACAATGGTGCGTCAATTCAGTTTTCAAACTATGAAAGAAGCTCTCTGATACAGCATTGTCCCAGCAATTTCCTTTGCGGCTCATAGACTGAATTATGTTATGATCCGACAATATTTTTCTATGACTATCAGAGGCATATTGGCTACCTCGGTCAGTATGCCAAAGCAATCCATCCATTGGTTTACGCTTCCATATGGCCATCAGTAAAGCATCATTGACTAGCTTGGCTTTCATTCGCTCATCCATCGACCAGCCAACAATTTGCCTAGAGAATAAGTCAATGACAACCGCTAAATATAACCAGCCTTCCTTGGTGGCAATATAGGTAATATCACCCACATAGTAGCGATCAGGTTGAGAGACAGTAAACTCTCTTTCCAGTAAATTTGGAGATATACGCTTATTATGCTTGGAATTAGTCGTCGCTTTAAAGCGTCTCTTCGTTTTACAAAACAAACCGGCTTTTTCATTAATCGACCAATTCTCCGGCGGCTTATATGAACGCCTTTTTCAGCCAGTTTTCTTTTAAGACGACGGGTTCCATAAGTCTTGCGACTGTCTTCAAACAGTTTTTTAGCTGCTCAGTAAGCGCTTCATTTTCTTTCTCTCTATCCGTTTTAGGAGAGCTAACCCAATCATAATAGCAACTACGGGAAACATCCATAAAACGGCACAGAATCGTTACCGGGTAATCTTTAGCCTGATCAGTTATCCATGCGTACTTCACAAAGTTTCCCTTGCAAAGTACGCTGTGGCCTTTTTAATAAATCACGCTCCTGAATCACTTTTGCCAATTCTTTTTCAGACGTTTTACTTCATCATAAATGTGTTCATCACTTCTATTGGCTACCGTCTTCACCGGTTTGGAATATTTACTGATCCAGGTATGTAGAGTATTTACATTAACACCTAGCTCCCTGGCAGTCTGAGAAACGGGTTGATCCGTCTCATTAGCTAATTTGACAGCTGATTCTTTAAATTCTGATGTATAGCTTTTATTCGGTTTTTTTGTTTGATCATTCATTTTAGGTCACACTTTTTATCTTTTAGTTATTTTAAGTTGTGTGTCCGGTTAAGTATAGCCACATTACAACACATTAATTAACGGTCGAAAGGCTAACGCACAAAAATACACAAAATTGCGCTGGCATATCATTCAGCTGTTTAAATGGGTGCTTCATGAAAAGGTTGATAATATTGTTTCTGCATCAAACAAAGCCGATAAGTATGCAAGTAAAATAATTAAGTCTTTGAATTCAAATAATAAATCATACGTTTCTGTTTTCGAGAAATGCCATGAAATTATTGATATGGTTGGGTTTCCTTCTGATTATGAGCTTAAAAGAGCTAAGTTCTCTCAAGAATTAAAAGAAGCTGCAAAGGTATATATCAACCGGTAGCTAAATCAGGTAGCCAAGAGTCTTTATCAAGAGTCTTTATTGCCACCCACCTAATAAAAGCAATATCAAAGCTAAATTGTAAAAAATTTCTTCTCGAAATATGAATTTAAAAAATTGAATATTTTTCAGTGGGGTAAGTCTTTATTGCCACCCACCTAATAAAAAGCAATATCAAAGCTAAATTGTAAAAAATTTCTTCTCGAAATATGAATTTAAAAAAATTGAATATTTTTCAGTGGAGTGGGTAGTAAAAGTAGCTAATTGAATGAGTTGCTCTGCATGACGAACAAGGGAGGCCTGCACTGTTCTGCTAAGGTGTGTGCTTTGGTAGGCTGTTATGTTTAAGTCGTGATGGGGGCGGCAGAATTGATTTTAAATAATTTCCTACACAAATTAATACCGCGCACCCAATGCCGTTTTTGTTTCAGACATAAGGATTTTAATTGTTCTTCCGGGCCAACAAAGGAATGAAAGCCCTTTGAAAAACCATCGACTGTTTCTAGCCAAGTATCTTCATTGAGTTGTAATTTTTGTAATATAGCGGGAGTGCCCGATTTGATATAGCCTCGTTTATCATCCCTCTTTATTCGTCCCGTCCATTCTGCAAGTTCCAGATAGTCATTAAGATCAAAGGCAATACCCTTGTATTTGAGTGAGCTACCGATAAAGGGGGCGAGCTTAATAGTGGCTGTGCTTTGTTGCGTTATTTTTTTGCTAATGCTTTTTGTCTTTTTAATTGAGTCGATACGCTGTTTTACTGAGGTGTAATCAGAGTCTTCTAATGTTTGGCTGATATCCGCTCTAATGGGATTTAAATCAACATAGACCATGCAGCTAAGAATGGCTTGCTCATCAAGCAATGCCTGGCTCTTAAAACGTCCTTCCCAAAAACGACCTGTACATTTATCTTCAGCATTGGCTCTGCGAGCAATGTGTTCATTGAGGCAACGCATGAACCAACTGATATCCATTAACCGGTCTCTGAAGACGGCAATGGTTTCTTGTGCCCTATTTTGCTCAGCCTTAGAATGACATTTACCATTAAGGTAGCGGTCTACCAATACTGGAATTGAACAAAGTTGTTGCCAGTGTTGTATTACGGTTTCATCTGACCAACTTTGGGCAAGTGAGGCGTTGATTTTCAATACTGTGTGCAGGTGATTGGACATAATAGCGTAGGCGCAGACGTCAATGGCAAAGGTTTTTGATAGTAAGGCCAGTCGTTCAATGAACCATTGTTTACGGTAACTGTAATCTTTGTTGGTGACGCTATCGATACCACATAAGAACGTTCTGCGGACACAGCGAGAGATGCAATGATAGTAAGGGGTATCTGAAAGGCTAATTTGTTGGCTTCTTGGTGTGGGCATTTGATTAACTCCATTTAATCGGGATGACGGCTACAATGGAGAGTATAGAATATATCTGTACGACATTCAAACATTACTGTCACAATAGTATTTGTTTCAGCTTATTATTTGTATTACACTGGGTTTAGATCATGGGTGGCCAAGACGGTCTTCTAGAATAATGATAATATTCTAGCTAATGAGGGACTATTTGGGTCACCCCATACTACCTTCATATAAACTGTTATTTTAGCTGTTTGCTAATAAAAACCATAGAATTCCTCTTATCAGCCACGATAAAGTGGAATAAATTGAGAATCTAATGAAAATATTAATATTTACTATAATGGCAATGCTAATACCTTTAAATTCATATTCTATTAGTAGTGATGAAAGAGGTGTATTAATTGAAGGGACAAAAAAATTCAAAGAGCTGATTGTGACCTACAAAGGTTATGTAAATAAATGTGGCTCTGATGTCGATATGCACTTTAGTGATATGCGTGGATATTGTAGTAAAGCGAGAAAGCTAGAAAAAGAGATGGGTTTGATTATTAGTAAATTTGATAAAATAGATAATTATTCTGATAAATTAAATGAAATAAGCACCGATTTGTCGTCGGATGCTTCTAATAATCTTTCTTCAGCCATGACTCTTGCCAAGGAGCTCCAAGAGCACTTAACTATAATTAAAGGTTCCACTCAGGTAAATGCATTTAAATGTGTTGATGCAAAAGGAGGTATTAGTTACCAAGACAGTCCTTGCAAAGGTTCTAAAATTGAAAAAATGTATGGTGTGAATAGCTCAAATATTAAATCTAACGAAGTTAAAAAAGATAGATCCACTGAAAAGTATGCAAATATATGGTATGTGCAGTTTCTTACCATGAGCAATAAAGAGAAAAATAAAAACCTTTCCAGTATATTAAAGGCCAGTGGTACGCCTTGTTCAGCAACTGTTAATTTCTTACAAGGAACAGATTCTGAGAATGCAGTGTACTATAATGTTGCATGTTCCAATGGACGAGCATACGTTATACATCTAGCTGACAAATTAAAAGCCAAAGCAAAAATTGTGGATTGTGATGTAATGTTAGCTATGGGAGTTCCTTGTTTTGAGAAATTAAAATAATATGAAATTCTCTTAATCTTTAAGGGAAAACCTGCTTGCTCGTTTTCTAATCTTACCCCTAAATTTTTCCATTTTTAGCATGAGTACAATGATTTTATGGGCTGTTGTACCGTTTTATAGGAGAAATAATTTTCTAATAATCGTTATTTTGAGTTACCACCATTAGTTCTTAAAATTACATAACCTGCTAGTCAGGGACGACAGCACTAGTTCATAGTCCTAATAGTGAACGTCAGCTTAGAGCATTAATCGACAGCAATTCTCGCTGAGATGAACAATTGAGTTGTAGTGGTGCTTACCAAGCAGAAATAAAAAAACTTTTCGCAGTAACTTTAGCAAAATTAAAAAAATCGAATAAAAAGCTTGCATTTTGAGAAACAAGAGATCAAACTCTTGTTTTTCAATTGGTTGAATGACTTCATGTTAAAAAATATTTCCCTTTTATATGCTTGGTACTGTGAATTTTGGCCTCTTTAAGTCAGCAAAAAAAACATTTAAGTTTTTCTGCCCTGAAACAGGCCATCTCACTGCACTTTCATGCAATCAAAGATAGCCGAGTACAAGGAAAGTGTGATTACAGTCAACATGATGTGCTTATTGATGTGTCAACACTTTTCCGGACAGTTTTCTAAATATTTTTTTGGCTGTTTCAAGTGATTTTTGTCATTTTGTATTTCCTATCATTTTAGTTTCTCATGTTAACTTTAAACAGATGAAGAGAAAGGGCTTTGCCCTCTGGAACGATAGAGCCGTTCCATTCACCCAAGGTATTTTCACAACGGTAATGATCCTGTTACAATATCTTCACGGCACAGGCTGAGGAGCCGATGGCCGTCAACGGTAATGGGCGGCATTTATGTCGCCTTTACCCCTCTTCAATCAATCGATTTAAGCTATTTCCTGCTGTATTTCATAATCGACTGGTGACAAATAATCATTAGCCGAATGAAGTCGCTCCCGATTATAAAATACCTCAATATATTCAAATATTGCCTGCTTTGCTTCTACTCTGGTTTTGAATCGACAATGGTGCGTCAATTCAGTTTTCAAACTATGAAAGAAGCTCTCTGATACAGCATTGTCCCAGCAATTTCCTTTGCGGCTCATAGACTGAATTATGTTATGATCCGACAATATTTTTCTATGACTATCAGAGGCATATTGGCTACCTCGGTCAGTATGCCAAAGCAATCCATCCATTGGTTTACGCTTCCATATGGCCATCAGTAAAGCATCATTGACTAGCTTGGCTTTCATTCGCTCATCCATCGACCAGCCAACAATTTGCCTAGAGAATAAGTCAATGACAACCGCTAAATATAACCAGCCTTCCTTGGTGGCAATATAGGTAATATCACCCACATAGTAGCGATCAGGTTGAGAGACAGTAAACTCTCTTTCCAGTAAATTTGGAGATATACGCTTATTATGCTTGGAATTAGTCGTCGCTTTAAAGCGTCTCTTCGTTTTACAAAACAAACCGGCTTTTTCATTAATCGACCAATTCTCCGGCGGCTTATATGAACGCCTTTTTCAGCCAGTTTTCTTTTAAGACGACGGGTTCCATAAGTCTTGCGACTGTCTTCAAACAGTTTTTTAGCTGCTCAGTAAGCGCTTCATTTTCTTTCTCTCTATCCGTTTTAGGAGAGCTAACCCAATCATAATAGCAACTACGGAAACATCCATAAAACGGCACAGAATCGTTACCGGGTAATCTTTAGCCTGATCAGTTATCCATGCGTACTTCACAAAGTTTCCCTTGCAAAGTACGCTGTGGCCTTTTAATAAATCACGCTCCTGAATCACTTTTGCCAATTCTTTTTCAGACGTTTTACTTCATCATAAATGTGTTCATCACTTCTATTGGCTACCGTCTTCACCGGTTTGGAATATTTACTGATCCAGGTATGTAGAGTATTTACATTAACACCTAGCTCCCTGGCAGTCTGAGAAACGGGTTGATCCGTCTCATTAGCTAATTTGACAGCTGATTCTTTAAATTCTGATGTATAGCTTTTATTCGGTTTTTTTGTTTGATCATTCATTTTAGGTCACACTTTTTATCTTTTAGTTATTTTAAGTTGTGTGTCCGGTTAAGTATAGCCACATTAGTAGTTCATATTCCTGGTATTGGGTGAGGAAAAAATTGCCCAGACTACTGAGTGAGACAGTAATGAAAATTAATAAAAAAATACGTTGGGTAAGTCTCATTGTTTTTCTTCCGATACCGCTGTTTCTGGCTCAGGCAAAAAACCGAGCTTAATCGACCATTGACGTAATTCAGCATAATCACCATCTTTACTATCGGTAAAACCTTTGGGCATTTCAGTGCGTTCCCAATGATACATGGTGGCACTATCAGCACCTATTGGATCGAAATCCAATAAGGCTTGCTTCACTTTTTCTCGAACTTCTGACGGCACATCTTTATTAGCCGCTATACCACTAGAAGGATAATAACGTGAGCTATGAATGATTTTTACTTTGCCCTCATCTTGTAATTTTTTCGCTAATTGATCTTGCATTCCACAGATATCTACTTTTTTGGAAACTACCGCTTCGGCACAATTTTGATGTGAGCCGGTATACTGATAATTGTTTAATGCTTGCAAATTTATATTATGGTCATTGAGCATAATGCGAGGAATAAGATGTCCCTGAGTTGAATCCATACTGCCAAAAGCCAGTTTACGACCAATAAAATCACTAATGCTACTAATATCACTATCGGGAGCGACAACAAAAACGGATTGATATTCTGCTTTACCTTGTGGGTTGAGCCCTCGTACTAGGGTGATAGCGTTAAAGCGAGTTTGGGCATAAAGGAAACTGGTTGCACCGATGGAAGCAAATTGAGTATGATTTAAGCCTAACTCATCTGCAGCGGTACTGCCTCTGGGGGTAAAATGCAATTTAAACTGGTAGCCAGTAGCTTGTTTAAGATAGTCTAAAAAGGGTAGGTATTGTGCTGTATCTTCTTGTGGACTAGCACGTAAATCAAAGCCAAATTTATAAATTCCTGTAACAGCAGGGAATGATTGTTTTTGGATTTTTTGTAATTCAACATCACTTAAGCGTTGATTGTCATCGACATTCTGCACTTGAATGTTATCCGATGAATCACAGCCCAAAAGCAAACTTGATATTAGTATGATGACAAAAAATGGTCGCTTCAACGACATGTTAAGTAGTCCTTATGTTATTGATTAAAATATTGTTATGAATCAAGCGTTTTTCGAATAGACTTTGCCAGTTCGATCTTTCGATAGGGCTTATTGAGGAGATTATTCTGAAAACGAATTTGCCCACTGTCAGCAATTGCTTTTGAAGTAAAACCTGATGAGAGTAAAACCTTTAGCTTACTATGAACATGAGTTGCCTTTTCTGCTAATTCATAGCCATTCATTTCTCCAGGCATAATAATGTCACTAAACAGCAGGTCAATATTGGGCTGTGTCGAGAGAACATCCATTGCTTGAGAGGCATTTTCTGCTAAGTAGGTGCTATAACCCAATTCTTTTAGATATTTGTCCGCGAGGTGTAATAGGTCATTTTCATCATCAACAATTAATATACATTCCTTGCCACCGAGTATTTCTTTTCCTTCTATACTGGAGCTATCACTGTTATGTATTTGCGATGAAGATTCTTCATTACTACAGGGTAAATAGAGGTGCACAATTGTACCAACATTTACTTCTGATTCTATATTAATAAAACCACCAGAACGTTTAACAAAACCATAGACAATAGACATACCCAAGCCTGTGCCCTTGTCTTTTTCTTTGGTGGTAAAAAAAGGTTCAAATATGCGTTCTCTTGATTCTTGATTCATGCCATGACCCGTGTCACTGACACTTATTTGTACATAATTACCTGAATGTGCTTCGGGATTGATTTTATTACTTTCTTCGCCAAGAGATTGATTAGATGTTTGAATTAATAATTTACCCCCCTTGGGCATGGCATCACGGGCATTGATGATAATATTTAAGATAGCATCCTGCAATTCACCTGAGTTCACTTCTGTAAACCATTGGTCTTGATTTAAAGCATAGTTTACTTCCACTTGAGGCGTTATTGAGCCGCTAATAACTGTCTTCATCTCGCTTAAAGTGTCGTTCAGTTTTAGTCTTGTTTTGGCCTGTGTTTGTTTGCGTGAAAAAGACAATAATTGACGGGTTAAATCAATACAACGAATAGTTGCACGTGTGGCAGTGTTAATCCATTGTTTGGTTTTTTTCGAGTCGGTTTCGTTTAAACAATCGGTGTTTTCAAGATATTCATCAAGAAAATCCAGATAGCCGATGATCACACCCAATTGATTATTAAAGTCATGGGCAATACCACCGGATAGTTGACCGATAGCATCCATTTTTTGTGAGCGGCGTAAGGCTTCTTCTGTTTGAAGACGATCGCTGATATCCTGCTTAATGGCGATAAAATGACTGATGTTACCCTTCATGTCATAGACGGGGGAGATGGTTTGTTCTTCAGTGTATTGATTACCATTTTTTTTGCGGTTAATGAGTTCACCATGCCATATTTGGCCTGATAAAACGGTGTCCCACATGTTTTTATAAAATTTGTCTGTCTGTTTGTCTGATTTCAGTATGCTTGGTTTTTGTCCTATCACTTCATCCCGGTCATAGCCGGTTAAATGACTAAAGGCATCATTAACCCATTGAATTTTACCATTCTGATCGGTAATGACGATGCCATTGGCGGCCATTTTGAGTGCTGCGGATTGCAACCGTAGTTGTTCTTCCGCTTTTTTTATTTCGCTAATATCTGTGCGAATAGCAACATATTGATAGGGCACACCATTATCATCCATATAGGGAACGATAGTCGTATCTACCCAGAAGAATTGACCATTTTTATTTCGATTTTTGATTTTTCCATGCCAGACTTCACCAGAAGAAATTACATCCCACATGGCTTGGTAAAAAGAATCGGGATGATAACCAGACTTAGAAACTCGATGGTTTTTACCAATCAGTTCTTCGGCGCTTTGTTGACTTATCTGACAAAATTTATCATTAACATAGGTAATGATTCCATCTTTATCACTGATACTGACAATGGCATGTTGATCCAAGGCGAACTTTTGATAATTTAGATCTTTAACTGTGTGACGTAAAGTGCTGGTTGTCTGATTGAGACGAAATAAGATAAGCCCGATATAAGCCAATAAAAACAATGAAAAGGCATATAAAAGTAAGCGATAGTTGTCAGCGGTCTGAGCTATTTGATTGTATTGACGGGTATAGACTTGCAATAAGTTATCTATGCCGATTGAAGTAGGTACATTGAGTAATTCATAGAGTAATTTATTCAGTTGCTTTTTGTTATCTAGGACAATATGAATATGGGTGTTGAACAGAAAAAAGGTATCCTGAATGTTGCTTGAATAATGACTGAATTGTTTGTCAAGCGCCTGGCTTGATGTAGTTATTTTTTCGTATAATAGTACATCACTCGTCATGTTGTAGATCATGATGTCACGTAATAAAGTATTCACCGCTTGTCTTAAATTGTTATCTGCCGTTTGATAACTTAATTGAGATGTTAGTTCAATTGTTGCTGTAGGAAGATAGCGTAATGAATTATTCAATATGGCATTGCTGGACTTAAATGATTCGATGGCTTGTTTTTTTATTAATAAGGCTTGTTTAACAACTTCACTGTCCTCTATTATTATTTTCGTGGTGTTTTTATTAGCCTTTTTAAAGTTTGCATTGATTTTTTGATAAAGGGTTTCAAGATCTTTCAGCCTGGATACAACGGGATCATAATAAGGCAGCAGACCCAAACGTACTTCTAAAATAGACTGATTTAATGACGCATCAATATGTTTGAATTGACTGATTTTACTGATAATTTTATTATGTTGTTCAATGTCGGCTGATTGCGTTTTAAAATAGAGAAAGGACATCACTATTAATGCACAAGCGCCTAACAACATATATTTTATACGAAATTGACTCATTTTAATTTTTCCTGAGCTTGCAATCTCATTGTTGCACCCAGAGCTTGTCCTTTGTATTCACCCGGTAGTGTTTTTAAAAAGGCAATAATATAATCAATATCTTGTGTTGATATAGTTCGTCCTAGTTGATGCTTTGCCATGATTTTAATTGCATCACTCAGATTGTCGACCGAACCATCGTGAAAGTAGGGCGCTGTCAGTACGCTGAGTCGTAGGCTGGGCACACGAAACACATGGCGGTCAGATGCTTTTCCCGTGATATTATAGCGTCCGAGATCAGCCCGTGTATTGTTGCCCTTTTTGACAAAATAGTCACCAAATACACCAAATTTCATAAATAGATTACCACCAATATTACTGCCTTGATGGCAGGCGACACAGCCATAATCTTTAAATAAACGATAACCTTCCTTAGCATCCGAGCTAATAGCACTAGCATCACCCAAAAGATAACGATCAAAAGGAGAATTGATGGTGAGCAAGCTTTGTTCAAAAATAGCAATGGCGTTGCGGATATTATCTGCTGTAATACCATCAGAATAAAGCTTGTTAAAATTCGTTTTATAATTATTATCTTGATTGAGCTTGCTTATAATTAATGGCCAATTGGAGGCAAACTCTTTTTTGCTATCGACGACAAAGTTTATTTGATCTTCAAGATTTTGAGCACGACCATCCCAAAACTGTTGATGATTCAAGCTGCTATTAAAAACCGTAGGTGTGTTAACATCTAATTGCTGACTATTGCGACCGGGTGTGAGTGCTTGATGATCGGCACCATTGTCTCCCAGAGCATGGCAGGTAATACAGGCCATTGTATTATCGAAACTTAAACGGGAGTCAACAAACAAGGCTTCACCTAATGCTATTTTGTCTTTGTCAAGTCCCTCAGCTGCATGTATCGGTTGGATGGGCTCATGTTGTAAGGCCTGATTTAAAGCGGTTTTACTTTCGATGGCTTGTACGGGGGAATTAATTAAGCAGATCAGAGTGATGCTTATTGTGCTTAATATTTCCATTGTTAATATTTTAAATTTTATCATGTACCAATAAATCCATTAATCTTATTGTTTTTTATCGAGGATAAGTCGAATGCGATGCGCTAATTCTGCTTTACGATAAGGCTTAGCTAAAAGTTGCTTGGAAAATTTTAATAAACCCTGTTGTACAATGGTTTTTGAGGTAAAGCCAGAGCTTAATAAAACTTAGATTCAACTCATAAGTGCAACACTATTTGGTTGTATTTGTGATATTTGCTGGTTTATCGCTGGCTCATGAAATTCCCGGGGTGGCCGAGCGTAGCGATGGCCACCCCGGGAATTTCATGAGCCAGCGACGCGCCTGACGGCGCTACTAAAAAAATCATAAGTACAGCAATGATTTGCTCGAAAAAATGGCCAATTGCTTGTAAAATCGGCCATTTTCTCCTGCAAGAGTAAAGTGACTTATGAGAACTTACAAGCAATTGACACAAGAACAAAGATACTACATTTCGACTGAGATTAAAAATGGCATTTCCCAGTCTAAAATTGCTCAGGCGATTGAGGTGAGTAAATCTACTATATGCCGTGAAATTAAACGCAACGCTGGTTTACGTGGCTATCGATTTAAGCAAGCTCAAGAAAAAGCCGTTAAGCGTCGCTACAATGCTTCTAAAGCAATTAAAATGACGGATGACATGATTGCCCTTATTGATGAAAAGCTTTCACAGCACCAGTGGAGTCCTGAACAGATATCAGGTTGGTTACTGAATGACAAAATGCTACTTCTTAGCCATGAACGTATTTATCAACACATATGGGATGATAAGAAGCAAGGTGGTGATTTACATCAGTATTTAAGGCGTCAGGGAAAGAAATACCAAAAGCGTGGTAGTAACGGTAAAAGCAGTCGAGGACAAATAATTAATCGAATTTCCATTGATGACCGTCCTAAGATTGTTGATGATAAACGTCGTGTTGGTGACTGGGAAATTGATACAGTGATCGGTAAAGGACACAGTGGTGCTCTGGTCACGATTGTAGAAAGAAAAACGCTTTACACATTAGTAGCAAGAGTGAATGGCAAACAGGCTGATTGGGTGACACAAGCAACAATACAATTGCTTAAACCCTTTAAAGACAGGCTTCATAGTATTACCGCAGACAATGGTAAAGAGTTTGCTTATCATGAGCAGGTAAGCAAAGCTCTTGATACAGCATTTTATTTTGCCCACCCTTATTCTTCATGGGAGCGAGGGTTAAATGAAAATACTAATGGACTGATTAGACAATATTTTCCTAAAGATACAGACTTTAAAGAAGTGACTGATAAAGAGGTTTACAACATGATGGAAAAACTTAATAATAGACCTAGAAAGGCACTCGGCTTTCAAACACCATTCCAGGCAATGAAAAAATCATTTGCAAGAACTGGAATTTCCTGCGTTGCACTTCAGAGTTGAATCCGCGAAACTTTTAATTCAGTGTTATCAGTTGTTGCCTGTTGGGCTAACTCGTAGCCATTCATTCCACCAGGCATGACTACATCACTGAAAAGTAAATCAATATTGTTATTTTTAGATAAAATATCTAATGCTTGCTGAGCATTTTTAGCTAAATAAGTAGTATAGCCTAAATCCTGCAAATATTTATTAGCCAACTCTAAGAGACTGGTTTCATCATCGACAATTAAAATGCTTTCATTGCCATGAGGGAGTTCTGTATCCTGAATTAAACTATTATTAGCAAGTGTTTTATTATCAGTGGAGCGAGGGAAATAAAGATCTATTGTAGTGCCGATATCCTGCTCAGAGTAAACTTTTATAAAGCCATCATAGCGCTGCATAAAACCATAAACCATTGCCATGCCGAGACCAGTGCCTTTGTCCTTTGATTTGGTGCTAAAGAAAGGTTCAAAAATATGCTCCAGTGTTTCTTTGTCCATACCCGTGCCAGTATCACTGATACTTAATTGAATATAGTCACCTGTTTTTGCTTCAGGGTTAAGGGCAACAAAATCGGCATCTAAAAAAGTGTTTTTTGTTTCTATGAGTAATTGACCACCATTTAGCATAGCATCTCTTGCATTGATGATGAGGTTGAGAATAGCATCATGGAATTCACCTGAATCAATTTCTGTTAAGCATAAATCAGGCGCTAGATGATATTGTACTTGCACTTCAGGGGTGACGGAACGGGTGATCATGGTTTCTAATTCGCTAAAAGAGTCATTGAGGCTTACGATGCTTTTTTCCATCACCTGACGACGGGAAAATGCCAGTAATTGACGGGTGAGATCCATGCAACGCAGGGTCGCTCGGGTAGCAGTTTTAACCCATTGCTGAGCATCTTTTTGAGCGTGAGTATAATCATCAAGAAAGTCTAGATAACCAATAATAACACCTAGTTGATTATTAAAGTCATGGGCAATACCACCGGATAATTGCCCGATAGCTTCCATTTTTTGTGAACGTCTAAGGCTTTCTTCTGTTTGTATACGTTTGCTAATATCGAGAAAGGTGACCACAGCGCCGGTGATTTTTGTGCCGCGCTTGATGGGATATGACCAATATTCTACAGGAAAGCTACTACCATCAGCCCGCCAAAAGTGTTCGTTGTCTAAGTTAACGCTAATGCCTGTTTCTATGACCTGGTATATGGGGCATTGATCCGCTGGATAATCGCTGCCATCAATACGGGTATGATGGTTTAATAAATGCATATCCTTGCCCAGTAAATGATGCTCTTTTTTATAGCCTAACATGCGTAAACAAGCAGGATTAGCGAAAGTGCATAAACCATTTGTATCCAAGCCATAAATAGCCTCAGCGGTGGATTCAAGTAAATCTCTGATTTGTTGTTCTTGTTCATGTAATGCCGCTTCTGATTTTAAATGCTCCATCTCCCAGGCAGCTCTTGCGGCAAATATTTTCAAAATAATGCTGATTTGCTCGGTGTTTTCCATGGGCTTGCTATCGAGAATACTAATCAGACCTATGGGCTTATTATAGCTATCGACCAATGGTACGCCAACATAGCTTTGGGCATTCATTTCAATGATCATTTCATCATCGGGGAATAATTGTTGGAGATTTTCGGGGAAAGCCTGGATACTGGGACAAATACTTTTTATAACGTGTTCACAGGGTGTTTTATTCAAATTATAGCGAATGTTATCGACTATTTTACCATGAACACTCACCACGAGAGTTTCAACAAGTTCATTGTCGTCCTTGTTGAGCAGGCCGATAAAAATATACTTGGATGTAAAAATATTAGCTAAATGGTGTATTAAGGAATAAAAAAAAGCTTCGCCAGTTTGTTCTGATATGCCTTCTGCAATATTCAGTACCATTTCTTCAGTATTTTTTTGTTCAGAAATATTTTCTATGCTGGATAAAATTAATTGTTCACCATTTTTATCTAAAATAATTCCCTGTATTCGAACTGGGATTAAACGACCATCTTTGTGCAAAAATTCTTTATCATAAGGGCCATAATGCTCGGTATCGATAAACTGCTTAAATTGCTGTTGTTCTATGGTTCCACGGCTTTTAGGATTGATGTCGTGATAATTTATTTGTAGTGTTTCAATGATAGTGCGACCAAGAATTTTAGCTAAGGCCGGATTTATATCAACCAGTTCACCATCCATTTTACTTAGAGCCAGGCCAATAGGTGTATTTTCGAAGAGCATGCGATTGTAATGCTCGCTGGTTTTCAACTCATTCTGCAAAGGATTCAATAATGTACGCTTTAAAATGATCCAGAGAAATGACAGTATAAATATTATAAATACAAGTGCGATTGTAATTAAGTAAATGAGTAAGTGATTTAGATTTTGGTGAACGGGAGTGGTATCCCAAACCAGTTTAATATTAATGTTTTCATGCTTATTGAGTGGAAACTTATGGAAAATATCAATTGAATAGGCTGATGTTATTTCATGGTTCTGAAATGCAAGGTTTTCCCCTTTATTATCTATGAGTAATATTTCTATTAATTCAGGGTGATTCTTAGCCCATTGGCGAGCCTGTTCTTTTACCTTGAATAATTGCTTGTTTTGTATGGCCGGTGCTATAAGCTGAGTTAAGGATTTTATTTCATTAGTGGCATGTTCTTTTGATTCATCGAGTTGTTTATTACGTTCAAAATAATAAAATGTAGCGCTTCCAAGCGCAGAAAAAAGGGCAAGGGATAAAAAAATAAGAAATACTGTGTAGCGTTCATATTTATCAAAAATATTACTCATAAAATATGCCTTATTCTGACTAATATTATTTTGTTTAGTATTATGTCCAAAAAAGAACATAAATTACTGAAATCCATTTGTTCTCCCTAATTGATAATTTTTTTAACAGTCAATATTCAGTATAGCTAAAATAAATAGATTTGCATGAGAATAGGGTGTTTAATCTAATCAGTTTCAGATTGGATAAACAAATAAAAAACCAATGATAATTGATAAACTGGTGACGCTTACCAGTGTGAGTGAGATGACTTGTTTTAGCATATTGCAGTATTCCCCATTGACAGATTTTTAATATCTATTATAGACATTTTTTGTATGAAGTAACGTAAGATAAAGATAATTAAGTTATTTTTATTGACAAAATAACAATAATTTATTAAAAAACATGAAAAAATCACTATAAAAGCATAAAATAATGCCTTTTTATGTCTCTGGGAAATAATTTTGGGTGAATTGAGTGCAATTGCGGCGGGTGGTGCATTAGGATCTGTCATGCGCTTTTGGATGTCAGGTGGAATTTATACACTCTTAGGCCGTAATTTTCCTTATGGTACGCTGAGTGTCAACTTGTTGGGATCTTTTTTTATCGGTATCGCATTTATCTTTTTGACTGAGCGCTTAAGTCTGGGCAGTGAAATGAGAGCCTTTATCCTCATTGGTTTTCTTGGTGCATTTACTACTTTTTCTACTTTTTCTTTAGAAACATTATTATTACTACAAGAAGGCTTGTTACTTAGGGCGGCACTCAATATGGTTCTCAGTGTTACGCTATGCCTTTTTGCAACTTGGGCTGGGATTATGCTGGCTAGATCAATATAAAATGGGACTATCTTTACGTGCAGTTTACGAGCAACTCACAAGTAGGTGACAAATAAATGAGTAAAAAAATAAAACAACAAGCGGTGACTCTGGTGCGTGTTTACACTGACGATAGTAATGGGCATATCAGTTCGATGCTGGAACAATTACATCAACGTTGCGATGTTATTGGCACTACTATTTTTCGTGGTATTGCTGGTTTTGGCGATCAGGGGCATATTCATCAAAACAGTTTGCTGGATTTGTCCGGTCATTTGCCTATTGTTATTGAGTTTTACCATAAAAGTGAAAAATCAGAAGAACTCATTGATTTTGTCCATCAAAAAATAAGTAATGCACATATTATCAGTTGGGAAGTGAATCTTTCCTTCGAACATTTAGCTTAGGAATATTATATAACATGCTGGATCCAAAAAATTTAAGAAATAACCTCGATGAAATTGCTGCACAATTGGCTAGACGAGGTTTTACTCTGGATACTGGAAGAATATCAGAATTGGAAGCCGAACGTAAAGTGTTGCAAGCCAGAACTCAGGCATTACAGGCAGAACGCAAAAGTAAATCCAAAGAAATTGGTATCGCAAAAAAGAACGGTGAAGATGCCAGTGAAATATTTGCTGCGGTCGCAACCATGGCCGATGAATTAAAAGTGGCAGAAGCGCGTCTTAAAGAGCTGCAAGATGAAACCAATGCCATTTTTATGACTATTCCAAATGTGCCGCATGAATCAACGCCGGATGGCAAAGATGAAGATGACAATGTGGAATTGCGCCGTTGGGGTGATATTCCTGAGTTCGCTTTTGAGCTTAAGGATCATGTGGATTTAGGTGCTGCTCTGGGTGATGGCTGGAATGCAAAGGGTGGTTTAATGGATTTTGAAACGGCTGCCAAACTATCGGGAGCACGTTTTAGCACCTTAAAAGGTGCATTAGCGAGAATGCATCGCGCCCTGATTCAACTGATGTTGAATACTCACACCGAAGTGCATGGCTATAGCGAAAACTATGTGCCTTATTTAGTGCGTCCCGAGGCATTGAGAGGCACCGGACAATTACCCAAATTTAAAGAAGATTTGTTTGCGATGGAATCCGATGATGAAACCATTCAGGGCGACAAGCAATTACATTTGATTCCAACGGCTGAAGTGCCGGTGACCAATATGGTGCGTGAATCTATTTTGGAAGAGTCCGAATTGCCCTTACGCTTAACAGCGCATACCCCTTGCTTTCGTTCTGAGGCCGGTGCTTATGGTAAGGATGTGCGTGGCCTGATTCGTCAGCATCAGTTTGAAAAAGTAGAATTGGTGCAAATCGTTAAGCCGGAGAACTCGATGGCGGCTTTAGATGAATTATTGGGTCATGCGGAAAAAATTCTGCAATTACTCAATTTACCTTATCGAGTCATGGCGCTCTGTACCGGTGATATTGGTTTTTCTGCCACTAAGACCTTTGATTTAGAGGTTTGGGTGCCCGCACAACAAACCTATCGTGAAATTTCATCCTGTAGTAATTTCGCCGATTTTCAGGCACGTCGTATGCTGGCTCGCTGGCGTAATAAAGCAACGGGTAAGCCTGAATTAGTCCATACTGTGAATGGTTCTGGCCTGGCTGTAGGGCGTACATTGGTTGCTATTGTTGAAAATTATCAACAAGAAGACGGCTCAATTAAAGTGCCTGATGCGTTAATTCCTTATATGGGTGGCTTGGAAGTTATACGTTAGTGGTACCTGAAATTGTTTCCCGTCATGCGGGACAGGACGAGACAAGCTTTGCTGAACGGGTAATGACTCTTTCGCAAACCTTGTCCTTATCTTCTTTGCAAGCAAGAATTGTTGCGAATCGCAGCGCTTTAACTCATAATTCTTTGACCGATCCTGCTCAGTCCTTAGAAGCTCTCGTTACGCCCTCATTAAAAAATATTGCTTCACCGGCCTTATTAAAAGACAGTGATATTGCGGTGCAACGTATTGCTCTGGCGATAAAGCAGGATGAAACCATAGGCTTGCTCACTGATTATGATGTGGATGGTATTACTTCACATGCTATTTTATTTCATGCTCTACGAGATTATTTTGTTGTTGAAGAAAAAAACATTCTGCACCTAATCGGTCATCGCATAGAAGATGGTTATGGCATTAGTCAGGGCTTAATCGAGCGTATTCTTAATGATGATACGCTACCTGATTTAATCATTAGTGCTGATTGTGGCTCTTCTGATGAGTTGCAAATAGCCCAGCTTAAACAGCGGGGCATTGATGTGATTGTGACTGATCACCATGCAATACCACAGGAAGGAATTCCTGGCTCCGCTCTGGCTACCATTAATCCTACCCGTGATGATTGTGATTATCCTGATAATACCATTGCGGGCTGTATGGTGAGTTGGTTGCTCATGAGCCAATTACGCACACATTTAATTCAAGCAGATTCGCTTGCTAAAAACACGGCAAAACTATCGGGCTTATTGGACTTTGTTGCTTTGGGTACGGTGGCTGATGCTGTGTCCTTAAGTAGCCCGATTAATCGCGCAGTGGTGAATGTCGGCTTAAAAGTCATGAACCAATTGCAACGACCCTGCTGGCAAGTGATAAAAAAACTACTTGATCGAGACTTTCAGGTCTTTACTGCAGAGGATTTAGGCTTTCAGATAGGGCCTAGAATTAATGCCCGCAGTCGCATGTCCGATCCCTATATGGCATTGCATTATCTTTGTGCCCCAACAGCGATGAAGTCCATGCAATATTTACAGGAATTAGATAAGGATAATCAAACCCGTAAAGACACTGAAAAGGATATGCTGGAAATTGCCTATCGCCTGGCAAAAGAGCAATTGGTCAGCCAAAAATGGTCTTTAGTGATTTATGATGATGCCTTTCATGCCGGTGTGCAGGGGATTGTGGCTTCAAGATTGATGGATAAATTTGGTCGCCCGGTGATTGTTTTGAGTCCAACCAATGATAAGCAAAAACACACCGGTTCTGCTCGTACTATACCCGGCGTACATATCCGTGATGCCATTGAACAGGTGGCTAATGCGCATCCAGAAATGGTATTAGGCTTTGGCGGTCATAAAGGCGCTGCGGGTTTAAAATTGAATAGTGAATCAGTCGATGCCTTTAGGGGCTTGTTTGATGCTGCAGTAGCGCTGCAATTAGAGGGAAGTGACAATCTTAGACCGATTATTTTAACCGATGGTGAATTGGACGAAAGTGATATGAGCTTTCAGACGATTGCGGATTTAAAGTATTTAGAACCTTATGGCCGAGAGTTTGAAGTGCCGATTTTTGAAGGTGATTTTAAAGTCCAGAGTATTCGCGCAATTGGTTCTGAGGCTAACCATTTAATGTTAGACTTAGCCACTGAAAAACACGTATTTCGAGCCGTATGGTTTCGTGCTTTAGAAAAAAAATCTGATCCATTTCCCTTTGTGCAAGGGCAGTTGATTCGAGCTGTTTATCAACTCAAAGAGAATTATTATCGAGGCAATTTTTCCATTCAATTGCATATCGAACATGCCAGTTTATAATTCTATAAAAATGTTAAAAAAGCTCGATATCATCATCTTCCTCAGCCTTGTTATCCATTTCTGTTTTAAATTCTTCTAAGGCTTTTTCAATGGGAATACCAGACAGCACTTTGTCAAACATTCTGCGTTCTTCTTCCATGGTGTATTTGCTGCGAATAGCTTCTTGCAAGGCTTGCCATTCAGGTGGTGAATATAATGCCGCAGGGTTTGCAATCAAGGCCGTTAGCGAAGATAAACTCTGGCTGACATGATCCAGTCGTTGAGTGAGTTTGTCGTAAAATTGAAAGGCGATAATGGCTGATTGAACTTTGTCTAATGCAGTGGCCGCTGAATGTTGTATTGCTTGTTTTATTTGTTCACTATTATCACCTTCATTCAGCTGTGTGACAGAGTTTTGAATTTCACTTAAATTACTTGCCAAAGTTGTGAATGAACTGGCCAGGGTATCGACTGAGGCATTACCTTCATTCATCGACTGATCAATTTGCGCCACGGATAAATTGAGCATTAATACCGTTTCTTTTAATTGGCTCCAGTCTAAATCAGGATTTAATGCGGATGAACCTGTCGTAGAAGTCGTCATGATGTTCCTTAAAAGCTGAATTTTCTATAATTTCTTTCAATTATAGATGTAAAATTAACAATTGCAGTCAATTTATTGAAAAAATACATTTATTTGTTATTTATTCTGAGTTTTGTCGCATAAATATCTAAGATATTAGGCCATTCTGGTGTAAAATGTCGGGCTATTTTAAGAATTCTTTAATTATACTGGCATTTAGGCAAACACATGATCGAAACCACGGGATTAAAATCCAGAATCTCTGATATAAGCAAGCGTTCAGAACTGCTTAGGGGGTATCTTTGACTTTGATCTGCGCAAAGAACAACTTGAAGAAGTCAATTTAGAGCTTGAATCTCCGCAGGTTTGGGACAACCCTGAAAATGCTCAGGCTTTAGGGCAGAAAAAAGTTACTCTGGAAAAAATAGTCAATGGCTTAGAAACCTTATTTTCCGGCTTGGCCGATATTGGTGAATTACTGGAAATGGCATTGGCAGAAGATGATGAAGAGGCTGTCAGTGATATTATTGCCGAATTGGATGAATTAGAAAAAGAAGTCGAAGAGCTTGAATTCAGACGGATGTTTTCCGGTGAAATGGATGCCAATAATGCCTTTATTGACATTCAGTCTGGTTCGGGCGGAACGGAAGCTCAGGATTGGGCCAGTATGTTGCTCAGAATGTTTTTACGTTTTGGCGAAAAAGAAGGTTTTAAAACCGAAGTTTTGGAAGTCTCTGATGGTGATGTCGCGGGCATTAAAGGTGCGACTATTAAGTTCACGGGTGAGTATGCTTTTGGTTGGCTAAGAACAGAAACCGGCGTGCATCGTCTGGTGAGAAAATCACCCTTTGATTCAGGTAATCGCCGTCATACTTCCTTTGCATCGGTGTTTGCCTACCCTGAAGTGGATGATGACATTGACATTGATATCAACCCTGCGGATTTACGCATTGATACCTATCGTGCCAGTGGTGCGGGTGGTCAGCATATTAATAAAACCGATTCTGCTATTCGTATCACTCATTTACCGACTAATGTCGTGGTACAGTGTCAAAGTGATCGTTCTCAGCATAAAAATAAAGCTGCTGCGATGAAAATGCTCAAAGCTAAACTGTATGAAGTTGAAATGCAAAAGCGTAATGCAGAAAAACAAGAATTAGAAGAAACTAAGTCGGATATTGGCTGGGGTAGCCAGATTCGTTCCTATGTATTGGATCAGTCGCGTATTAAAGATTTACGCACCGGACATGAGTCGAGTAATACCCAAGCGGTACTCGATGGCGATTTAAGACCCTTTGTTGAGGCTTCATTAAAGTCTAATATGTGAGTTGATGTATTTTAATGAATGGTCATTAGAATTTTAAAAAATTAAACTAATTTGCAAGTATATTTAAGTGAGTAAATAGATGTCAGAATCTGCACAAGAACAAGCGAAAGAACCTGTTGATGAAAATAAGCTAATTGCGCAACGACGTGAAAAATTAGCTAAATTGAGAGAGCAGGGCAATGCCTTTCCTAATCATTTTCGTCGTGATTCCTTAGCTGAAAAATTACATGAAGATTATGACTCTTTGACTAAAGAAGAACTGGCTGAAAAAAATGTGTCAGTCATTGTTGCCGGTCGTATGATGTTACAACGTATTATGGGCAAGGCCAGTTTTGCCACTATTCAGGACATGTCCGGCTCGATACAATTATTTGTCCAGCGTGATTCATTGCCTGAAGGGTTTTATAACGAACAGTTCAAAAAATGGGATTTGGGTGACATTATTGGCGCTAAAGGTGTGTTGTTTAAAACTAAAACAGATGAACTATCGGTTAGAGTGGATAGTATTGAGCTATTAACCAAGGCCTTACGTCCGTTACCAGAAAAATTTAAAGGCTTGTCTGATCAAGAAACACGCTATCGTCAGCGTTATATTGATTTGATCACCAGTGCTGAAACCCGTAAGACGTTTGCCCTACGTTCTAAGATCATTACCTATATTCGTAATTTCATGTTACAAAAAGATTTTATGGAAGTTGAAACGCCGATGATGCAGGCGATTCCTGGTGGTGCAACGGCACGTCCGTTTACGACCTATCATAATGCCTTGGATATGGAATTGTTTTTACGCATTGCTCCAGAATTATACTTAAAACGTTTGGTTGTCGGTGGTTTTGAACGGGTATTTGAAATCAATCGTAATTTCAGAAATGAAGGTTTGTCAACGCGACATAATCCTGAGTTCACCATGATTGAGTTTTATCAGGCCTATGCTGATTATCATGATCTGATGGATATTACTGAAGAAATGCTTCGTGGTTTGGCGCAAAGCGTATTAGGCAGTCCGGTATTTCAATATCAGGGCATGGAAGTTGATTTTGGTAAGCCTTTTACCCGGATGACCATTAAAGAGTCAATTTTGCATTTCAATCCTGAGCTGACTGAAAGTCAGTTAGATGATATTGATAGCGCACGTCAGATTGCCGAGTCTTTAGATATTCCTCTAAAAGACGGTTATGGTTTGGGCAAGGTACAAATTGAAATTTTTGAGAAAACGGTTGAAGATCGTTTGCTGGAACCTACTTTTATTACTGCTTATCCCACTGAAGTTTCACCCTTGGCAAGACGTAATAATGACGACCCGTTTGTGACTGATCGCTTTGAATTTTTTGTTGGTGGCCGTGAATTAGCTAATGGTTTTTCTGAGTTAAATGACCCTGAAGATCAGGCCGAGCGTTTTAAGAAACAGGTTGAAGAAAAAGAGGCCGGTGATGATGAAGCGATGCATTTTGATGCAGATTATATCATTGCTTTAGAACATGGAATGCCACCTACAGCAGGTGAGGGTATTGGTATTGATCGATTGGTGATGTTATTGACCGATGCACCATCAATTAGAGACGTGTTATTGTTTCCGCACATGAGGCCTGAAGCCTAATTGCACAGGTAGGATGTGGTGAGGTACGAACCGCATCAAAGCCATTTATTTAAGATATTCGTTTAAAACCAATGATGCGGTTCGTGCCTCACCACATCCTACTAGACCTACCCATAGCCTTTAACCTAAAAAAATCAGTTGAACCTACTGCGACCGCCTTATGCACTGAATCTTAAGGTTTTTCCAGAACATTTTGACTTCACCCGTAGGGTGACTACGAATAAAGCCAAAATAACCTGTAAACCCTTAATCTTCAGCACCTAAGTCGCTCTTGCTACGATTCAACTGATTATTTTAGGTTTAACTAAACAACTGTTGGGTGATTTCAATCTCTTCAATAATCACATCTTCAATCTCAAGCACTTCCGTTTCACCGGCCAAGCCTAACTTACAAAAAGACGGAATGGTATTCCAGTCTAATTGTGCATCGGGATGATCGGTATCGGCCAGATTTTGTAACTTAGCCACAATAACGACATCGATATAATCAATTTTCTCACTATCATATTGATAATTATTGTGTTCATTTGCGACTGCAATCAGATCCTCTGGAAAATGCCAGTTCTGCATAATGGACGTCCCTACTGGCCCAGATAAACGATCTAATAGGGATTTAAAAACTTCTTCATCCTGAACCAATGCTGGAATTTCTTCTGCCCGAGTTAAGATGGGCAAGGCACCAATATTATGCACCAAGCCTGCTAGCATGGCCTGATCAGGCTTAAGTTTGGTGAAGTGCTTGGCCATAGCCGAGGCGATGGATGCGACTTGGGTACTTTGAGTCCAAATCTCATCCATATATTTTTTAGTGATCGGGTTGGTCGCTTTGAAGATTTGTTCCATTGCCATGGTGGTGACCATGGATTTTACCAGCGAGTGACCCATTCGAGTGATGGCTTGTTCCACAGTGTCCGTTTTTTGTGAACCACGCAATAATGGACTATTGGCTACCTGAATCATGCGGGCAGCAATCACCGGATCTAAGCTAATGACTTCTGCAATTTGCTTGGCACTGGCATCTTCGTCAGCAACAGCGTCACGTACTTTTAATGCGACCTCAGGCAATATGGGCAAGACCAGCTTTTGTTTTTCCAGGTCATCTAATAGGGCAACATAAAATTTATCTTCAAGAACTTTATTACTCAAGGGAAACCTTTATGTATTGAAAATGTTATTAAAATATTTACTGACTTTAGGTATAGCATATAATTGAAGAAAAATAAAAAATTATGTGCTGTCGATCTGAAAATTTTTAAATAAGTAGGTATTGATGCGGTTCGCACCTCACCGCATCCTACTGGTTTATGCGTAGGGTGGGCACGCTTTTTGTGCCCACGCTGAAAGTGTGAATAAGGAGTTGAGTCAGCGTGGGCAAATGAAGCCATGCCCACCCTACGTATGAACAGGGCATAGGATGTGGTGAAGCACGAACCGCATCAATTAGACTAACTTTCCTCAATTTCAAGCGAATAAGGTAGATCTACAATTGTTAGTGGTAGCTGCATCGCCTCATCAAGAAAAATGTCATTATTATCAACCGCATCGCTAGTAATAACAGCAAGCAAATCCAAACCACCCTTGGGTGATAATTGTGCATCAACAATATGACCCGCCCCCTGACCACTCTTGGATTTTTCAGAGTAGAGCAAATCGCCGGGTAGGACATTTTGCTCTGCATCGCAATGAGCACGGTACATTTTGCGTTTAAGTTTACCCAGGTACTGCATTCTGGCAACGACTTCCTGACCGGTATAACAGCCTTTTTTGAAGTTGATGCCGTTTAAAATCTGTAAATTAAGCATCTGTGGGATAAAGGCTTCTTTTGAACTGGCAAAGACGTTGGGAATACCTGCTTCAATATCCATAATACGCCAATGACTGGTGTTAATGAGTTGTGCTTTAGGCTGTAATGCTTGCCATAATGCCGTTATTTTTTCCACACAGCCAATACATTCAAAGCGGGGAGTTTCACCGGCAAGGCGAATTAATTGAATACCATCTGTTTCGGTGACCATATTGGGCTCGCCGGGGATGGATAAATTAGATGCTTTGAGTTGATTGATGGCCTGCTGGCCAAAAACGCCAATTTTTATCAGGCTGTCGGAAACATTGGTCAGTTCAACCTTACTCATCATGACAAACATTTTAAGACGTTTGAGTGTTTCTTCTAATAAAGGATAAGGCAGTTGCAAGTAAAGCTTGTTGCCCTGTGCAAAGATGGTAAATAATGCGCGTAAACGACCTTTGGGCGTACAAAGACCGCTTAGATGGGACAATGTTGAGCTGATGGCATTGATGTCATTGGTCAATTGCCCTTGTAAGTAGGTTTTTTTATCATCACCACTGACTTCAATTAATCCCAGATAGGATAAATCGGTTAAATATAAATCACCTTGCAATGAACTAATAGTGGATTGTTCGGATGCGTTAAAGCTGACTTCTTTATCGTCATTAAATATAGCCCCTAAAGGACTAAGGAAATTGTACCAATTGTTTGACATGGGCTTGATCTACTCTGATTATTGTATATGCTATATATAATGACGTTTTAACGAGTAATCAATGTTTGTGAGCCGATCAATTTTTTTTTACACCTGTCTTGTGAATAGCCCTATTAAATGTACTGCATATTATTAGGCTTTGCCTAAGGAACATAATGCTGGATCCCAGTCAACCACATACGAATCATCCAAGAAAGCGACCTAAAAATCTTAACTTGCTTTCAGTTAAATTTCCTATGTCAGCAGTGATGTCGGTGGGTCATAGAGCTGCAGGTGTTTTTCTCTTTCTCACCATTCCTTATTTACTGTATTTATTACAATTATCACTGACAAGTGAGGCGGGTTTTGCGCTGGCGAAGGCTGAACTTCAAAGTCCTCTGGCAAAAATTTTCTGGCTGATTGCTATTTGGGCCTTGGCACATCACTTTCTGGCCGGCATTCGGTATTTTTTATTAGATTTTGATATTGCTATTAAAAGAGAAATGGCACAAAAAAGTGCTGTATTTGTAATGATAGGTGGTTTTGTGGTGGCCGTTATCTGCGCAGTTATACTCTTTTGAAAAGGCTAAAACAATGATTATGCAAAAAATGATTATAATGTGGCTATACTTAACCGGACACACAACTTAAAATAACTAAAAGATAAAAAGTGTGACCTAAAATGAATGATCAAACAAAAAAACCGAATAAAAGCTATACATCAGAATTTAAAGAATCAGCTGTCAAATTAGCTAATGAGACGGATCAACCCGTTTCTCAGACTGCCAGGGAGCTAGGTGTTAATGTAAATACTCTACATACCTGGATCAGTAAATATTCCAAACCGGTGAAGACGGTAGCCAATAGAAGTGATGAACACATTTATGATGAAGTAAAACGTCTGAAAAAAGAATTGGCAAAAGTGATTCAGGAGCGTGATTTATTAAAAGGCCACAGCGTACTTTGCAAGGGAAACTTTGTGAAGTACGCATGGATAACTGATCAGGCTAAAGATTACCCGGTAACGATTCTGTGCCGTTTATGGATGTTTCCGTAGTTGCTATTATGATTGGGTTAGCTCTCCTAAAACGGATAGAGAGAAAGAAAATGAAGCGCTTACTGAGCAGCTAAAAAACTGTTTGAAGACAGTCGCAAGACTTATGGAACCCGTCGTCTTAAAAGAAAACTGGCTGAAAAAGGCGTTCATATAAGCCGCCGGAGAATTGGTCGATTAATGAAAAAAGCCGGTTTGTTTTGTAAAACGAAGAGACGCTTTAAAGCGACGACTAATTCCAAGCATAATAAGCGTATATCTCCAAATTTACTGGAAAGAGAGTTTACTGTCTCTCAACCTGATCGCTACTATGTGGGTGATATTACCTATATTGCCACCAAGGAAGGCTGGTTATATTTAGCGGTTGTCATTGACTTATTCTCTAGGCAAATTGTTGGCTGGTCGATGGATGAGCGAATGAAAGCCAAGCTAGTCAATGATGCTTTACTGATGGCCATATGGAAGCGTAAACCAATGGATGGATTGCTTTGGCATACTGACCGAGGTAGCCAATATGCCTCTGATAGTCATAGAAAAATATTGTCGGATCATAACATAATTCAGTCTATGAGCCGCAAAGGAAATTGCTGGGACAATGCTGTATCAGAGAGCTTCTTTCATAGTTTGAAAACTGAATTGACGCACCATTGTCGATTCAAAACCAGAGTAGAAGCAAAGCAGGCAATATTTGAATATATTGAGGTATTTTATAATCGGGAGCGACTTCATTCGGCTAATGATTATTTGTCACCAGTCGATTATGAAATACAGCAGGAAATAGCTTAAATCGATTGATTGAAGAGGGGTAAAAGGCGACATAAATGCCGCCCATTACCGTTGACGGCCATCGGCTCCTCAGCCTGTGCCGTGAAGATATTGTAACAGGATCATTACCGTTGTGAAAATACCTTGGGTGAATGGAACGGCTCTATCGTTCCAGAGGGCAAAGCCCTTTCTCTTCATCTGTTTAAAGTTAACATGAGAAACTAAAATGATAGGAAATACAAAATGACAAAAATCACTTGAAACAGCCAAAAAAATATTTAGAAAACTGTCCGGAAAAGTGTTGACACATCATTATGCTAAATAGGTGTAGGCAAATATGACTTATCAGGCAAAAGGCCTTCAAGCATGGCTGTTTCAACGGCTAACCGCTGCTTTTATGGCGCTTTATATTCTTTATTTCTTGGGCGTCATATTAACGACCAGTGAAATGACTTATGTTGCATGGCTTGAATGGTTTTCACATCCGCTAATGAACACGGCATCAGGGCTCTTTTTTATCCATCTTGCAGTCCATGCCTGGGTAGGAATGAGAGACATTGTTTTGGATTATGTAAGTAATGATAGTCTACGCTTATTAAGTTTAACCTGTATTAGTTTTTTCCTTATCATCATCAGTCTGGGTATGTTACGAATACTTTTTTCGCTTTAATTGCACGAGGGCGCTACGGCATCTTAAATGAATATTATTAGAAGAAAATTTGATACGTTAGTGATTGGAGCTGGTGGTGCGGGCTTAAGAGCAGCATTACAATTGTCTCAGGCAGATACCAAAGTCGCGGTAGTCTCCAAAGTTTTCCCGACTCGCTCTCATACTGTGGCGGCACAAGGCGGTATGAATGCGGCCTTAGGCAATGTCACACCAGACAATTGGCATTGGCATATGTATGATACGGTGAAAGGCAGTGATTATCTGGGTGATCAGGATGCCATCGAATATATGTGCCGTGCTGCCCCTAATACCGTAATCGAACTGGAACATTTTGGTGTGCCATTTTCACGCTTAGAAAATGGCAAGATTTATCAGCGTCCTTTTGGTGGTCAAAGCCAGGATTTTGGTGGCGATCAGGCAGCTCGTACCTGTGCCGCTGCTGATCGTACTGGTCATGCCATGTTACATTCCCTCTATCAACAAAACATACGTGCCAAGACGCATTTTTTCGATGAATATTTTGCTGTGGATTTGTTAAAGAATGATGCCGGTGATGTCTTAGGTGCTATTGCTTATGATATTGAAACCAGTGAAAAAATTATTATTGAAGCAAAAACCACCTTGATTGCCACCGGTGGAGCAGGGCAGTTGTTCCGTACCAATACCAATGCCAGTATTAATACCGGCGATGGCATGGCGATGGCTTTAAGAGCAGGCATTCCTTTGCAAGACATGGAGTTTTTTCAATTTCATCCCACGGGCATTGCGGGTAAAGGGATGCTGATCACCGAAGGTGTGCGCGGTGAAGGCGGCTATTTGGTTAATGGTGATGGCGAACGTTTTATGGAACGCTATGCGCCTCATGCCAAAGATTTGGCTTCACGGGATGTGGTTAGTCGAGCCATTGCCATTGAGATCAGAGATGGTCGTGGCTGTGGACCCAACAAAGATTATGTATTATTAAAACTGGATCATCTAGGCAGTGAAGTCATTAAAAAACGCCTGCCGGGAATCCGTGATACCAGTATGACTTTTTTGGGTATCGATCCCATCGAAGAACCCATCCCTGTTTTCCCAACGGCACATTATACTATGGGTGGTATTCCTACAAACCGCCATGGTGAAGTAGTTGTTCCTGCCGGCACAGGAGGTGAAGAAGCCATACCCGGTTTGTATGCAGCGGGTGAATGTGCCTGCGCATCCGTTCATGGCGCTAATCGCCTGGGGGGTAATTCTTTATTGGATATCGTGGTCTTTGGTCGTGCTGCGGGCAATCATATTATTGAGTACCTTAAATCACATCGTTATCATGAAATTTTATCGGATGATTGCATCAATGATGCCCTAGCCCGATTAGAGCGTTGGGAGCAGAAAAAAGATCCTGCGGAGGAATCCTATTCTGTACCTGAATTAAAAGCCGAACTGATGCGTGTTATGGAAGAAAAATGCGGAGTTTTTCGCACCGATGATGTCCTTATTGAATGTGTAGAAGATGTTAAACGTATTAAGGAGAAACTAAACAAAGCCTTTATAACGGATCATTCTTCGGTCTTTAATACCGCTCGTGTTGAAGCATTGGAATTGGAAAATTTGATAGAAATTGGTCTGGCAACGGTTATCAGTGCTCAGGCACGTAAAGAAAGTCGAGGCGCGCATTCGCGTATTGATTTCACCAAACGTGATGACGAAAGCTGGATGAAACACAGTCTGTATTATATGCAGGACAATAAATTACTTTATAAGCCGGTTCGAACCAAAGCGTTGACGGTTGATACTTTTCCTCCTAAAGAACGGGTTTACTAAGCCATGCAGTTTACTATTTATCGCTATAATCCAGAAAATGATGCTGAACCTTATATGCAGCAATATGACTTGCATGATGTAGAGCCTGGCACAATGCTGCGTGATGCCTTATTACGGATCAAAAACGAACAAGATCAAAGTCTTTCTTTTCGTCATTCCTGTGGTGAGGGTGTGTGTGGCTCAGATGGTATGAATATTAATGGTCGCAATGGTTTAGCCTGTGTCACGGCAGTGGATGATTTAAAAACGCCTATTGTTATTCGCCCTTTACCGGGTATGCCGGTCATTCGTGATCTCGTTATTGACATGACTCAGTTTTATACCCAATACCGAGCAGTTAAACCTTGGCTCATTGTTAAAGATCCTATCCCTGAAGTTGAATTTAAACAATTACCGGAGCAACGCGATAAACTCGATGGCCTCTATGAGTGCATACTTTGTGCTTGTTGTTCCACTTCTTGCCCCTCATTCTGGTGGAACCCTGATAAATTCATGGGGCCGGCAGCCTTATTACAATCTTGGCGTTTTCTCTCAGATAGTCGTGATCAGGCGACAGAAGAGCGCTTGGAGGAATTGGAAGGGCCGTATAAATTATTCCGCTGTCATACCATTATGAATTGTGTTGACGTGTGTCCTAAACACCTTAACCCAACCAAGGCCATTGGTCATATTAAAAAACTGATGCTGAAGAAAATGGTTTAAATGGCAAATATTAACCTCCCTAATAAAGATAGATTACGCTGGCAATGTCGTCGTGGTATGTTGGAACTGGAACTTTTTTTAAATGATTTTTTAGAAAATGACTATGAAAATTTATCCACAGACAAAAAAAGTGACTTTGTTGATTTATTAAAGGTCATCGATCCGGTATTATTTGACTATCTTATGGGAACAGACGAGCCGGATGATCATGGACTTAGGGATATTGTCCAAACAATTAGAACAGCTACCCGCCAGCGGGTTAGTCTTTAAGCTGAAGCAGAACTCAATTACTGAGTCTCTAAGCTCGGCCTTGAGCCACTGTTATCTTAGCTTCTTTCTACTTTTATTGATTGCCTTACTGCAATTGCCGCTAAACTTCTGGCAATTACTGCCCCTTATAGTGATTTTAGCTTTTTATTGCCAAATAATTTTTCGTCAACACATACTGCTCAGTTTACCGAGCGCAATTAAACAACTGGTTTTTACCGAGTTAGGCTGGTGTTATGTGCAGCTCAATAATGATCGGGTATTTAAGGCTGATATTAGCGAAGATACCATTCTTACAGAGCATTTAGTCATTCTCAATTTAAAGCCACAAAGCCCAGAATCACTTTGGCAAAAACTCAATATCCTCAATCAACATTCAATCATTCTTACCAAAAATAGACTGACTAAAGAAAAATTCAGAGAGCTGAAACGCCATTTACGTTTTATAAATTTTCACAAAGCGCCTGATAATAAGTGACTGGTTATATTTATCCTAAAAAAATCAGTTGAACCTACTGCGACCGCCTTATGCACTGAATCTTAAGGATTTTCCAGAATATTTTGACTTCACCCGTAGGGTGACTACGAATAAAGCCAAAATAACCTGTAAAACCCTTAATCTTCAGCAACTAAGTCGCTCTCGCTACGATTCAACTGATTATTTTAGGTTTATAATTTGAAGGGTATTAAGAATAGTTTTCTGGCACTAATACCGTATCGTGTAAGAATTTCTTATCATCCTTAAACGGATAATCCAAAGTATAATGCAAGCCACGACTTTCTTTTCTTTGCATTGCACTATCAATGATCAATTCTGCCACAGTGGCCAAATTCCGTAACTCAATTAAATCACCATTAATATGATATTGACGGTAATAGTCATCAATTTCACGCTGTAATAATTTAACCCGTTGCTTGGCTAATAATAAACGTTTGTTTTTACGTACAATACCGACATAGTTCCACATAAAACGTCGTAATTCATCCCAGTTATGCGTCACTACCACGACTTCTTCAGAGCCCGTTACCCGACTATCATCCCAGGCAGGTAATAATGGTTCACATTCATAATCTTTTAGTTCAAGACTAATATTGTTAGCCGCCGCCCTCGCAAATACCAAACATTCAAGTAAGGAATTGCTTGCCATGCGATTTGCACCATGTAAACCGGTAAAAGCGGTTTCACCAATCGCATATAGATTGCTAATATCGGTTTGGCCATTGAGATCGGTCATTACACCGCCACAGGTATAGTGTGCCGCAGGGACAACGGGCATGGGTTCACGAGTAATATCAATCCCATAAGATAAACAGCGTTTATAAATCGTCGGGAAGTGTGATTTAATGAAATCAGCTGATTTATGACTAATGTCCAGATAAACAAAATCAGAACCGGTGCGTTTCATCTCATAATCAATGGCCTGAGCGACAATATCCCGTGGAGCTAATTCTTCACGTTCATCAAATTTGTGCATAAATGCACTACCATCAGGCAAGGTCAGTTTTGCACCCTCACCCCGTAGGGCTTCGGAAACTAGAAATGATTTAGCCTTGGGGTGATAGAGACAGGTCGGATGAAATTGATTGAATTCCATATTAACAACCCGGCATCCTGCTCGCCAGGCCATGGCAATGCCATCCCCTGTAGAACTATCTGGATTACTGGTATACAAATACACCTTACTGGCACCACCGGTTGCTAAAATAGTGAATTTTGCAGGGACTCCTGTGACCTTATCTGTTTTGGTGTTGAGTAAGTAAATGCCAACGCATTGCTTGGGATTTGATGCGTTGCTGGATAAAATTAGATCCACAACCATGTGATGTTCAAGGGTTTGTATGTGTGGGTTTCGCTTCACTTGTGCCAAAAGACCATCGGAAAGTGCTTTGCCTGTTGCGTCGGCTGCGTGTATAACACGTCGATGACTATGACCCCCTTCACGAGTCAGATGATAGTCGTCAGTTTGTGCTTCATGGGAAAATTTCACGCCTTTTGCTATCACCCATTGTATGGCTTCTTTACCCTGTTCAATGGTGTATTTAACCCGTTCTGGATGGCATAATCCAGCACCGGCATTGATGGTGTCATTGATATGAGAGCTGATACTGTCATTATCTTCATCCAGAACAGCAGCAATCCCACCCTGTGCATAGAGTGTTGAGCCTTCCTGAATAGGCCCCTTGGAAATGAGTGCAATACTGGGTTTTGGCGTTTGCTCTTTAGGGCTTGTAGCGTTGATTTTATCTGCTAACTCCAGAGCCACCGTTAAGCCTGCTGCACCAGTACCAATGATAATGACATCAAAACATGTGTTATTCATAATTTTAGCTAATAAGTCTCTTCATATAACTGCCTATATTATGCACAATTAATAGTTTTAAACCTAGTAACAAATAATGTGGGTTTTATTGCTTGATTCACATCAATAAAAGTGAGTTGCAAGTGAACTTATTGCTATTGCCTCGGTCATAATAAGCAAGAACGAGCAATTATTCATTTGTGAGGTATTTATTACTGTAAACTCGGTCACTTATGCGCTAATTTGTTTTATAATACGGTTTGAGTATACCTCTTCAAATGGAAAAATGGGAAGCTGATGAGCGATAATGAATCGCAGAATAAAATTGATCTGGAGATTGTGAAACGAGTACAACGCGGTGATAAAAGTGCATTTGATTTATTAGTGATCAAATATCAGCATAAATTGGCCAAATTGGTACTGCCTTATGTTCATGATCGTGACGATGTTTTAGATGTGGTGCAAGAATCATTTATCAAAGCGTATAAGGCTATGCCTCGCTTCAGGGGCGATAGTGCCTTTTATACCTGGCTTTACCGAATTGCAATCAATACGTCAAAAAATTATTTGACTGCACAAAGCAGAAGACCACCGAGAACGGATGTCGATGCGGCTGATGCGGAATTTTATGATGGTGGAAGCGTGATGCATGATAATGCAACACCCGAAGCGGTCTTAGCAACTGAACAGATTAAAGAGGCAATTAATCAGGTGATCTCAGATTTACCGGATGAATTGAAAGTTGCCATCAGTCTGCGTGAATTCGAAGGTATGAGTTATGACGAGATTGCAGATGTTATGGATTGTCCCGTGGGGACTGTTCGTTCAAGGATTTTCAGGGCCAGGGAGGCGATTGATAATGAAATTAAAGCCTTGCTTTAGAGTAAGTACACTTGTTAAAAGTGTTTTTATTAAAGCTGCTTTCGTTAAGAAAGTACTCGTATTAAGAGCGCTTTAATTATTTTGTGACTGTTTTTTTAAGATGATGAGATGAATATGCCAGTGCAAACCAACGAACAGCATGCTAACGAAATGCTATCAGCCTTTATTGATGCTGAACAATCTACTCAAGAAACGTCTCAAGTTATTGATGCCTTGCTGAGTGATCCTGATTTTAAGCAACAATATATTAGAATGCAATCAGGCAGTGACCATTTACATAATGAAGTCGTACAATCGTTTTCAATGACTGATCTGACAGGGAATATCAGTGCTACTTTGGATGGATTGCCCGCGCACTTTGTCGATGCTGCAGTGACCTTGCAATCAACGGAAACAACTGATGTAGAAAAACTGACTGCTTGGCAGAACCTGTTCAAAAAAGTATCAGAAAACAGAACTCTGAGTGGCTTATCCGTTGCTGCTTCGGTGATGTTTGTTACTTTATTTGCACTACAGAATGTGACTAACCTTAATCCAGACATGAATTCAAACACTGATCGTGCCGTCAATCTTGCCAGCAGTCAATTGGGGGCGAATAACTTTGCTTCTAACTCAATGCAGATTGCGCCAATAGTAAATGCTTCCTCTGTTGGTCAGTCATCTTTAATTCGTGCCGCCAATAATTTGCCAGCATCTTATGTTTCCATGAATCCATCGTTCGGTTCAGTGAGTGGGAATGGCGTAAATACCAAGCAGCAATATAAATGGATAGAAGCTGATCCAGCGCTTTCAAGACAAGTCCGCCAATATGTTAATGAACATGAACGACAACGTGCGGCTTATAATCTACAACCTAAAATTCGTACTGCAACCTATCAAATAAGCCAATAATAGTTTTTTGTTTGTTGCAAGTATGCGTTTTTGCAGAGCTTTCTGCGATAGAGTTATGTTATGGTAAAAAATATATGACACAAAAAATGAGCATCAGGTTCATACTTGCAATGATGACAAAATCTTATTACTGGAAAGTCTTTATCGCGGCATTTTTTCTTTCCTCAACTCTTGCCTATGCTCAAGAAAAATCTGCTTATGCCCAGGAAAAATCGAATACTGACGTATCCATTGAAACATTATTAACGCAATTTGTTGAGAATGGTCCAAGACAGCTATACGACGGTACCTTTGTCTACTTTTTCCAGGATGATGTGCAAACGATCAAAGTCCATAGAGAACTCGATGACAATGGTGATATTGTTGAGCAACTCTTGCCCATGGATAGCCAGAAGAAAATGACTTCAAGAGTGCTTAAAAACCAATATTGTTTATTGGATAATAATTGGGCTTATCAATTTCAGGCACTGTCTTCCAGCTTTCCTTTTCGAATCAATAATTATTATTCAGTCCTGAGTGAAAATTATGACTTTACTTTGTCTGGCGATAAAATAGTTGCGGGAATTCCTGCAATTGGTTTGTCAATCAAAAGCAAAGATGCCTATCGTTATAGTTATCATTTATGGTTTGAACCTAAAACTGCTACCTTATTAAAATATCAATTATTAGACCAGAATGGAAAAGCGGTTGAGCAATATTTCTTTACCGACATAAAAATTAATTCATTAGTGGCAAAAGTCGAGCGCACTGAGCCTTTAAATACTTGTCAGACACAGTTTCAAGGCTTGGATATGGCCTTTAGTAAGCATTTTTATGCAGGTAAAATCCCACCAGGCTATCAAGTCATTTCTTTTCGTAAAGGCATTATTAATAATAATCAGCATCTAGCGCATCAATTTCAACTCAGTGACGGCTTATCTGCGGTGTCAATTTTTATTGAAGACAATGAAGCAGATACAAAACAGATTAACGGTGTTGTGCAATTGGGACCCGTTAATGTGGCTGGAAGAAATAAAGGTAATTCACAGATGACTGTCATTGGTGCGGTGCCGGTGCTCAGTACCTTACATTTTCTTAAAGCAATCAAAATTAAGGATAATGAATATCCATCATTAAGCAAAAACGATGATTGAAGAACAGGCCGTTGTGATTAAATGTGAACAACAATATGTTTGGGTGCAAACTCAGCGGCAAAGTAGTTGTGGACATTGTTCGGTAAAAAATGGCTGTGGGACACAATTATTGTCTAAAGTTCTGGGTAATAAAACCACCTATGTACGTTGCTTGAATCCTGATAGTTTAGCGACTCAAAAGCTCAAAGAGGGTGATCGTGTCTTAATTGGTTTACAAGAATCAGCCTTACTCAATGGCTCATTTCTTATGTATTTATTACCCCTAGCCAGTATGATTTTATTTGCGGGTTTAGCTGTTTTTAGTGCAAAAAGCTGGTGGCCAGAAGGCGTTGATCTGTTTTCGATTATTGGCGCATTGTTAGGTCTTGTTTTGGGGTTCAAAATATCGCGTTTATTGACCCGATGCGCTCCTGATCCTTCTTCACAGGATAGCTCACAACCAAGCTCAGATAGCGCTATTGCCGCTCAGTATGAGCCAGTTATTTTAAAGAAACTCTCTGACTTTGTACCCATTAATATTAAGCCCATCAAAATACAATATGATAGCTAAGCTTTATGCATTTTAAGTTTTTCTACCGTATTGGCTGTCACCTTTGTGATGACATGTATTTATTACTCCAGCCCTATGAATCCAGCCATAATATTTCCATCGAAATGATTAATGTTGACAAAGATCCGGAGCTACAAAAAAGGTATGGGATTTTAATACCCGTGCTTTGTGATGCTGAGGAAAATGAAATCTGTCACTATTTTTTTGATAAAATAGCTTTTGAACAAGCCCTGAGTGAATAATAAGGGCTACCGCTCTACTTTTGCGCCTTTTTTTGTTATCATTCTCCGCCTATTAATAGACAAAAAAGAATTTTCTTCTGGAGACTGAGTGGCTGAATTAGAGTTTATACGTAATTTTTCAATTATTGCCCATATTGATCATGGTAAGTCCACTTTGGCTGATCGGATAATACACCTCTGTGGAGGTCTGACTGATCGTGAGATGCAAGCTCAGGTTCTGGATTCGATGGATATTGAACGTGAACGTGGCATCACCATTAAGGCGCAGAGCGTTTCGCTGGACTACAAGTCACAAGATGGTAACACCTATCAGCTTAACTTCATTGATACTCCCGGTCATGTTGATTTCTCCTATGAAGTTTCCCGTTCTTTAGCGGCTTGTGATGGTGCCTTGCTTGTTGTCGATGCCTCTCAAGGGGTTGAAGCGCAAAGTGTGGCTAATTGTTATACTGCCATTGAACAGGGGCTAGAAGTCCTACCTGTTTTGAACAAAATTGATTTGCCTGCTGCTGATCCTGATAGAGTGATTACTGAGATTGAAGAAGTCATTGGTCTTGATGCGATGGAAGCACCGCAGTGTAGTGCTAAAACGGGTGAAGGCGTTGAAGAATTATTAGAGTATTTGGTTAAACATATTCCTGCACCAGAAGGAGACAGAGAAGCACCCTTACAAGCATTAATTATTGATTCCTGGTTTGACTCTTATTTGGGCGTGGTCTCTTTAGTGCGAGTCATGCAGGGTACACTTAAGCGTCGCGATAAGATGTTAGTGATGTCTACCGGACGTGCTCACACGGTTGATGGTGTAGGCATCTTTACACCTAAACGTGAAGCTAAAGAGTATTTAACGGCTGGTGAAGTAGGCTATGTTATTGCCGGCATTAAAGACATCTATGGTGCACCTGTTGGTGATACGCTTACTGCCGCTGCTCATCCCTGTGATAAACCCTTAAAAGGATTTAAAGAAATCCAGCCGCGTGTTTTTGCCGGACTTTTCCCCGTTACCTCGGATGATTATGAGGGACTGCGTGAAGCCTTATCTAAGTTAAAACTCAATGATGCTGCCTTGTTTTTTGAGCCAGAAGTTTCTCAGGCACTAGGCTTTGGTTTTCGTTGTGGTTTCCTGGGTATGTTACACATGGAAATTGTTCAGGAACGATTAGAACGTGAATATGATCTGGATTTGATCACTACTGCGCCCACGGTTATTTTTGAAGTGTTGACGACTAAGGGTGAGACTATAAAAGTGGATAATCCTGCCGCTTTACCCGATCGTTCCACTATTGATGAAATTCGAGAGCCGATTATTTCAGCTAATATCCTATTACCTCATGAATATGTTGGTAATGTGATTGGTCTGTGTATTGAAAAACGTGGCGTACAAAAGAAATTGCAATACGTGGGTAATCAGGTCAACATGACCTTTGAAATGCCTATGAATGAAGTTGTTTTGGACTTTTTTGACCGCCTTAAATCCGTTAGTCGTGGTTTTGCTTCTCTTGAGTATCATTTTGAGCGTTTTGAAGCGGCGAAACTCGTTAAAATGGATATTTTGATTAATGGTGAATCGGTTGATGCCTTATCAATAATTATTCATGAAGATTTAGCCCTGAGTCGTGGCAGAGATTTAACTGAAAAAATGAAAGAGTTAATTCAACGGCAAATGTTTGATGTTGCCATTCAGGCTGCTATCGGCTCTAAAGTCATCGCTAGAACCAATGTGAAAGCCTTACGAAAAAATGTCACCGCCAAATGTTATGGTGGTGATGTTAGTCGTAAGCGTAAATTACTGGAAAAACAAAAAGCCGGTAAAAAGCGCATGAAGCAAGTTGGTAGTGTGGAAATTCCTCAAGAAGCATTTTTAGCCGTATTGCATATTGGTAAGGATTAGGTTGATATGCAAGTAACACTAAACAATTACAAATTTTTAAAGTAAAAAAGAGAAAAGAATGGATTTTGATATAGCATTAGTATTGGTCGTATTATCCTTTGTGTCAGGTGTTATTTGGCTATTAGATAAATTTTTATGGGAAAAAGACCGTCAGGCTAAACAACAGGCAGCGATAGCGAGTAAAGGGAAAGAGATTACTGAGCTTGAACGTGATGCTATGTTGGCTGATCCGGTTATTATTGACTATGCTAAATCATTATTCCCAGTTTTTTTCATTGTGTTAGTGCTTCGTTCTTTTATTTTTGAGCCATTCCGCATTCCATCACAATCCATGATGCCCAATTTATGGGTAGGTGATTTTATTCTGGTGAATAAATTCAGCTATGGTGTCAAACTACCTGTTTTAAATACCACGATTATTGATTCAGGGCATCCTAAAAATGGTGATGTGGCGGTATTTCGTTTTCCAGTTAATCCAAAAATTAACTTTATTAAGCGTGTCATTGGCATACCCGGTGATCATGTGGTTTATAAAAATAAAACACTTTATATCAATGATAAACTGATGAGTCAGACGAGTTTAGGTGCTTATAAGGGCATGGGTTCAGGTGAAAAAATGAATGGTGCTCGCTTAATTAATGAAGATTTATTAGGTGTGAAACATGATTTGTTATTAGTACCGGGCAAGCCTGAACTCAGCCACATGTATGTGCCCGAATTCTATAAAAATGGCACGATTGATATGGTGGTGCCAGAAGGACATTATTTTGTTATGGGTGATAATCGTGATGAAAGCCATGATGGCCGTTTTTGGGGTTTAGTGCCAGAAGCCAATCTGGTTGGCAAAGCCTTTATGATTTGGTTTAATTGGGACGTAGGTCAAGGTCTTTATTGGCAACGCATTGGCAATTCAATTGAATAAATGTTCTGATTTACTATACTTAAATATATCATATTGTGAATAATCTTGGTGAAAAGGGATAAAATAATGCTTAAACAGCGATTCAATTACAGACAACAAAAAGGCTTTACCATGGTAGGCTGGATGGTTGTCATTACCATCTTTTTGTTTTTTGCTTATCTAGCGATGATTATTACGCCTTATTTAATCAGTAATAATACTATGAATCGCATTTTGGAGTCTCTAAAAGAGGAACCGGGCATCACGCAAAAATCAAAGCGTCAAATTTGGCGACTGATAGAAAACAGGATGATTGTAAATCAAGTGAGAAGTATCACTAAAGATGATTTTGAAATAGTAAAGTCAAATAATACGGTTACGGTCTACCTTGAATATGATGATAAAATCAAATTTGCTAATAGTATTTTTATTGTGATTGAACGTAATAAATCGGTTGAATTGGTTCGTAATTGAATACTAATCTGGACAGTTTAAGCAAGAAATTAGGCTATACCTTTAATCAAACATCATTGCTCAAAACCGCTTTAAGTCATCGTAGTATAGGTAAAAACAATAATGAACGCCTTGAATTTCTTGGTGATTCAGTAATTGGCTATGTGATGGCTGAAGAGCTTTACCTACGTTTTAGTGATGAAAATGAAGGTAATCTGAGTCGCTATCGTTCTTTATTGGTAAAAGGGGATACGCTAGCCAGTATCGCTCGTCAACTGGGCGTTGGTGAATACCTCCGCTTAGGTGGTGGTGAGCTTAAAAGCGGTGGCTTTCGACGTGCCTCAATTTTGGCCGATGCGATGGAAGCTATTATTGGTGCAATAACACTTGATTCGAATATTGATGAAGCTAGAGCGTGTATATTGTCATGGTATAAAGAACGTCTTGATAATATTAAGTCTTTGGATTTAAAAGATCCCAAAACTCGCTTACAAGAACAACTACAAGCCAAAAAGTTCGAATTGCCTAAATATACAGTTGTTTCAGTGAATGGCAAAGAACATGCGCAGATTTTTCAAGTTGATTGCCATGTCAAAGAACTTAAACTCAACATTACTGCTGAAGGTAGTAGCCGACGTGCAGCAGAGCAGAAAAGTGCTGAGCTGATGTTGGAAAAAATTCAATTTGAATAAGCATTTATGCTCAATCCTTAATTAGCTTTTTTACCAATTATATTATCAACTCTTTTATCAACTCTTTTATCAACTACGTGAATTTTAATTAAATGATGACAAAAACTGAATACCCTGACAATTATCGAAGTGGCTATGTGGCTATTATTGGTCGTCCCAATGTGGGTAAATCTACTTTATTGAATTACATTTTGGGCTTTCATTTAAGTATTACCTCAAAAAAACCGCAGACAACACGGCATCGCTTATTAGGCATAAAAACCACAAAAACAGCACAGTCAGTTTATATTGATACACCGGGCTTGCACCAAAAACATAAGGGTGCGATTCATACTTATATGAACAAAGAAGCCATGTCTACCTTAAACGATGTTGATGTGATTGTCTTTGTTGTCGATGGCATTAAGCTAACGGAAGAAGATGAATATGTTATTGAATTACTCAAGCCCTGCGATCAGCCTATTATCCTGGCGGTAAATAAGGTTGATAAAATCAAAGATAAAGAGATTTTATTACCTTTTCTTGAACAGCTGAGTCAGCGCCTCAATTTTGCCCATATCGTACCTGTTTCAGCTGCCAAGGGTAAGAATGTTGCTGAACTTGAAGCGCATATTGAGTCTGACTTGAATTTATCGCCTGCTTATTTTCCAGAAGAGCAAATAACGGATAAATCAGATCGTTTTCTTGCTTCAGAACTGATACGTGAAAAATTAATGCGTTTATTAGGCCAGGAAGTACCCTATGCGATTGCAGTCGAAGTCGAAGCCTTTGAAGAAGAAGAAAAGATCATCAAAATATCCGCTGTTATCTGGGTAGAGCGTAGGAATCAAAAAAGCATTATTATTGGACACAAAGGCCAACAACTGAAAGAAGTGGGCAAACAAGCACGAAAGTCCATGGAGCACTTGTACGATAAAAAGGTGTTTTTAAAACTATGGGTTAAAGTGAAAGATGGCTGGTCTGATGATCAAAAAGCACTTAAAAGTTTAGGTTATTTTGATTATTTAAAAACAGATGCATTCTAGAGTCGTACTCGATGATAAAACTGCGATAGTCCTGCATTCTTATAGCTATCGCGATAGCAGTGTTATTGTTAATTTATTTCTTCAGGATGTTGGTAAAGTCAGTGCTATTGCCAGAGGCATAAAAGGCAATAAAGGTAAAAGTGCTAAAAACAATCAAGTTGTCTTATTACAACCCTTCCAAAAACTGAAAATATCCTTAGTTGGCAAGGGGGATTTGCTGACTTTAAAAAGCGTTGAATTATGTGAAGAAAGTGACAATTCTTTGAATTTATGGCGCTTATCCGGTAAATCACTCTATTGTGCCTATTATCTTAACGAATTATTATTGCGTCTTCTGCCTACTCACTCAGACTGCACTGAAATCTTTGAGCTTTATATTCATATTATTAGTCTTTTTTCACAATCTTCTAACAAAAAGCCTCAACAACAATCCCAACATGCCTCAGAAATGATGAATCTTGAATTGCCTTTAAGGTTATTTGAACTCAAGCTATTGGAATATCTTGGTTATGGTTTGAACTTTGAGCTGGATATTAATACCGGTAGCAGCATTGAAAGTCACAAAAACTATCATTACTTTATAGATGCAGGACCTACTGAAAATCCACTTGAAGGGACAAAAAGTTTGCTGATTAGTGGTAAAACCTTATTGAATTTGTCACAGGCACAATTAAATGATCAGAAAACCTTGCAAGAAAGTAAACAACTATTAAAATGGGCGCTTGCTGAGCAATTGGGTAGTCAGCCATTAAAAAGTCGTGAGATGTTTAAGCAATTATATTGTTAAACATTCGTCTTTTTTTAATATATAACAGATATAAAATTTAGATAAGAGGATATAAACTTGAGCAATTCACCGGAAATTTTACTGGGTGTTAATATTGACCATATTGCCACTTTGAGACAGGCGAGGGGAACGCGATATCCTGATCCAGTAAAAGCGGCAATGGATGCTGAGTTTGCAGGGGCCGATGCCATCACTTTGCATTTACGTGAAGACAGGCGGCATATACAAGAGCGTGATGTGTACTTGATTAACGATGTCTTACAAACACGCATGAATCTTGAAATGGCTGTCACTGATCCGATGCTGGCCATCGCTGAAAAAGTGAAGCCCTCTGATTGTTGTTTGGTGCCAGAAAAAAGAGCTGAACTTACCACCGAAGGTGGTTTAGATGTGGCTTCACAGATAGATAAAATGACTGATGCCTGTCAACGTCTAGCAGCGGCTGATATCAGAGTTTCATTGTTTATAGACGCGGATAAAAAACAAATCGATGCCGCAGCACAGGTTAAAGCACCAGTGATTGAAATTCATACCGGTCACTATGCTGACTATCAGGGCAAAGAGCAAAAAAAGGAATTTGAACGCATTAAAGAAGGCGTTTTATATGCTAAGTCACTCGGCTTACAAGTCAATGCTGGACATGGATTGCATTATCATAATGTCCAAGCAATTGCAGCATTGATGGATATTGAAGAGTTGAATATTGGCCATGCCATCATCGCTCAGGCGTTATTTTGTGGTCTTGATCAGGCTATTAAGGATATGAAGGGACTAATGCTAGATGCGCGTCGCTAAAATTAGTTATCAAAACCAATTTTTAAGTCAATAAGTATAAATTATGCAGTCATTATCACTACAAGCGAAATTTAATCGTATTCGCAGTAATAAAATTTTTGAACTCTTTGTTATTTCAATTATTATTTTTTCAGCACTGGTTATTGGTGCTAAAACCTATGATATCTCGCCAACCACCCTATGGTTTATTCATTTGTTGGATTGGTTTATCACCTTTTTCTTTCTCACAGAAATTGTTATTCGTTTTTTAGGTGAAGATAAGAAACGGAATTTTTTTAAACAGGGCTGGAATATTTTTGATACCGTGATTGTTATTACCAGTTTAATTCCCGTGGAAGACAGTGAATTAGCTATTATTGGGCGCTTGATTCGAATTTTTCGGGTGTTAAGAATGGTTTCTATAATTCCTGAACTTAAAATGCTGCTCAATTCACTGCTCAAAGCAATGCCACAACTGGGTTATATTGTGGCATTGATGTTTATTATCTTTTATATCTATGCAGCAATAGGCAGTACCTTCTTCGCTACTATCAATCCGGTGTTATGGGATGATATTTCTATTTCAATGCTGACATTGTTCCGTGTGATGACCTTTGAGGACTGGACTGATGTGATGTATGAAACCATGGCAGTCTGATGTGTCAACACTTTTCCGGACAGTTTTCTAAATATTTTTTTGGCTGTTTCAAGTGATTTTTGTCATTTTGTATTTCCTATCATTTTAGTTTCTCATGTTAACTTTAAACAGATGAAGAGAAAGGGCTTTGCCCTCTGGAACGATAGAGCCGTTCCATTCACCCAAGGTATTTTCACAACGGTAATGATCCTGTTACAATATCTTCACGGCACAGGCTGAGGAGCCGATGGCCGTCAACGGTAATGGGCGGCATTTATGTCGCCTTTTACCCCTCTTCAATCAATCGATTTAAGCTATTTCCTGCTGTATTTCATAATCGACTGGTGACAAATAATCATTAGCCGAATGAAGTCGCTCCCGATTATAAAATACCTCAATATATTCAAATATTGCCTGCTTTGCTTCTACTCTGGTTTTGAATCGACAATGGTGCGTCAATTCAGTTTTCAAACTATGAAAGAAGCTCTCTGATACAGCATTGTCCCAGCAATTTCCTTTGCGGCTCATAGACTGAATTATGTTATGATCCGACAATATTTTTCTATGACTATCAGAGGCATATTGGCTACCTCGGTCAGTATGCCAAAGCAATCCATCCATTGGTTTACGCTTCCATATGGCCATCAGTAAAGCATCATTGACTAGCTTGGCTTTCATTCGCTCATCCATCGACCAGCCAACAATTTGCCTAGAGAATAAGTCAATGACAACCGCTAAATATAACCAGCCTTCCTTGGTGGCAATATAGGTAATATCACCCACATAGTAGCGATCAGGTTGAGAGACAGTAAACTCTCTTTCCAGTAAATTTGGAGATATACGCTTATTATGCTTGGAATTAGTCGTCGCTTTAAAGCGTCTCTTCGTTTTACAAAACAAACCGGCTTTTTTCATTAATCGACCAATTCTCCGGCGGCTTATATGAACGCCTTTTTCAGCCAGTTTTCTTTTTAAGACGACGGGTTCCATAAGTCTTGCGACTGTCTTCAAACAGTTTTTTAGCTGCTCAGTAAGCGCTTCATTTTCTTTCTCTCTATCCGTTTTAGGAGAGCTAACCCAATCATAATAGCAACTACGGAAACATCCATAAAACGGCACAGAATCGTTACCGGGTAATCTTTAGCCTGATCAGTTATCCATGCGTACTTCACAAAGTTTCCCTTGCAAAGTACGCTGTGGCCTTTTAATAAATCACGCTCCTGAATCACTTTTGCCAATTCTTTTTCAGACGTTTTACTTCATCATAAATGTGTTCATCACTTCTATTGGTTACCGTCTTCACCGGTTTGGAATATTTACTGATCCAGGTATGTAGAGTATTTACATTAACACCTAGCTCCCTGGCAGTCTGAGAAACGGGTTGATCCGTCTCATTAGCTAATTTGACAGCTGATTCTTTAAATTCTGATGTATAGCTTTTATTCGGTTTTTTGTTTGATCATTCATTTTAGGTCACACTTTTTATCTTTTAGTTATTTTAAGTTGTGTGTCCGGTTAAGTATAGCCACATTATTCACGGAATTAGTTTACCTGAAATCATAATATAATCTTAACTCTCGAGTAAGTATGGATTCAAGTATAGGGACATTCTCATTTTTTAGTCAGGGTAGATGAGATGATGACTTTATTTGTGTTAGCCTGCGTATTTCTTGTGTTAATGACTGTTCCAGTATAAAAAATCAGCATAGACATAAGTTTTTTAAATACCGTTTAATTAACCTGTGTTTTGGTGAATAATTAACAATATTGTTTAGTTTGTAGCATTTGTGATGCGCTTCGTTCCTCAGCAGCATCCTACTGTCTTACAAATATCACTCGCACAAGTGTAGGGTGCTGCTGAGGCACGAAGCGCAGCAATATTAAAATCCAGCACAATTTCATGCCTAGAATTCAGTTCAGTAATAACTGATAGCACTACGCTCATACTCTTTAATAAGCCCCCATACATAAAACATAAGTTTTTTCCAGCAATTCTCGCTGAGATGACCAATTGAGTTGTAGTGGTGCTTACCAAGCAGAAATAAAAAAACTTTTCGCAGTAACTTTAGCAAAATTAAAAAAATCGAATAAAAAGCTTGCATTTTGAGAAACAAGAGATCAAACTCTTGTTTTTCAATTGGTTGAATGACTTCATGTTAAAAAACATTTCCCTTTTATATGCTTGGTACTGTGAATTTTGGCCTCTTTAAGTCAGCAAAAAAAACATTTAAGTTTTTCTGCCCTGAAACAGGCCATCTCACTGCACTTTCATGCAATCAAAGATAGCCGAGTACAAGGAAAGTGTGATTACAGTCAACATGATGTGCTTATGAGTGCTTTTGCCTGCATGTATTTTCAAGATCCCTCTTTAAGTGAATTTCAGAAACAGATGGAAGAGGAACAGAATCAAAATAATTTACGCACTCTTTTAATGTTGAAAAATTCCTAAAAATAGTCAACTAAGAGACATTTTGGATCTCATACCCTCTAAAACATTTGCACCTGCATTTAAAGATTTATTTGAACGACTCAGACGACATAAGCTGATGTGTCAACACTTTTCCGGACAGTTTTCTAAATATTTTTTTGGCTGTTTCAAGTGATTTTTGTCATTTTGTATTTCCTATCATTTTAGTTTCTCATGTTAACTTTAAACAGATGAAGAGAAAGGGCTTTGCCCTCTGGAACGATAGAGCCGTTCCATTCACCCAAGGTATTTTCACAACGGTAATGATCCTGTTACAATATCTTCACGGCACAGGCTGAGGAGCCGATGGCCGTCAACGGTAATGGGCGGCATTTATGTCGCCTTTTACCCCTCTTCAATCAATCGATTTAAGCTATTTCCTGCTGTATTTCATAATCGACTGGTGACAAATAATCATTAGCCGAATGAAGTCGCTCCCGATTATAAAATACCTCAATATATTCAAATATTGCCTGCTTTGCTTCTACTCTGGTTTTGAATCGACAATGGTGCGTCAATTCAGTTTTCAAACTATGAAAGAAGCTCTCTGATACAGCATTGTCCCAGCAATTTCCTTTGCGGCTCATAGACTGAATTATGTTATGATCCGACAATATTTTTCTATGACTATCAGAGGCATATTGGCTACCTCGGTCAGTATGCCAAAGCAATCCATCCATTGGTTTACGCTTCCATATGGCCATCAGTAAAGCATCATTGACTAGCTTGGCTTTCATTCGCTCATCCATCGACCAGCCAACAATTTGCCTAGAGAATAAGTCAATGACAACCGCTAAATATAACCAGCCTTCCTTGGTGGCAATATAGGTAATATCACCCACATAGTAGCGATCAGGTTGAGAGACAGTAAACTCTCTTTCCAGTAAATTTGGAGATATACGCTTATTATGCTTGGAATTAGTCGTCGCTTTAAAGCGTCTCTTCGTTTTACAAAACAAACCGGCTTTTTTCATTAATCGACCAATTCTCCGGCGGCTTATATGAACGCCTTTTTCAGCCAGTTTTCTTTTAAGACGACGGGTTCCATAAGTCTTGCGACTGTCTTCAAACAGTTTTTTAGCTGCTCAGTAAGCGCTTCATTTTCTTTCTCTCTATCCGTTTTAGGAGAGCTAACCCAATCATAATAGCAACTACGGGAAACATCCATAAAACGGCACAGAATCGTTACCGGGTAATCTTTAGCCTGATCAGTTATCCATGCGTACTTCACAAAGTTTCCTTGCAAAGTACGCTGTGGCCTTTTTAATAAATCACGCTCCTGAATCACTTTTGCCAATTCTTTTTCAGACGTTTTACTTCATCATAAATGTGTTCATCACTTCTATTGGCTACCGTCTTCACCGGTTTGGAATATTTACTGATCCAGGTATGTAGAGTATTTACATTAACACCTAGCTCCCTGGCAGTCTGAGAAACGGGTTGATCCGTCTCATTAGCTAATTTGACAGCTGATTCTTTAAATTCTGATGTATAGCTTTTATTCGGTTTTTTGTTTGATCATTCATTTTAGGTCACACTTTTTATCTTTTAGTTATTTTAAGTTGTGTGTCCGGTTAAGTATAGCCACATTAAGCATCTTGAAGAGTATGCCATATTACCCAACACATTGCTTTGTGTTATTGATGGCACGCAATATTATTCCTCTAAGCAAATCCATTGTGACTGTTGTCTTCATAAAGAACATAGAACGGGTGAAATAACCTACAGTCATGCTGTTTTACAAGGTGCCATTATGCACCCCGATAAAAAACAAGTGCTCCCTGTCATGCCTGAAGCAATACAAAATACGGATGGTACAAAAAACAGGATTGTGAAAGTAATGCAGCCAAACGTTTTATAGCCAATCTAAAAAAGCACATCCAAGACAAGGATTTATGATTTGTGGTGATGGTTTGATGTCACATCAACCTATGATAGAAGATATAATTGAAGAAATGATGCATTATTTATTGGTTGCCAAACCTGGTGATCACACATATTTATTTGAATGGCTTGAAGCATTTTCTGAACTCCCATCAATGGACTGGATTGACGAAAAAGGGCACCAACATCATTATCGATGGAAAAATAATGTCCATTTACATGGCGAAAAAATGCCATTGAAGTTAACTTTTTGAATATACCCTCACCAATACCGCAGGGAAAATTATCTACCGAAATAGCTGGGTCACCGACATAAAGATCAGTGAACATAATATTCAAACAATGACCCAGGCGGGTCGATGTCGTTGGAAAATAGAAAACGAATGTTTCAACACATTAAAGAACCAAGGCTATCACATTGAGCATAATTATGGTCATGGGAAGAAGCACCTGAGCTTTAATATGTATCTGTTAACCTTGCTGGCTTTTTATTTCCATCAAATTTTTGAATTAACCGATGGGGCTTATCAAGCTTGTCGTAAAAAGTTTGGCTCTAAAAAATTAATGTGGGAAAAGTTCAGAGGGGTTATTACCTTTTTTGTGATGGACTCCTGGGAACATTTAATGGATTTTTTATTGTACAGAGACGATTATGAGGAGATGAGACCTGTAAAAATAAGAAAATAAACCTATTTTAGGGAAAATGCGTCGATTAAACGCAGCATCTCCCGTGCCTGCTATTTAGAAAGAAAGAACAAAAAAAATTTTAAAAAGCATCAGGCAAACAAAAAATGCTGTTTTCAGCTTAATTCATAAGAATAAGTTACTTCACCGAGTTTTGCTGGTTTTTTTCCTTCTCTTTGTCAAAATATATTAGTATATGCTAAAATCCGGTTTTATCTTTTAGGGCCTCATTTTAGGATTTTGCTATGATCTGTCGTGCCAAACTAATTAATTCATTTTTGACTGTCTGTTTTATTTCCCTGTTCTTTTTATCTGATGTTGCCGCTGAGGTAGTGAATTTAGGTAATAAACAACTTAAACAAATGCTTGCAGATAATGTCCCCATTATTGATCTTCGTCGCTATGATGAATGGCAATCGACCGGTATTGTTGAAAATAGTCACTTAATTACTTTTTTTGACTCCAAAGGTAATTATAATGTTGAAACATGGTTACAAGCATTGGATAAAATAGTGGCTAAAAATGACAAGTTTATTTTAATTTGTCGGACCGGAAATCGAACCGGTACAGTTGCTCATTTTTTAGATAAGAAATTAGGCTATACTCAGGTTTATCATGTGCAGCGCGGCATAAAAAACTGGATTCAAAAAGGCAATAAAGTCATTTCAGTTAAATAATAATTCTTTGTGTTACGGATTATTGTTTTTTTTATTGTGCTATAATCACCGATTTTGTGGCTTAAATACGCCTTAAGATTATTTTTAATAAACCATTTGGAAATTTGGTATGACTATTGTAACTGACGATTTACGTATTCTTGGTATAAATGAAGTAATTGCTCCGGAAAAAATTCATGAGCAATTTCCAAGTACAGAAAATGCCAAAATAACGGTGTCAAATGCGCGTCAGGAAATTCATAAGATCCTAAGCGGTGAAGATGATCGGCTAATTATTATTATCGGCCCATGTTCTATTCATGATGTTAAAGCAGCGACTGAATATGCCCACTTATTAAAAGCCACCCGGGAAAAATTAAGTGACGATTTATTAATCGTAATGCGTGTTTATTTTGAAAAACCGCGAACGACTGTCGGTTGGAAAGGTCTTATTAATGATCCTGATCTAGATGGTTCATTTAAAATTAATAAGGGTTTGGGAATTGCTCGTGAATTTCTAGTGAATGTTAATAACATGGGAATTCCCACAGCAACAGAATTTTTGGATCTGATTTCTCCACAATATGTGGCAGATTTAATCAGCTGGGGAGCCATTGGCGCCCGGACAACCGAAAGTCAGGTACATCGTGAATTGGCTTCAGGTTTATCGTGTCCTGTTGGATTTAAAAATGCCACTGATGGTGGTAGTCGTGTTGCCATTGATGCAATCTCTTCATCAAGTCGGCCACATGTGTTTTTATCGGTCACGAAACAAGGTAAATCGGCGATATTTTCCACCTCAGGTAATGAAGATTGTCATATTATTTTACGTGGTGGTGCCGAGCCAAATTATGATGCCTCTCATGTCGAAGCGGTGGCACAAGACATGGAAAGCTCTTCTCTGGTACCCAATTTGATGATTGACTTTAGTCATGCCAATAGCCAGAAACAATTTAAGAAACAAATTGATGTGGCTGAAAACGTCAGTCAACAAGTTGCTGATGGTGATAAGCGTATTATTGGTGCGATGATAGAAAGCCATTTAGTTGAAGGGCGTCAGAATTGCAATAATAAAGAAGACCTTCAGTATGGTCAGAGTATCACCGATGCATGTATCAATTGGGAAGATAGTCTTAACGTATTGAAACAACTATCAAAAGCAGTTCAGCAACGTCGTTTGCAACAGTCGAGTGACTAATAATTTTCTCTTCCCATGATAATGGGGAGAGCATAATGGAGTAGATGGATGGGATTTGTTATTGGTGCTGTTGTTAGTTTAATTGTTGTTTTTCTATTGGTCTATATCACTATTAAGAAACCCACTTTTGGTAAAGTCGTTATTGCACTGGCACTGGTGATGGTTATTACCGCTGTATTTTTCTATTTCCAAGAAGATAATCGTGTTGAAAAGAAAAAGCATCTAATTCCTTTGGAGCAGGTTGAGCTTTCAACGGTTGAGCACAAATGGTCTTATGGTAACTTCTATAAACTCAATGCAGAGATAAAAAATAACTCGCCACGTTATCGTCTACAGTCAATTATATTGCAAATATCATTATTCAAATGTCCAACCCCCAATAATTGTCAGTCGGTACTGCAATTAAAGCATAAAATTGATACCCGCCTAGCTGCCCAGCAAAGTAAAAAAATTGACAGCCATATTTTATTAGAACCAGAGCTTTTTGCCAAAAATTTGTCTGAATCTAAAAAAGACAAGACAATTGATGTTGACTCATTGCAATGGAAGATTAAGTTACTTGAGGTAAATGCCCGTCGTTAGCCATTTACTCGGGATATTTCCCCAGTTCAAGCAAGCGATCTATTTCCATGAAAATTGTTTCAATATTACTATTCAGTTGGTCGTCACTTAAGTCAAATAACTGATAATCTGTTTGACTGATGATATCCATCAATGCGGGAGCACCCAAATAGCGCAGGCCACCATGGATTTTGTGGATTATCTTACGCAGTTCTTCTTTATCTTGTTTTTGCAGTTCAGCTTTGATGGTCAGTTTATAGTCAGGCAGTTCTTTTATCAACATGGCTAATAAATCATCCGCTAATTTTTTATTACCTGAAACGCGTTCTAGCGCTTTTTGTTGATCAAGTATGGCTAAACTTTGTGACATATAAACTTTCCTATAATGTATGCTATATTTTACGAATATAGCATAAAGCGTTAAAATAACCCGCATCTTATTAAAAAAACGATACCATTATCTATATTGGAACAGTATGAATTATCCCACGATTGAAGAATTTGTAGGCAACACCCCATTAGTCCGCTTACAGCGTTTACCCGGAAATACGACAAACCAGATTTTGGTCAAACTTGAAGGCAATAATCCAGCAGGTTCGGTTAAAGATCGTCCTGCTTTGAGTATGATAAAACGTGCTGAACAGCGAGGTGATATTAAGCCGGGTGATACGCTGATTGAAGCGACCAGTGGTAATACCGGAATTGCGCTGGCGATGGCGGCGGCAATCAAGGGCTATAGAATGATCCTCATTATGCCTGACAACATGAGTGAAGAACGTCGCGGTAGCATGAAGGCTTTTGGTGCAGAGATTATTCTAACGCCTGCTGAAGGCAGCATGGAAGCCGCGATTGATCTCTCCAGAGAAATGGAAGCAAAGGGCGAGGGGATTGTGTTGGATCAGTTTTCCAATGCTGATAATCCAATTGCCCATTACTTAGGGACGGGGCCTGAAATATGGCGTGATACTGAGGGTGAAATTACGCATTTTGTCAGTGCCATGGGAACGACGGGTACAATAATGGGCACATCGCGTTTTTTAAAAGAAAAAAATGAAATGATTCAAATTGTCGGTGTGCAACCAGAAGAAGGTTCTAAAATACCGGGTATTCGTCGTTGGCCAGAAGAATATTTACCTAAGATTTATTCTGCTGATGAAGTTGATCAATTATTGGATGTCAGTCAGGATGAAGCAGAAACGACGGTCAGACGTTTAGCGGCAGAAGAAGGTATCTTTGCCGGGGTCTCTTCTGGCGGTGCTGTCGCTGCTGCTTTAAAATTATCAGCCACTATTGAAAACGCAACGATTGTGGCTATCATTTGTGACCGAGGTGATCGATACCTTTCAACGGGGGTTTTTCCAGCATAATGAAAACTTTATGCTGATAATTCTGGTGGCTATTTAATGCTAAAATCCATGCAAAGGGTAAAGTGTTCTTTTTTTTCCCGCCGAAGCGCTATTGGGGTATTACAAACTCTCATCATTTTATCGGCATTATCATTTTCTCTGCGTAGTTTTTCGATTAAAAACATACAATTAAATATTGGGCAAGTATCTCTAGCCCAACTACTTTCAGACTCACAAAATAAGCAGCAAATTGAATTTTTGCAACAATTAAAACTTGATGAATTAATGGTTTCAATTGATCTGTCATCGTCACCATTAAAACTCATTATTAATTCTTCTCAGTTAAAATTACCTCCGCCCTATCAAAATGTTAGTCAATTAACGATTTCATGCCCAGATCTAGTGCTGTCAGAAATGCTCATTAGCTGCCAGCAAGGGAAAATTGCCTTCAAAGGTTTAATTAATCAGACAGAAGTAGAGTCCGATTTTACCTTCAATTTTGATAAGCCTAAGAATAGTCTGGAATTCGCACTGGAAAATTTACACTTATCTAAGTCAGAATTATCACTGGCAATTAAACTCACTAATGATAAGTGGTCTACGTCATTTAAGGCTATCGATCTGGATTATAAATATTTCAAAACATTGATTCAGGATTATTTAAAACAATATGAATTATCTGAAATGGCGGAAAAATTAGCAGAGGCAGGTGCTATTGTAAGCTTTTCCGGCCAGGCTAATGGATATTTTAATAACACATCTTCAGAAAGTGTTTTAAATGTGCTTAAAATTAAAGGAAAAATATCGGAGCTACATTATCAATATGGTGATGATATGGCAGAAAATTTAGCCCTGAATTTTTCCAGTGCTATCAATTTAAAACAAAATAAGAAAAAAACATCAAAGGCTGACTATGATGTGAGCTTGTCTGTTAATGCATTATCGGGTGAGATCTTACAAAGTGACACCTATGTTTCTTTAACAGGTAAAGAAAAACTGCGTAGTCGATTTACGATTTATAATAATCAGCGAATTCATGTTGCACAATTAAGTTTAGGCTCAAAAGGGATTATCGAGCTTAATGCTAAAGGCTGGTTAGATTATAAGAAACCGCTGCAATTCAAACAATTGGATAGTTCTTTAGAGATTATCAATCTCGCTGGCTTTAATCAATATTATCTCAATAATATTTTATCAGGTACTGACTATGAAGAAATTAAAGTTGAAGGAGCACTGACTGCTCACTTCAGGATCAATAAAAATAAAATAACAGCGAATACAAAATTTAGGGATTTTTCAGTTGAATTAAATGAAAACTTGGCAATGGTTGCACTCAACGGTAAGCTAAACTGGAATAATAAATCCTCAAAGGCTGCGGTGAATAGTTATCTATCATGGCAGGAACTATTACTCAATGGATTACCATTAGGTGCAGCAAAATTTGATTTTGTATTTCATAATGACTATCTAAGCTTATTAAAAGGGACAGACATTCCTATTTTTGATGGTGCCTTACATATCAATAGTCTTGAAATTGACCATATTCATCCCTCATTAGCCCACCAGAATCGAGGGACTGCTCAAAAAAACATATCTAATAAAGCCATATCTAAAAAAAATAAGGAAGCTCATAGCAAAGGGATGACTTTAACCGTTGATGGGATGATCAAACCCGTGTCATTAGCATTATTGTCGGAACATTATGACTGGCCCTTATTAGCTGGAAGTTTATCTGCAGTGATTCCATCAACCACCTATAATGAACAATATTTAACGGTAGGTGGCGCATTAATGCTTAAAGTCTTTGATGGAGTTGTCATTATAAAAGATTTGCGAATTGATGAACCCTTACAAGATTATGCACAATTGTTTGCCAATATCGATTTAATAAACCTGAGCCTAGAATCATTGACAAAAACCTATAATTTTGGACAAATAGAAGGGCGTATTGGTGGTTATTTACATGATCTTGAGCTCAGTGCCTGGGAACCCGTTGCTTTTGATGCGAGCCTCAAAACACCTGAAAATGATGATAGTCGGCATCGTATAAGTCAGACAGCCATTGATAATATCTCTAGTTTGGGTGGTGCTTCAGGTTTATTGTCACGCACCTTTTTAAGCTTTTTTGAATCCTTTCGCTATGACAAGATCGGTTTAAGTTGTAAACTAAAAAACAATGTTTGTCAGATGTCCGGAGTTGAAGCAAAGGGAAATAGCTACTATATTGTTAAAGGTGGTGGCATTCCCAGAATTGACGTTATGGGCTTTCAACGGCAGGTCAGTTGGTCAACTCTAACATCACGCCTAAAAGCTATTCAACTTGCCAATGAGGCCACTATTGAGTAATTGATGACTGCTCATTGAGAATCAAAGCACTAATTCAGTTTTGATTCAGTAAAACTATGCAATACTATCGAAAACATTAAACATTAGACATTAACATGACCCGTATTGGTGAAACTATGAAAACAGCAACAAATACTTTACGAAGCTATCCTCTTAATCACTTATTTGCCCTATTATTCTTTAGCCTGACCGCAGTATCCTGTGTCACGATAAACATCTATTTTCCTGCGGCGGCCGCAGAAAAAGCGGCTGAGTTGATTGTTGATGATGTTTTAAAATCCGTAAGACCTGTAGATGGGCAGAAGAAAAATTCTGAAACTGATGTTAATAATAGTCAAGGTTTACTTAATTTTAATCCCGCTAATCAAGCACGTCCTTTTTCTACCAGAGCCTTAGTTGCTATTGTTGATTTCTTTGTTCCTACGGCATCTGCTGCAGGACAGGCAAACATTTCTATTAATACGCCGAAAATCAATTCTATTCGCAAAAGTATGGGCAAGCGACAATCAAAACTGAGTGCTTATTACAATTCTGGTGCCGTAGGATTTACGAATAATGGCTTAATTGCCATCGTCAGTCAAAAAGGTTTATCCATTAAACAAAAATCGACGGTAAAAAAATTAGTGAAGTCTGAGAATAGCGATAGAATGGCATTGTATACGGAAATAGCGACGGCTAATGGACACCCAGAATGGCAAGCTGATATTCAGAAAACTTTTAGCAAAACCTGGATAAATAAGATCGCATCAGGCTGGATGTATCAGAATGCATCGGGGCAATGGCAACGTAAATAAGGGCAATGTAAATAGCCATTCGATATTAAAAAGTGTGTTATTACTGGTCCGAAAAAGAAAAGGGATATTTCTTTTCGGCCAGACTTTGCGCCATAACGACTTTAAATTTATCAATATTGCCCTGATAAGCGAGGCTTAGATGTGCTTTGTTGTTCTCAATATGCTGTAACTCAAACACCTCAGATATTAATTCATCAGCCTTATTATACAGTTTTAATTGCACCAGTTTTTGCAATTCACCTCTGATCTCAAAGGTAATCTGTTTGCCATCAAGGCGAATGCTTTTTATACTGAGTTCCCCTAGATCAATTGTTTGTCCCAAGGATGTATAAGGCTCTAAATGACTTTTAAATGTTTTTGGTAAATAGAGCGTCAACTCCCCATGCAAATGACTGCTATGTTTATTGGCTTGACGGTCTTTGGATAATTTAAAGGCCTTATTAACACTTAAATAAAATTTATCATCCCCCTCAGTTTTAGCATCCATTGCTTGTTGATGGAATGCAATAAATTGATCAAGTTGGCTTTTATTTCTTTCCAGTAAAGATAACTTTATTGCTGTAATATTTTGTGTAATAAAGGGTGTTAGATTGGTTTTTATGGAAAAAACGGCATCTCTATTTTCAGAGGATGATTGTTTTTGGTTGGCATCCTGAATAAATACATTGATGTAAAAGGGGAAATCATTAGACCAATTGGTTTTATCTCCAGGCCACTTTTTTCCTAACCAGGCCGGATTATCATTTTGTATTGCTTTGTTTAATGGTTTAAATTTATAGGATTTTGAAATATTAGGCTCAGAGTCAAGCATGCCCGGATTATAGGAAACCAATGAGGGCTCTTCTGTTTTTGGCTTGAACGCTATTTTAACGGTTGATATTTCGGGTTTTATTGAGAAAGAATAGTAGGTATTTTTTAATTCATTGGTATAGAAAACTACAGTGGACCCCATTGTCAAGACAGCTTTCTCAAATATTAAGATATAATTCTGTTGGTTATTTATAGTATTAGTCTTATCCACATATCCACAGGTCTGCCAGTAGTCCAGAGACGCTTGCGATATATCTCAGGGCTACTGGCTTGGCCTGTGGATATGTGGACAAGGCGGTTGCCAGTAAAGTTGATTATCCTCTCATCATGCTGCCCGTTTTAAGTCTGGAACAACTTCTTTCATCACGCCATAGATCTCTGCAGGCGTTTTTCCACCGTGTGTACTGTGTGGTCGTTCATGGTTGTAAAACTCAAAATATTCCTTTAATGAGCTCTTTAGCTCATCAATACTTTGGTAATCCTTGAGGTAAATTTCCTCATATTTTACACTTCGCCAGAGTCGTTCAATCATAATGTTATCCATTGCTCTGCCTTTGCCGTCCATGCTGATTTTTATATCATTGGCCTTTAGAACACCTGTAAATGCTCTGCTAGTATATTGAGCACCTTGATCCGTATTGAAGATTTCTGGCTTTCCATATCGTCGCAGTGCTGTTTCCAGACTACTGATACAAAAGCTTTCTTCCATGCTGGTTGACACTTCCCAGGACAGCACAAAACGGCTACTCCAGTCCATAACAGCACTTAGGTAGACAAATCCATGTGGCATCCGTAAATACGTGATATCTGTGCACCAAACCTGGTTATTCCTATTAATATCAATTCCTTTGAGCAAATATGGATAGAGGTTATTTACTTTGCAAGGCTTGCTGGTATTGGGTTTTGGTGCCACTGAAACCAATCCCATTGATGTGTCAACACTTTTCCGGACAGTTTTCTAAATATTTTTTGGCTGTTTCAAGTGATTTTTGTCATTTTGTATTTCCTATCATTTTAGTTTCTCATGTTAACTTTAAACAGATGAAGAGAAAGGGCTTTGCCCTCTGGAACGATAGAGCCGTTCCATTCACCCAAGGTATTTTCACAACGGTAATGATCCTGTTACAATATCTTCACGGCACAGGCTGAGGAGCCGATGGCCGTCAACGGTAATGGGCGGCATTTATGTCGCCTTTACCCCTCTTCAATCAATCGATTTAAGCTATTTCCTGCTGTATTTCATAATCGACTGGTGACAAATAATCATTAGCCGAATGAAGTCGCTCCCGATTATAAAATACCTCAATATATTCAAATATTGCCTGCTTTGCTTCTACTCTGGTTTTGAATCGACAATGGTGCGTCAATTCAGTTTTCAAACTATGAAAGAAGCTCTCTGATACAGCATTGTCCCAGCAATTTCCTTTGCGGCTCATAGACTGAATTATGTTATGATCCGACAATATTTTTCTATGACTATCAGAGGCATATTGGCTACCTCGGTCAGTATGCCAAAGCAATCCATCCATTGGTTTACGCTTCCATATGGCCATCAGTAAAGCATCATTGACTAGCTTGGCTTTCATTCGCTCATCCATCGACCAGCCAACAATTTGCCTAGAGAATAAGTCAATGACAACCGCTAAATATAACCAGCCTTCCTTGGTGGCAATATAGGTAATATCACCCACATAGTAGCGATCAGGTTGAGAGACAGTAAACTCTCTTTCCAGTAAATTTGGAGATATACGCTTATTATGCTTGGAATTAGTCGTCGCTTTAAAGCGTCTCTTCGTTTTACAAAACAAACCGGCTTTTTTCATTAATCGACCAATTCTCCGGCGGCTTATATGAACGCCTTTTTCAGCCAGTTTTCTTTTAAGACGACGGGTTCCATAAGTCTTGCGACTGTCTTCAAACAGTTTTTTAGCTGCTCAGTAAGCGCTTTAATGTGGCTATACTTAACCGGACACACAACTTAAAATAACTAAAAGATAAAAAGTGTGACCTAAAATGAATGATCAAACAAAAACCGAATAAAAGCTATACATCAGAATTTAAAGAATCAGCTGTCAAATTAGCTAATGAGACGGATCAATCCGTTTCTCAGACTGCCAGGGAGCTAGGTGTTAATGTAAATACTCTACATACCTGGATCAGTAAATATTCCAAACCGGTGAAGACGGTAGCCAATAGAAGTGATGAACACATTTATGATGAAGTAAAACGTCTGAAAAAGAATTGGCAAAAGTGATTCAGGAGCGTGATTTATTAAAAAGGCCACAGCGTACTTTGCAAGGGAAACTTTGTGAAGTACGCATGGATAACTGATCAGGCTAAAGATTACCCGGTAACGATTCTGTGCCGTTTTATGGATGTTTCCGTAGTTGCTATTATGATTGGGTTAGCTCTCCTAAAACGGATAGAGAAAGAAAATGAAGCGCTTACTGAGCAGCTAAAAAACTGTTTGAAGACAGTCGCAAGACTTATGGAACCCGTCGTCTTAAAAGAAAACTGGCTGAAAAAGGCGTTCATATAAGCCGCCGGAGAATTGGTCGATTAATGAAAAAGCCGGTTTGTTTTGTAAACGAAGAGACGCTTTAAAGCGACGACTAATTCCAAGCATAATAAGCGTATATCTCCAAATTTACTGGAAGAGAGTTTACTGTCTCTCAACCTGATCGCTACTATGTGGGTGATATTACCTATATTGCCACCAAGGAAGGCTGGTTATATTTAGCGGTTGTCATTGACTTATTCTCTAGGCAAATTGTTGGCTGGTCGATGGATGAGCGAATGAAAGCCGCTAGTCAATGATGCTTACTGATGGCCATATGGAAGCGTAAACCAATGGATGGATTGCTTTGGCATACTGACCGAGGTAGCCAATATGCCTCTGATAGTCATAGAAAAATATTGTCGGATCATAACATAATTCAGTCTATGAGCCGCAAAGGAAATTGCTGGGACAATGCTGTATCAGAGCTTCTTTCATAGTTTGAAAACTGAATTGACGCACCATTGTCGATTCAAAACCAGAGTAGAAGCAAAGCAGGCAATATTTGAATATATTGAGGTATTTTATAATCGGGAGCGACTTCATTCGGCTAATGATTATTTGTCACCAATCGATTATGAAATACAGCAGGAAATAGCTTAAATCGATTGATTGAAGAGGGTAAAAGGCGACATAAATGCCGCCCATTACCGTTGACGGCCATCGGCTCCTCAGCCTGTGCCGTGAAGATATTGTAACAGGATCATTACCGTTGTGAAAATACCTTGGGTGAATGGAACGGCTCTATCGTTCCAGAGGGCAAAGCCCTTTCTCTTCATCTATTTAAAGTTAACATGAGAAACTAAAATGATAGGAAATACAAAATGACAAAAATCACTTGAAACAGCCAAAAAATATTTAGAAAACTGTCCGGAAAAGTGTTGACACATCACTTCATTTTCTTTCTCTCTATCCGTTTTAGGAGAGCTAACCCAATCATAATAGCAACTACGGAAACATCCATAAAACGGCACAGAATCGTTACCGGGTAATCTTTAGCCTGATCAGTTATCCATGCGTACTTCACAAAGTTTCCCTTGCAAAGTACGCTGTGGCCTTTTTAATAAATCACGCTCCTGAATCACTTTTGCCAATTCTTTTTCAGACGTTTTACTTCATCATAAATGTGTTCATCACTTCTATTGGCTACCGTCTTCACCGGTTTGGAATATTTACTGATCCAGGTATGTAGAGTATTTACATTAACACCTAGCTCCCTGGCAGTCTGAGAAACGGGTTGATCCGTCTCATTAGCTAATTTGACAGCTGATTCTTTAAATTCTGATGTATAGCTTTTATTCGGTTTTTTGTTTGATCATTCATTTTAGGTCACACTTTTTATCTTTTAGTTATTTTAAGTTGTGTGTCCGGTTAAGTATAGCCACATTAAGTAGTAAATAGTTTCTCTAAAATATAAGAGATGTATTGGGAAAAATAATTCCCAAAATTTCCAGTGCATCCAATTCTATTTCAAATAAAAGAGTATCCATGTTTTCGGTAGTGAGATCGAGGTTCGCTTGTATCTCAGGATGTATTTGAGCTAGATAAAGCTTTGCTTGTTCATTGTTATCTTCAATCCCTGAACTTAAATCATCAATTTCAAGTAATCCACTAACAATAGTCGCTACATTTAAAATGGCATTTTCCATTTGCAATGTCGGATCGGCTACAATGTGTGGTTCATGTAAATGTTGGAGGCTGAGAATGATTTCTTCGGGAAGCTTCCAATGGGATAATATTTTTGCACTGAGTTGGTTGTAGGTAAAACCTAAAACTCTTGTTTCGATGTCAAGTTCAGCCTCATTCGGTGTTTTTATATGTGAGTCAAGAATTTGAGTGACTTTTGCAGGCATGGTGGAACAACAAATTAGCTGCCCCAGCCTACTCATAATTGCTGCAACAAAGAGTTTATCCGGGTTTGACAGTTTGATTTTTAGCGCAAGGCGCTTAGCGATTAATGCTAAATAAATGCTGCGTAGCCAAAAGGATTCAAACTTAATGCTGGGGCATTGTGAGGCATTGCTAAAATTACCAGACATTGACTCAACAAGAATAATGTTTTTATTTCATTGATGCCTATCAATGTAAGGGCACGATTTAATGTGCTAATTTCAGCCCTAAAGGCATAGATAGAACTATTGGCCATTTTTAAAACTTTGGCTGTTAAAATTGCATCCGTACTAATGATATTTTCAATTTCATTAATGGATGCTGTTTTGGACTGTATTTTTTTATCTATTTGATGATAGATTTCAGGTAAAGTGTATAATTTACCTTGCTCAAGAATAAACTGATTTATGATGAGATCAATTTCTGTCATTATTTTCACTATTCGTTAGATCAATCTATATTAAAAAGCATACTATTTTAAAACGCACACTATATTAAACGAACACTCTAATTGATAAAACTCAGAGCATTGCAGAGTGTTGTGTTATTTGACTATAGCACTTTATCGTATTTTTTCTCTCTGAATTAACAATTTTATTAACAATATTATTTAAATATGAATCTTAAACAAATTTTAGCATTATTTGGTCCCGCTAAGACAACCGTTTCTGTCAATGAAAAAGTTATCTCAGCATTGGCCGCATTGGTTAGTATTGGTCTTATTATGTTGGTTAGCCAACAATTTTTAGATGCTTATGCCTTGCCCTGGATAGTGGCCTCCATGGGGGCTTCGGCGGTGTTACTTTTTGCCGTCCCTAAAGGGCCTCTGTCACAGCCATGGCCCTTTATCGCCGGTCATTTGCTATCGGCATTTATAGGTATTTCCATTGCAAAGCTCATTTCAGATCCTTTAATAGCCGCGTCATTAGCTGTTTCTCTCGCCATTTTTGTTATGTATTTAACACGTTCTTTACATCCGCCGGGTGGCGCAACCGCCTTAACAGCCGTTGTGGGTGGCAGTGCTATCGCAGATTTGGGGTATTGGTATATGCTGACACCGATTACTATTAATATTATTGTCATGCTTATTTGGGCTTTGATCATTAATAATTTATTGCCCAATCGTTGTTATCCCAATGGTATTAAGGACTTAGGTAAAAGCAAAAAACACAGTGATAACACTCAGGAAGATGCTTTGAATCGACCCAATCTATTACATCGCAATGATTTACATAATGCCTTAAAAGAAATGGATGTGTTTATTGATGTATCAGAAGATGAATTGAATAAAATATTCAATTTATCGCTTATGCATACGCATAAAAAGAAAATGGGCGAAATTCTATGTCGGGATATAATGACCTCTAATGTGATCAGTGTTGATTATGATACGGATATTGAACAGGTCTGGGAGTTATTAGTTGAATATCGAGTACATGCATTTCCGGTCATTGATCGAGTAGGCCATGTATTAGGCGTTATTAGTATGGATGACTTTCTTAATCAGATCAAAGTTAATTTCAAATCGAGTATTATAAGTCAACTATCTGAATTTATTTTAAAAACTGATGGTTCTAAAACAGAAAAACCTGAATTTGCAGGGCATTTAATGACTAAGCCTGCGATTACTATTAATGAAAAACAGCATATTCTGGATCTTTTTGAGCTATTTTATTCTCATCAGATACATCATTTGCCAGTGATAAATGAGCATTATAAATTGGTCGGAATCATTACGCCAAAAGATCTATTATTGGCTTTTCAAAATAGTGATCAATAAATTCTCGCTAATGCCTGTTTTAATGGGCCTGCAAGTTATATTATAATCACTTTGATTTTAATAAAAACTACTTGCCATGAAGTGAATATATCCCTATAATCTAGCCAAATAATTTACTGTTGTTATAAGGTGCTTGTTTTCAAGAGCTTATTATTAGGCTTAGTGCTTAACTTGATACTTTAACGACATAGATTGTTTAACGTATTATTAGGGGAAGAATAGATTCTCCTAAGCTGTTTTGTTTGCTTTTATAACAGACAGTGATTTTTTAAGTGGGCCTTTGGCCCATTTTTTATTTGTGCAAGAAAAATATCTGAGATAGCTATAAAATGGCCATTAAAACACAACAATTAGAAGAACTGCTGGAACCTATTGTCAGCTCTATGGACTATGAGTTTGTGGGCTTGGAATTTATGTCTCAGGGACGCCATTCAACTTTACGTGTTTTTATCGATGCAGAAGACGGAGTGGGGGTTGATGATTGTGCTGAAGTCAGTCGTCAATTGAGTGCCGTGCTAGATGTAGAAGATCCAATTACTACTGAGTATGCTTTGGAAATATCTTCTCCTGGACTCAATAGACCACTCTTTAAATTGGCACAATATGAACGATTTATTGGCGAAGATGTTAAGTTTAAGACCATTCGTCCACAACTTGAGAATGGTCAACGCAAGTTTACAGGTAAGATAATTGCTATAGAGAATAACAATATCATCTTTGAAATTGATGGTGATAATTTATCTGTGCCTTTTTCTGATATAGACAAAGCAAATATTGTGGCAAAATTTTAATACTATTACTGACAATACTGGAAATTGTTAAGGTGAAAATATGAGCAAAGAAATCCTTCTAGTCGTAGATGCTGTTTCTCACGAGCGTGGCATTGAAAAAGAAATCATTTTTGATGCGCTTGAAACGGCATTAGCCTCTGCTACTAAGAAAAAAAGTGGTAAAGAAATCGAGGTGCGTGTCGCGATTGATCGTGAAACGGGCGACTATGAAACATTTCGACGCTGGCAGGTTCTGGATGATGAAACAGAGCCTTTTGAATATTATGACCGTCAGGTTTTATATACTCGTGTAATTGATGATAATCCGGGTATTGCCTTTGGTGACTTTATTGAAGAACCGATGGACTCAGTTGAATTTGGCCGCATTGCCGCGCAAACCGCAAAACAGGTTATCGTGCAGAAAGTACGTGAAGCAGAACGCAAAAAAGTAGCTGACGAATACCAGGAACGTATTGGCGAACTCATTTCGGGTGTCGTAAAACGCATCGAACGTGGCAATGTCATTGTCGATATTGGTAATAATATTGATGCCATCATTAAGCGTGAAGATATGATTCCACGTGAACCCGTCCGAAATGGTGATAGAATTCGTGGCTATTTATATGAAGCGACTAACCAGTCCAGAGGGCCGCAATTAAGCCTGAGCCGTATTTCTCCAGAATATTTAGTTGAGTTATTTAAAATTGAAGTGCCGGAAATAGGTGAAGATTTAATTCAAATTCATAATGCTGCGCGTGATCCGGGTTTACGCGCAAAAATTGCCGTAGAAGCGCATGATGACCGTATTGACCCAGTGGGTGCTTGTGTGGGTATGCGTGGTTCACGTGTGCAAGTGGTTTCAAATGAATTGGCAGGTGAACGCGTTGATATTATTCTCTGGGATGAAAATGAAGCGCAATTTGTTATTAATGCGATGTCTCCGGCAGAAGTGAAATCCATTGTCGTTGATGAAGAAAGTAATTCTATGGATATTGCAGTTGATGAGTCGCAATTGTCTCAGGCAATTGGTCGTAATGGACAGAATATCAAGCTAGCCTCTCAACTGACGGGATGGACATTAAATGTCATGACCGTTGAAGATGCTGAAAACAAAAATGAAGAAGAAACCCAGAACATTCTCAATCAGTTAATGGAAGATCTGAATGTTAATGAAGATTTAGCCATTATCCTGCTCAATGAAGGTTTTACTTCCCTTGAAGAAGTGGCCTATGTTCCTTTACAGGAAATGCTGGATATAGATAACTTAGATGAAGACACTGTGATGGCATTGCGTGAACGGGCAAAGGATGTTCTGTTGACTAAGGCAATTTCAGATGAAGAGCAGCTGGGTGATACAGAACCCGCTGAAGATTTATTGACTATGGATGGTATGACGGAGCAATTAGCACATCAATTGGCTTCAAGAGGTATCATTACGATGGAAGATCTGGCCGAACAATCAATTGATGAACTATTAGAGGTTCAGGCAATGGATGAAAAAGTGGCAGCTGATCTTATTATGACAGCAAGAGCGCCATGGTTTGCTGAAGATGCCGATGATACTACGACTACAGAAAACACATCAGACGCTAATGAAACAAACGTAACATCAGACGCTGAAGATAAGCAGTAATTTAGGGCGAGGAGATTTATACAATGTCAGAAACAAAAGTTGCACAATTTGCCGAAACAGTCGGCACGCCCGTTGAACGTCTAATAGAACAGATGCACAGTGCTGGAATTAAAGTTGAGAATTCCGAGTCGCTGATCAGTGATGAGCAAAAGCAGGAATTATTAAATTATTTACGTGACAAACACGGTTCTGTCAGTAAGGCATCACCGAATAAAATCACTTTAAAGCGTAAGACAACCAGTGAATTGACTTCTGCATCGGGCTCAGGTGCTAGCAAGTCGAGTAGCAGAGTTAAAGTCGAAATTAGAAAAAAGCGTACTTATGTTAAGCGTAGTTCTTTAGATGAAACGCCAAATACTGCGGATGCTGAATTACTTGAGGCGCGTCGTGTTGCACAAGAAACAAAAGCACAACAAGACCTTGATGATAAGGTCAAACATGAATCTGCTTTAGAATCGAAGAAAGCAGATGAGTTAGCGAAAGAAGAAGAGGCTAAAAAACGTGTTGCGGAAATAGCGGCGCAGGAAAAGACTCAACAGCAAAAGCAAGACAAGATCAAAGAGACACGTGAAATAGAGCAATTGGCACGCAAACAAACTAAGCCGATTCTTAAAGAAGCGCCTAGAGCACCCAGTCCTGATGAAAAAATTGCGGCAGCTAAAAAACGCCATCCCGATAAGCCTAAGAAATTTACTTCGAAAGATGCACCTAAAAAAGGCTCTAATACGGGTGCTGCCGGTAATAAGTCACGCAAAGGCGGTCGCTTTGGAAATAATCGTGGTAAAAAGAAACGTTTTAACGATCCAGATATCGAGACGCGCCATGTTTTTGAAATGCCAACAGAAGTTAAGGTTATCGATGTTGCGATCCCCGAAACTATTAAAGTGGGCGATTTAGCACAAAAAATGTCGGTTAAAGCCGGTGAAATCATCAAGATAATGATGAATATGGGCAGTATGGTGACGATTAACCAAATGCTTGATCAAGAAACAGCTTCTATCCTTATTGAAGAAATGGGTCATAAGCCCGTTCTAATGAAAGAGGAAGAAATTGAAGAAAACCTGATGGAAGAACATCTTGATGGTGAAAAAGCACCTCGTGCCCCTGTGGTGACTATTATGGGTCACGTTGACCATGGTAAGACTTCCTTGCTTGATTATATTCGTGAAGCAAAAGTGGCCGATGGTGAGGCGGGTGGTATTACTCAGCACATTGGTGCATATCACGTTGAGACAGGTAAGGGAATGATTACCTTTTTGGATACACCAGGACACGCTGCCTTCACCTCAATGCGTTCACGTGGTGCCAATGCAACCGATATCGTTATTGTTGTGGTTGCCGCTGATGATGGTGTGATGCCACAGACAAAAGAAGCGGTTCAACATGCTAAAGCGGCTAATGTGCCTATTATTGTCGCAGTGAATAAAATTGATAAAGAAGACTCCGATCCTGAACGGGTTAAAAATGAATTATCAGCACTGGATGTTATCCCGGAAGATTGGGGTGGTGATGTGATGTTTATGCCCGTTTCTGCAAAAACAGGGCAGGGTATTGATGACTTGTTAGACGCAATATCTGTGACGGCTGAAATGATGGAACTCGAAGCGATACCTAATGGCCCTGCCAAAGGTGTTGTCATTGAGTCTCGTTTAGATAAAGGCCGTGGTACAGTGGCTACCGTTCTTATTCAAGGTGGTTTATTGAGTAAGGGTGATATGGTTATCGCTGGTCAGGATTATGGCCGTATTCGTGCCATGATGGATGAAAATGGCAAAATCATTAAGTCAGCAGGGCCTTCAATTCCTGTTGAAATATTGGGTCTTTCCGGTACACCGACTGCAGGTTCTGAAGTGCTAGTCGTTAAAAACGAGCGTAAGGCGCGTGAAGTTGCTTTATTCCGTCAGGGTAAATACCGTGATGTTAAACTGGCTCGTCAACAAGCGGCTAAGCTTGAAAATATGTTTAGTAAAATGGAAAATGGCCATGTACAAAACCTCAATATCGTTCTAAAAGCCGATGTTCAAGGTTCCGTTGAAGCAATTTCTGATGCGCTGAAAAAACTCTCTACGGATGAAATTAAAGTCGTTATCGTTTCTGATGGTGTGGGTGGAATTAATGAGTCTGATGCGCAACTTGCAGTTGCTTCTAATGCGATAGTTATAGGCTTTAATGTTCGAGCAGATGCTTCTGCTAAGCGTATCATCGAAAATGAAGCGGTTGATTTACATTATTATAGTGTTATTTATGACATCATTGATGAAATCACCACTGCCATGACCGGTATGTTAGCGCCTGAATTTAAAGACGTTATCATGGGACTTGCAGAAGTGCGTGATGTCTTCCGTTCACCTAAACTCGGTGCTATTGCGGGTTGTATGGTCATTGATGGAACGCTTAAGCGTAGCAGCCCAATCCGTGTACTACGTGAAAATGTGGTCATTTATGAAGGCGAGCTAGAATCACTAAGACGTTTCAAAGATGATGTTCAGGAAGTTAAATCGGGACTGGAATGTGGTATCGGCGTGAAAAACTATAACGATGTCAAACCCGGCGATCAGATTGAAGTCTATGAACGAGTCCAAGTTAAGCGGACACTTTAGTTTATAAAGAGTAGCTCTTAAAGAGTAGTTCTTAAAAAATAGCTCATAAAAAAGTGCTCTTAAAGAATAGATTGCTCTAAGAAATAGGGATTAGGAATGGCTGATTTTAATCGTAGTCGCCGCGTGGGTGAACTTATTCAACGTGAACTAGCAACGATGCTAACCCGGGATGTTAAAGATCCTCGTTTGTCATTTGTTTCTATAACAGCGGTCGATGTGACCCGAGATCTAGGATTTGCAAAAATCTTTTACACTATTATTAGTACTGATAATGATGAGAGTAAGAGCAGCGAAGAGAAACGCACTGAAGATAAGGCTAAAGTAAAAGAAGCTTTGGTTAAAGCGTCGGGTTTTTTACGTTATGAACTAGGTCAGCGCATTAAATTACGCATTGTTCCTCGCTTAGAGTTTCGCTATGATGAGTCAGTTTTACATGGTGCACAATTAACTCAACTCATTGATAATGCCATTGCTACAGATGAAGATCGTAGCGATCATGATAAGTCTGATAAAACGAGCTGATAAAGTAGTCAATTAATGGCACGAAGAAAAAAAGGCCGTCTCGTTAATGGTATTCTAGTATTAGATAAACCCACTGGAATGTCATCTAATAAAGCCCTACAACAAGTTAAACGACTGTTTTTTGCTCAAAAAGCAGGTCATACCGGTAGTCTTGATCCTTTAGCAACGGGTGTTTTGCCCATTTGCCTAGGGGAAGCCACCAAAGTTTCTCACTATCTTCTCGACTCTAATAAAAGCTATCGTGCTAAATGCATTCTAGGCCAAGTGACGACTAGCGGTGACTCTGATGGTGATATTATTGGTGAAACACCGGTACCAGAATTATTAGAAAGTGACTTATTGGCTATACTAGCTGATTTTGAAGGCCCTCAAGAGCAAACACCACCCATGTTTTCGGCCTTGAAACACAATGGCCGACCTCTCTATGAATATGCTCGCAAGGGTATCGTTATCGAACGAAAATCACGCCCCATCACTCTATTTAGCATCAAGTTACTCAGCTACGATTTAACAAAAGACAGTGATAAGCCTTTTATTGAAATAGAAGTTCGTTGCTCTAAAGGGACTTATATTCGTACCCTATGTGAAGATATAGGCACTAAAATAGGTTGCGGTGCGCATATTGGTGCTTTAAGACGCATAGACTCCGGCCCTTTTCTCTTATCTCAGGCCATTACTCTAGATGACTTATTGACACGTTTTAAACCTGAAGAAGGGCTGGAAACTATACCTGAAGAGCAGGATTATACGGCAATGGATCAACTCTTATTGCCCACTGATACTGCCATACAAAATTTTCCCAGTATTGAAATTAATGCAGCAGAGTTTGATAAAATTCAACATGGGATTAATATTGATTTTCAGCCTGATAGTGACTTAACAAAGCATTCAAGTGACTATCGACTTTATTATAATAACATCCTGATTGCCCTAGCAATTCCCGTCAAAAATGATAATAATGAAATGCAACTTAAGCCCAAAAGACTGCTATTTTTATAAAGCTGATAATTATTGTCATTAAAAGCCTATGCTTGCTTGTTTTAAACAAGTTGAGCAGGTAAAATACACGCCTTGTTTGATGCTATGAGTTAGCATGTAAGTTTAGCTTACAAATTAACGTTTAAATTAACGTTTAAATTAACGTGATAGTTTCATCCTTTATCTAATAAATTCTTTAGTTGAGTACATTGGTTTAAATAAGTAAATAGAATCAACTGTTTATTTGTTTTTTCTGATCCTTTAATGTTTTAGGAGTAGTAAATGATTTCTGTAGAAGAAAAAAGCGAAATAGTAAAAGAACATGGCCGTGGCACTAACGACACGGGTTCACCAGAAGTACAAGTGGCCTTATTGTCCGCAAAGATTACTGATCTGACTGAACACTTCAAAGTTCATATCCATGATCACCATTCACGTCAGGGTCTATTAAGAATGGTTAGCAAGCGTAGAAAAATGCTTGATTATTTAAAGAAAAAAGACAGCGAGCGTTATCGTTCACTGATTACTAAATTAGGTTTACGTAAGTAATCTCTATTAGTTCTTGAAAGATTAGTTTTAAAAAAATTGATAAAAATAAGCACTTCATAATGTATCTGAATCAAAATGCCTTTCTAAAAAAATTGAGTCACACTCTAAATTGTCTGATTTAGAGTGCTGATTTTTAGCGCATTTTGATTTCAGGCACAAATCAGCCGAATGAACGGAGTAAAAATAGCGTGACACCAATTACAAAAACATTTCAGTTTGGACAAGACACCGTAACACTAGAGACTGGCGAAATCGCCCGTCAAGCATCTGGCGCAGTGATGGTCAGCGTAGGGGGTACCTCAGTTTTTGTTACTGTCGTGGCTAAAAAAGACGCACGTCCTGGTGCTGATTTTTTCCCTTTAACCATAGACTATCAAGAAAAAGCTTATGCTGCGGGTAAAATTCCCGGTGGTTTTTTCAAACGTGAAGGTCGTCCTAGTGAAAATGAAACTTTAATTTCACGTTTAATTGACCGTCCCCTACGTCCATTATTCCCTAAAGCTTATTATAACGAAGTTCAGGTTATCTGTACGGTTGTTTCTCTTAACCCTGATATTGATCCTGATATTCCAGCAATGATTGGTGCTTCTGCTGCTATGTCATTAGCTGACGTACCTTTTAATGGTCCTATTGGTTGTTGTCGTGTGGGTTATATTGACGAGCAATATGTACTGAACCCCGGCCGTGAAATGTTAGATGATTCAGAGTTGGACTTAGTGGTTGCTGGTACTGACACCGCAGTATTAATGGTTGAATCAGAAGCTGATGAGTTATCAGAAGAAGTTATGTTGGGTGCGGTCATGTATGGCCATGAGCAATTCCAAACAGTGATTAATGAAATAAAAGCATTTGTTGCTGAAGTCGGTAATACACGTTCAGAATATACACCTGCTGCTGTTGATCAAGCGTTAGTCGATGCGGTTAAGGCTGAATGTGAAACTGCTGTCAGTGATGCCTATAAAATTAGTGATAAGCTAGCGCGTTTAAATACGCTTGATGACGTGCGTGCTGCTCTGATTGACAAGCTAGCTAGTGGTGATGATGCAAAATGGACAGACTCTGATGTGTCTGGTGCATTCTACAAACTGGAAAAGAATGTTGTGCGTAGCAGTATTATTGCTGGCAATCCTCGTATTGATGGTCGTGATACTAAAACTGTGCGTCCTTTACACATTCGTACCGGCGTTTTAGAGCGTACTCACGGTTCAGCTTTGTTCACTCGTGGTGAAACTCAGGCCTTGGTTGTAACGACTTTGGGTACTGCCCGTGATGCACAGATTATTGATGCTTTAGAAGGAAGTTATAAAGACTCCTTCATGTTGCATTATAACTTCCCTCCATACAGTGTTGGTGAAACCGGACGTGTTGGTACACCAAAACGTCGTGAAATTGGCCATGGTCGCTTAGCTAAACGTGGTGTTGCTGCGGTATTACCTACCGTGGAAGAATTTCCCTATACCATTCGCGTGGTGTCAGAAATTACCGAATCTAACGGTTCCAGCTCTATGGCTTCTGTTTGTGGTACTAGCTTATCCTTGATGGATGCAGGCGTACCAATTTCTTCACCTGTTGCCGGTATTGCGATGGGTCTTATTAAAGAGGATGATGGTTTTGCTGTACTGACGGATATTTTGGGAGATGAAGATCACTTAGGCGATATGGACTTTAAAGTAGCCGGTACTGAAAATGGTGTTAATGCCCTGCAAATGGATATTAAGATCGAAGGTATCACCAAAGAAATCATGGAAATCGCCTTGGAACAAGCCAAAGATGCTCGTATAAACATCTTAGGTCAGATGAATGCGGTTATTTCTGGTGCTAATACTAATATGTCTGATTTCGCACCTCGTATCCTGACGATTCAAATCAATCCAGATAAGATTCGTGATGTGATAGGTAAGGGTGGTTCAACTATCAAAGGTTTGAGCGAAGAGACGGGTTGTAATATTGATATTAATGAAGAAGGCATTGTTAAAATATCTTCTACTGATAATACTGCTGCTCAAGAATGTCAGCGTCGTATCGAAGAAATTACTCAAGATGTTGAGGTGGGTAAAATCTATAATGGTCGTGTGACTAAGATCATGGACTTCGGTGCTTTTGTTACTATCATTCCAGGTAAAGATGGTTTGGTTCATATTTCACAAATTTGTGAAGAACGTGTGAACAATGTGACTGACAAGCTCACTGAAGGTGAATTTGTTGATGTTAAAGTGCTTGAAATTGATAAGCAGGGTCGTATTCGTCTGAGTATGAAAGCAATTGTTGCTGATGCAGCTGCAAGTGCAGAAACGACTAGCGAAGAATAAGCGATTTTAAGTGACATAAAAACTTTTCATTAATCGCTATTTTTGTGGTTAATGAAGGTTTTTACCCCTTCTATAGACAAACTTCATAAATTTCACATAAACTGCTTCAAAACCTACAATTCTTAAAATTCTGTCCTATAATTTTAGCAAGCCAAACGCTAATGTCAGTTTCAGATTACAAAGACTAAGCAAAAAATAAGCTACAATTCATTTATAACTATTTGTTTCTAAGTATTCGTAGTCAAACTTAAATTATATAATAAGTCCTTACTCAGTTTTTGCTCAGTTTATCGACTTGAAGGTGATAGATTATTTCATTATGAGTGTTATCAAAGGGTATCAAATACAAAGCATTCTCGCTAAGGGTGGTATGGCAACTGTTTATATCGCCATGCAAGAATCACTGAAGCGACAAGTCGCTTTAAAAATCTTAGATCCAAAACTCGACATGACCTTGTTGGAGCATTTTTTAGATGAAAGTCGCATTATTGCTTCCTTAAAACATCCTAATATTATCCCAGTTTTTGATGTCGGTCGTGTGGGCATTCATTTTTATCATGCGATGGAATATTTAGAAGGTGGTGATTTAGAAACAAGGATTGCTCAAGGTATTGATAAACATACTGTTTTGGAAATTATTCTTGAACTATCAGATGCTTTGCATCTGGTGCATAGCAAGGGTATTATTCATGGTGACATTAAACCAGCCAATATTGTCTTTAGAAGTGATGACTGTCCGGTTATTACTGATTTTGGCATTTCAAAGCGTATCGAACTTGCTTATTCCTCTAGTGAAACATCCAAGGATGACTCGCCAGCCAATATTCTTGCCAGCCCTAGTTATGCAAGTCCAGAGCTTATGCAGAATCAAAGTTTCAACCATAAGGTTGATATTTATAGCTTGGGTGTAATGATGTATGAGATGTTGGTGGGTAGTAAGCCTTATAATGGTGCCTCACCGGCTGAATTAGTGGCTAATAGCATTCAGCAGCCCATTCCCTTATTCCCTGATAATTTGAAATCATTGCAGCCTTTATTAGATCATATGTTGGCAAAAGATCCGGATGAACGTATTGGCGATGCCCGGATGATTTCACGTTATATAAAGAAATATCTACGTGATCATCCTAATACTTCTGAAACAAAAAATCAGCAAAATAGTGATATTGATAATAATGCTAACGGTGATGTGGTATTAGAATATGTCTCTGATTCTAGTTCTAATTCTAGCTCATCAACAAGCCTACCGGAGACAATAAGTTCATCAAAAATGTTATTACCTCTGCTTGTTGTACTGTTTTCTGTTATAGTTGCACTGTCAGTTTGGCACTTTGTGATTTAGTTGCGAGCAAATCGTTTTTTCTATAATGATTTATGGCTTATCCTAGGCTAAATCCTTTTTTGGTTATTAGGACAATAGTTACAATATTATATGAAGTCGATTGCTGGATACAATGTAATAAAACTTCTTGCAAAAGGTGGCATGGCAGCCATCTACCTAGCAGAACAAGCCTCATTACAGCGTCAGGTGGTTCTTAAGTTTTTAAACCCTAAACTTGATGAGGCAATAAAAAAGCGCTTTATCGATGAAGGGCGGATCATTGCCTCTTTAAAACATCCTAATATCATTACTGTTTATGATGTTGTCAGCATTGGCAAAAATAATTTTCTTGCCATGGAATTCCTCCCCGATGGTGATCTGGAAACTCGTCTTTTAAAACGTCTTGATACCTATACTGTACTTGAAATTATCAGTAAAGTTTCTGATGCGCTGCATGTCATTCATAAGCAGGGTATTATTCATGGTGATATCAAGCCGGGCAATATATTATTTCGGGGTAGCTGTCCCTTGCTGACTGACTTTGGTATCTCTCATCGGGTCGAGCCTAAGAAAGAAGTGGATTTGTCTAATGATGAACTCTATGCCAGTCCAACCTATGCTTCACCAGAACTAATACAAGGTAAGCCATTTGATTATCGGACGGATATTTATAGTCTCGGTATCATGATGTATGAAATGTTATTGGGAGAGAAGCCCTATACTGGAAAAACTGAAATTGAAACCATTGCTAATAGTATTCAAGATCCGATTCCCGAACTTCCTGCACCCTACAAAGAACTTCAGCCATTGTTAGATAGTTTGTTAGCCAAGTCACCTGATGATCGTCTTTCAGATACAAAACTAGTCACCCGCTTTATTACGCAATACTTAAAAGATCATCCGGATCTTACACGCTCGTCAGATACCAAGTTAATCGATACTGAGGTCGTGGTGGAATATATTGCAAAAAACAAAAAAAATATGCAGGCGACACAACGAAAAGTATTATTTCTACCTATTTTCTTTTTATTAGCCTTATTAACCAGCTTTTGGTTTTATAAGGATTTATTATGGCAACAGTTTTTTGAAAAAAATATTATCGAGGATACCTCAGGTTTGGTATTAAATGACTCTGATAAACTCAAGGCACAAGAAAAAAGCAATTTAGATGCACAACTTGAAGCATTACGAGTCCAAGCAGTAGAGCAGCAGCATCTGGAGCAAAAAACTTTACTTGAACAAACAAATTTTGAATTGTCCAGAATAAAAAAAGAGCTTGAAATACAGAAAAAATTAGCACACCAAAAGCGCCTTAATAAGAAACACACTATTAGTAAATTACTCAGCAAGGGTAATAATTCATTAAAAAAATACCAATTAACCACCCCGTTGAACGATAATGCCCTCTATTATTTTCAAAAAGTGTTGGAATTAGATAGGAAAAACAAATTGGCTAAAAAAGGCATTAACGATGTGGTTTATCGCTATGAAATATTAGCCAGAGCTGAATTGGAAAAATACAATTACCAAAAAGCACAGGCACATATTAGCCGTGGTTTGAGCATTGATACCAATAATGAAAGACTGATTGAACTGCAAAAAGAAGCTAATTTACAAAATGAGCCAAAGCGGGTACTTAATAAAGTGAAAAGTTTTTTTAATAATTTGTAATAAATAGTTCTTCATCAAGGTAAATATCGAAATAATGGTCTATTATTAACAAAAATATTTATAAAACGTGTTTTTACACGAATTTGTTAAGAAATTATTTGCTTGGGAGAAAAAATGAGACTGGTTTTACGATTTGACGGGCAGGATGTTCAGGAATTTGTTCTGGATAAAGCAAGAATAACAATTGGTCGAACCCCTGCGAATGATATTGCGATAGATAATCTTGCAGTCAGTACACATCATGCCACTATTCATGACACGGACGATGGGGTGATACTGGAAGATATGAAAAGTACCAATGGTACTTTTGTCAATGATAAGAAGATTATCCAGCAGAACTTAAATGATGGGGATATTATTGGTATGGGTAAACATCAGATCATATTTTTCCATCAATCTATTTTTAGTACCGCAGGCTCAGACGATCAGAGTGAAGCTACTGTCATGATGTCGGCTGATTTTCAACAACAACTTCAAGACGAGTTATCAAAAAGTAAAGTGACCCAGCGTACTACCAGTAGAACGAGTCGCAAGCCTTTAACTTTCTTTCAGAAATTTAAAGCATTCTTTGGTTTTTAGAGGCTGCTAGGATTGAGCTGCTATGGTTTTAGATCATAGCTTGTAAAATATCATAGCTTGTAACGTTTAAGTAAAGCAAAAAAAAGGCCTAATCTATTGCTAGATTAGGCCTTTTTTTTGCTGCTTATGAAGCGCTCAATTACTTGATGCTTTCATAGTAGTCCATTAAGATTTGAGCGACTTCAGGACGTGAGAACTCTTTAGGTGGCGCAATGCCATTACCTAACATTTCACGTACCTTAGTACCTGATAACAATACAAAGTCATCCTTAGTATGATCAGGTGCTTCACACATCATAACAACTTTATCTAATTTCTTAGAATAAGCAGTGTGATCAGCTTTGAAAATCTCAATTTCTAATGCGCCTTCAGGGACGTCATTATCAAAGATAGTTTGTGCATCAAATGCACCATAGTGATCACCAACACCAGCATGGTCACGACCAATGATGAAGTGGGTAGCACCCATGTTTTGACGGAAAAGAGCATGCAATACGCCTTCACGAGGACCGGCATACAACATATCAAAACCGTAACCGGTTACCATGGCACTGTTCTTAGGGAAGTACAATTCAACCATCTTACGAATAGCGGCATCACGTACCGGTGCAGGAATATCGCCGGGCTTAAGTTTACCCAATAACATGTGAATGACTAAGCCATCACACTCTAAACGATCCATTGCCATGTGACAAAGTTCTTCGTGTGCCAGGTGCATTGGGTTGCGTGTTTGGAATGCAACAATTTTGTTCCAGCCGCGTTCAGCAATTTCATTACGAATTTCAACGGCAGTACGGAAAGTATCAGGAAATTCAGTGATAAAGTAAGAGAAGTTTAATACCTGGATAGAACCTGAAAGACAGACTTTACCTTGTGCAACAAAGGCATCAACACCCGGGTGTGCTTCATCAGGGCTAGGGGCATAGACTTTTTCAGAAATCAAAGCGATATCGTCATCACTGAATTCTTCAACAGCTTCAACATCCATTATTGCCAGAATAGGGTTGCCATCAACATTGGGATCTTTAAGTGCAATACGATCACCGGCTTTAATATTGCCAGCATCTTGAAGTAGGTTTAATACTGGTGTTGGCCAGAAAAGACCTGAAGTGGTTTTCATATCAGTCGCAACTGATAAGGCATCAGCCTTGTTCATATAACCTGTTAGCGGGTTAAAATAACCAGCGCCTAACATAACCGCATTTGCTGCTGTGGCAGAGCTAACAACGATAGAAGCAAGACCTTCTGCTTCCTTTTGTAAGGCTTCGTTTTTAGCTGAATCATAAACGAATAACGGGTTTAGTTCATCCGACCCATGAGGTTTGATCATATAGTTTCTCCAAATCTTCAAATAACGCATCGGCTCATCCAATGCGGGCTAAATTTTTTTAACCGTGAAAGACTAGCGCATTTACTGATAATTAGTATTGATATTTATCAACTATTTAAGCAATTGCTTAATAAGGCGCATCAAACACGATAAATTAGTGACATGGATTCTACCAGAAATAAGAGGCTATTGGGGAAAAAATAAGCCATTTTAATGATATTTAGATTAGCCTAATATACTAATCAAATTCAGGCGTGGAAACTCATTAAATTTTGCTTTTTCTCTGTTTTATATGTATTGCCCGACCAGAAACGGCCAGTGATGCCTCATGATAGGCTTCTGAAAAAGTAGGGTGGGCAAACATCATTAAAGCGATATCTTCAGCGCTAGCTCCAAACTCCATACTAATGACTGCCTGAGCAATTAATTCTGAAGCTTGAGAGCCTAATATATGCACACCTAAAATTCTGTCAGTTTGTGCATCGGAGATGATTTTAACCATGCCTGGGGTTTCGTTTAAAGCCTGAGCACGACCACTGGCAGCAAAAGGAAATGTGCCAATTTTATAGTCAATTCCAGCTGCTTTAAGTGCTTGTTCTGTTTTACCCACCCAGGCAACTTCAGGGTGGGTATAGATGACCGAGGGGATTAGATCATAATTAACTTCACGGAAGCGACCGGCAATTAATTCAGCAACCATCGAACCTTCTTCAGAACCCTTATGTGCCAACATAGGACCACGGACAACATCACCTATGGCATAAACGCCAGGAATTGAAGTTTGACAATGTTCATTAACATGTACGAAGCCGCCTTCGTCGATGACCAGACCCATTTCGTCATTGGACAAATTTTCACTATTGGGTTTCCTCCCCACTGCAATAATTAATTTATCAAATTTCTCGCTATGCTCACCTTCTGCATCCGTATAACTCACCTGTACGGATTTTTTGATCTTCTTTGCATTCAGCAAACGGGTGTTAAGGTTGATATTTAAACCCTGGTTTTGAAATAGTTTGAGACTTTCTTTGGCGACAAATTGATCGGCAAAGGCTAGGAAAGTATCCTGTGCTTCAAAAATGGTGACTTCTGAGCCCAAGCGTTTCCAGACACTGCCTAATTCCAAGCCAATAACACCAGAGCCAATAATGCCGAGTTTTTTAGGCACTTTGTTAAATGCCAAGGCGCCCGTAGAATCGACTATGAATTCGTCATCAATGGGGGCAATCGACAAATTAACTGGTGACGATCCCGTCGCGATAATAATATGTTTCGTCTTAAATCGTTGCTCCTTCTTATTATGCAGAAGCACTTTAATTTGTTTATCGTATTGTGTTGAGTCATCAGTCGTTTTGTTTTGTATTTCAAATGATTCAATCAAGGCCTGACCTTGAATCCAGTCAATTTTGTTGGACTTAAATAATGATTCAATACCGAAGGTTAGGGTATTAACGAGTAACTTCTCAATAAGTCTGTGCATTTAAACAGCACAAACTTTACCTTTCAGCAACTCAGGCAGATATGGGATCAAATTTCTCTTGCTGATCCGGTCATTAATAAAATCCCAGAATGAAATTCCTTGTTTCAAACAAGTTTTCTTTAAACTGACAAAGGTATCTCTGCAAAGTTGCCCATCCTTTGAGCGTGTACTACCACTAATTTTACGCTTAATAACATATTCTCGAATATCATTTTCACTCAAATTATTATGAAGAGGAATATCAGGCCGTTCCAATACCAGCAGTAATTCTGTTTTATTTCTTGCCAATCGTTTCAGTGCCTGATTCAACGTTTCAAAGCTTGTTTTAGTCCGGCACAATTCATCAAAATGTTCAGCAATCGCTGACTTCAACGGATCATCTGGCTCAAGTTTATATTGTTTGAGATCATAAAATAGTTCCCAAATCTGAGTATGTACCCAGTTCAGTTCTTTATCATGTCGCTCATTGAGTGGTAGTATCCGCTGAAACACTCTGTCTGCATGTATCCAACATAATGCGTGCAACAAAATATCAAATTGTCCTGCATCATCACTCACAATCACCAAATCACTTGGAAAGCCACTGTTAATTAATGCCCCCAGTAAAGCGCCTTCTGTGGCAATGCGAACATGCCGTTGTGTTATGATACTATTGTTCTGCAGATAGTATTTCCAGGCTTCTTCATTATCAAAGCAAGTCTGATGACTTTGTTCAATAACGCTCAATGGCTTGTGAGGTAATTTTTCTGCTCTCATATAATCAAGTGCTGCATCGTTGAGCGTATAATCAACAGCAGCACCTCGTAACAATTGTAGAAAATTAATCCGGCTCTTATATCGAGTACTTGAAAACCAGGCAAAGGTTTCATTGCCAACGTGAGTACAATAACCATTCTTTCCATCATGACGACTACCCGTATCATCAACATGGATATAAGTACTATGATGTGTCAACACTTTTCCGGACAGTTTTCTAAATATTTTTTTTTTTTGGCTGTTTCAAGTGATTTTTGTCATTTTGTATTTCCTATCATTTTAGTTTCTCATGTTAACTTTAAACAGATGAAGAGAAAGGGCTTTGCCCTCTGGAACGATAGAGCCGTTCCATTCACCCAAGGTATTTTCACAACGGTAATGATCCTGTTACAATATCTTCACGGCACAGGCTGAGGAGCCGATGGCCGTCAACGGTAATGGGCGGCATTTATGTCGCCTTTTACCCTCTTCAATCAATCGATTTAAGCTATTTCCTGCTGTATTTCATAATCGACTGGTGACAAATAATCATTAGCCGAATGAAGTCGCTCCCGATTATAAAATACCTCAATATATTCAAATATTGCCTGCTTTGCTTCTACTCTGGTTTTGAATCGACAATGGTGCGTCAATTCAGTTTTCAAACTATGAAAGAAGCTCTCTGATACAGCATTGTCCCAGCAATTTCCTTTGCGGCTCATAGACTGAATTATGTTATGATCCGACAATATTTTTCTATGACTATCAGAGGCATATTGGCTACCTCGGTCAGTATGCCAAAGCAATCCATCCATTGGTTTACGCTTCCATATGGCCATCAGTAAAGCATCATTGACTAGCTTGGCTTTCATTCGCTCATCCATCGACCAGCCAACAATTTGCCTAGAGAATAAGTCAATGACAACCGCTAAATATAACCAGCCTTCCTTGGTGGCAATATAGGTAATATCACCCACATAGTAGCGATCAGGTTGAGAGACAGTAAACTCTCTTTCCAGTAAATTTGGAGATATACGCTTATTATGCTTGGAATTAGTCGTCGCTTTAAAGCGTCTCTTCGTTTTACAAAACAAACCGGCTTTTTTCATTAATCGACCAATTCTCCGGCGGCTTATATGAACGCCTTTTTCAGCCAGTTTTCTTTTAAGACGACGGGTTCCATAAGTCTTGCGACTGTCTTCAAACAGTTTTTTAGCTGCTCAGTAAGCGCTTCATTTTCTTTCTCTCTATCCGTTTTAGGAGAGCTAACCCAATCATAATAGCAACTACGGGAAACATCCATAAAACGGCACAGAATCGTTACCGGGTAATCTTTAGCCTGATCAGTTATCCATGCGTACTTCACAAAGTTTCCCTTGCAAAGTACGCTGTGGCCTTTTTAATAAATCACGCTCCTGAATCACTTTTGCCAATTCTTTTTCAGACGTTTTACTTCATCATAAATGTGTTCATCACTTCTATTGGCTACCGTCTTCACCGGTTTGGAATATTTACTGATCCAGGTATGTAGAGTATTTACATTAACACCTAGCTCCCTGGCAGTCTGAGAAACGGGTTGATCCGTCTCATTAGCTAATTTGACAGCTGATTCTTTAAATTCTGATGTATAGCTTTTATTCGGTTTTTTTGTTTGATCATTCATTTTAGGTCACACTTTTTAGTTATAACCATATTCAAAGGCTAATACGGCTTCTTCTGATAATAATGAATCAATGACTAGAAAATCACCTATCTGAGCTTGGTCATCGTCTTTTAATTGCCCATCTTTTAAATGCTTGAGCGGTACCCAAGCTTGTTTTTTTAATTGATTGTGCCAAACCACGTGGCGATGAAAAAATGTGCCACGACCACTATCCTGACCCGACAAGCGTACATTATAACCATCATTCACCAGGCTGGCATAGGCAAGCGTTTCTGCATAACCCCAGTCCAGAGGCAATGCACCAGCAGTCATTTTATGCCGATCTACAATAATTTTTTCCACACGTGGATGGCGCTCAAAACCTTTAGGAAGCACTTCAAGTTGATCCATAAGCAATTTGATGGTCTCAACTGTAATCGAGCTTTTCACTGCCTGACCCAATGCATTGCCCGTATATTTTGACCAATGAAAAATAATAGAATCATCACTTTGGCTACTGATATTGGGGGCGACACATAAACCGGCTTCAACTTTATTTCGGTATTCCTCTTTCAGTTGTTCGGCTTCCTCAGCAGTAAAAATTTGTGCTTGTTGCATTTTTTTTACATAAATTTCCCGAGTGGTGGGTAATGCTTTGATCAGTTTATACATCATGGGCTGTGTTGCTGATGGCTCATCCGCTTCATTATGGCCATGACGGCGATAGCAAATCATATCAATGACCACATCTTTTTTGAACTTCATGCGATAATCCAGAGCCATCTGCGCTACAAATACCACCGCTTCTGGATCATCACCATTGACATGAAAAATTGGCGCATTAACCATTTTTGACACTTCAGTACAATATTGAGTTGAGCGCACATCCATGACATTACTGGTCGTAAAGCCAATTTGATTGTTGATGACAATATGGATCGTACCCTTGGTGGAATAGCCACGAGCCTGCGACATTTGAAAGGTTTCCATCACTACACCCTGACCGGAAAATGCAGCATCACCATGAATTTGTATGGGAATAATTTGATCGCCGGTTTTATCAAAGCGGCGATCCTGCCGAGCACGTACAGAACCTTCAACAACGGGAGCAACAATTTCTAAGTGAGAAGGATTAAATGCCAGAGTCAAATGCATGGCAGAATGGGTGGTGGTAATATCTGAGGAAAATCCCATGTGGTATTTCACATCCCCCATGTAATCCCCGGTATCTTTTTTGCCTTCAAATTCATCAAATAATTCACTAGCAGTTTTACCCAGTATGTTGATCAAGACATTTAAACGACCCCGGTGTGCCATACCAATTACGGTTTCTTTGATGTTATAACTGGCTGATTTTTGCACTAGTTCATCTAATAACGGAATCAGGGACTCAGCGCCTTCAAGTGAAAAACGTTTTTGCCCGACATAACGTGTGTGCAGATATTTTTCAAGACCTTCAGCCGCAGTTAAACGACGTAAAATGCGCTGCCTGGCTTTGAAATGTAAATCCGGTAAATTAGTGACACTTTCTAGCTTCTGTTGTAACCAACGTTTTTCATTGGTGTCACTGATGTGCATATATTCAGAACCAATCGTATGGCAATAGGATTGCTGAACAATGAGTAATATTTTTGCCAGACTGGCACGTTCATCGGTATTTAATGAACCGGTATCAAACTCACGACTTAAATCAGCTTCACTTAATTGATGATAACTGAGTGTCAGTTCTGGAATATTAGTCTCATTGGTCGCATACAGGGGATTAAGATTGGCCTTGTAATGACCCAGAATACGATAAGCATTAATAAGTTGCAGGACCTTAACCTGTTTACGTTCACTGCTGATGTCAGGGCAACTATTGTTAGTTATCGTGTTACCGCTTATAGTCGCTCGACTAGCTTGTTTTCTAAATTGTTCTCGAATAGTTGAGTGTGCTGTTTCTTTGACTGTATTGCCTGTCTTGTTCGCTTGTAGTGAAAGGGTATCAAAGTGATTCCGCCATTGTTGATCAATGGCTTCAGGATTATTAATATAAGCTTCATACATGTATTCAAGCCAGACTGCATTATCACCATCCAACCATGAACTTGCTTGTTTATTCTGCATATTATCGGAATCAGACATGGAAATACCAACGTTTTTCTGTATTCAGTTAATAATAGATGTAAAACGTCTATTTAACATGATTTTTTATTAAAAAACTCAGTTTTTTGGTTCGATATGACTTTTAAAGCACCAATTTTCGTGCCACCCCTTATCTTTGCTTGAAATTATCCATATCTGATACCATATCTAAATTTTACTTAATAAAATAATCTGGAGTACAGTCTGGAATGACCGTTGCCACTGAAGTTCAAAGCTCTGAATCATATCAAGATAATAATTTACCAGTCCAAGCCTGCCACGAATCATTTACCTGGATACGCAGTGAGAAGATTGACTCCTTAGATATTGTTGTCAATCACTACGAACATAAAAATACCGGTGCGATGCACTACCATATTGATGCAGACAATGATGAAAATGTTTTTTTAGTGGCATTGCGGACTATTCCAACTGACTCGACGGGTGTTGCCCATATTCTTGAACATACGGCTTTATGTGGTAGTAAGAAATATCCAGTGAGAGATCCTTTTTTCATGATGATTCGGCGTTCCTTGAATACCTTTATGAATGCCTTTACCAGTAGCGACTGGACTGCTTATCCTTTTGCCAGTCAAAATCTTAAAGACTTTAATAATTTGCTGGATGTCTATCTGGATGCGGTTTTTTTCTCCAGACTGGATAAATTAGATTTTGCTCAGGAAGGTCATCGCTTGGAATTTGAAAAGGCAGATGATATTAATTCAGATTTGCAATTTAAAGGCGTAGTGTTTAATGAAATGAAAGGGGCAATGTCTTCTACGGTGAGTGCTTTATGGCAATCGGTGAGTAAACACCTCTTTCCAACCGTAACCTATCACTTTAATAGTGGTGGTGAACCTACTGATATTCCTGACTTAAGTTATGATGAGTTAAAAGAATTCTATCGTGTTCACTATCATCCCAGCAATGCGGTGTTTATGACTTTTGGCGATATTCCTGCTGCGGTGCATCAGGCAAAATTTGAAAATCAGGTGCTGAATCAATTTGAACGACTGGATAAAGTGATTTCGGTTAAAAATGAAAAGCGCTATTTTTCACAACTCAATATTGAAGAATCCTACCCTCTGGATGCCGAAGAAGATCAAAGTAATAAAACCCATTTAGTGATGGGCTGGTTATTGGGGCAAAGTATTAATCTTGAACAACAATTGGAAGCGCAGTTTTTAGCCAGTCTATTACTGGAAAATTCCGCTTCGCCATTGATGCAAGCACTTGAAACCACTGAATTGGGTAATTCACCTTCACCCCTCTGTGGTCTGGAAGATTCCAATAAGGAAATGAGCTTTATTTGTGGTTTAGAAGGCAGTGCTCCAGAACATGCACAAGCTTTTGAACAATTAGTCATTCGAGTCTTAGAAGAAGTCGCTGAAAAAGGTATTGCTGAAGAACAAATTGAAGCAGTCTTACATCAATTAGAAATGAGTCAGCGGGAAATTGGTGGTGATCATTATCCCTTTGGCTTGCAAATTATTCTTTCTAGTTTATCGACTGCGATGCATCGTGGCGATGTGATTAGTCACATGAACCTTGATAAGGCCTTAGAGAGTTTGCGTGAGAAGGCTAAAGAACCTGATTATGTTAAGCAATTGGTGCGTTCACAATTATTGAATAATGCTCATCGTGTGAGAGTGATCTATAAGCCTGACACTAAATTAGATCAACGTCGTACTGAGGCTGAAAAACAACGTCTGGCAGACATTAAAGCGTCATTAAATGATGCTGAAAAACAACTTATTGTCACTCAGGCAGCGCAATTAGAGCAACGTCAAAATGAATTAGAGAGCAATATTGAAGAAATTCTCCCTAAAGTCACCATTGATGATGTGCCTGAAGATTTCAAAATTCCACAAAACTTGGAAGATTTTTATCCCTTAGGTTATTCAAAGCTCAAAGTATCACATTTTAATCAGGGCACTAACGGCCTGGTTTATCAACAATTGATTCTTGATATGCCTGAATTAACGGCTGAAGAACAGCAATATCTGCCTTTGTTTAATTATTGCTTTGGTGAGTTGGGCTGTGGTGATAAAGATTATCTACAAATGCAGGTGTTGCAGGCACAAATTTCCGGCGGTATTCATGCCAGTGGTAGCTTGCGTGGCAAAGCAGATGACGAGCAAATTGTTCAAGGCTTTTATAGTGTTTCCGGCAAGTCCTTGTTACGCAATCATGCAGCGATGACAGCCTTATTGAAAGAGTCTTTTGAAGCGATGCGTTTTGATGAAACTGATCGCATTAAAGAGCTCATTGCTCAAATCAGAACGCGTAAAGAAAATAGCATTACCGGCAGTGGTCATTCATTGGCCATGCAAGCAGCGTCTAGTGGGATGAATCCTGTGGCTCAGTTGACGCATAAAACCCGTGGTTTGGCGAGTATTGCCTTTATTAAAGCTTTGGATAATAGCATCCAAAGTGATGATAAAGCCTTGAAAGAATTATGTCAGATATTACAAACAATACACACTAAATTAAAATCAGCTCCGGCGCAATTTTTATTGATCTGTGAAGAAGAAGCGTATCAAAGTTGCTGTGATGATATTTTACAACAATGGTCTAATACTGAATTAAAAACAATTGCGCCTGAAAGTAGTCACTATTTGAATTTCGATGCAATAAAAGAATATGTTAAACAAGCCTGGCTGACCAGTACTCAGGTAAACTTCTGTGCCACAAGCTATGCTACAGTCCCTGTGGGACATAAAGATGCGGCTGCTTTGACTGTGTTAGGTGGTTTTTTAAGAAATGGTTATCTGCATCGTGCTATTCGTGAACAGGGCGGTGCCTATGGTAGTGGTGCGAGTCAGGATTCTGCCGGTGCTTGTTTTAAATTCTTTTCTTATCGAGATCCAAGATTAACGGATACTTTTAAGGATTTTACTCAATCCCTACAATGGTTAATTGACACCGAGCATGAGTATCAAGCACTAGAAGAAGCTATTTTAGGTGTGATCAGTAGTGTTGATAAACCGGGTTCACCAGCGGGTGATGCCAAGCAAACCTTCCATAACAATTTATATGGCCGGGATGCAGAACAACGCAAGAAATTTCGTCAACAAATCCTGGCTGTAACAATTGATGATTTAGTGCGTGTAACAAAAACCTATCTTATCGATCAAGCTTTCAGTATGGCTGTTGTGAGTAATCACGAACACGAAAAAGAATGCCTTGAACTTGATCTGGAAATTATAAACCTAGCCTAATATAAATATGACACAGACATTTAAAGAAGCATTTTATTTTTTTCGCAGTAATGTATTAAAAATATTAACCTATACCTTTGCGATTGGTCTTTTGGTGCTATTAATTGCACAATTGCTTATCCCGGTTTTTTTTGATGGTGTGAGCGCTGAAGAAATCAATCAGGAAAGCATTAGACCTTTTGCTCAACTCATGAATTTAGTCATTCAACCCATTTATACTGGCGGTTTGATAGTGCTTATTTATAGTTTGGCAAAGGAGCAAGGAAAAGGGGTGTTGAATAGCTTGTATGCGGGTGTTCTGCGCTGGCCCTATATGTTGTTGGCGAATGTGATCACCTCATTTATTATATTTGGTGGTTTATTATTATTTGTCTTACCGGGAATATGGTTGTTTAGCCGATTATTTTTAGTGCCGTATCTGGTTATTTTAAAAAATAAGACACCATTTGAAGCAATTATTGATAGTTTTAAGCTGACGAAGGGCTATAGTTTAACCATTTTGATTGATATCATTATTCTAGTGATGTTGTTTGTTGTTGGTTTTGTCTTTATCAATTTAGTGCAACTGGCCAATCCTATTATTTTGCTGGCTTATATTTTAATATTTCAGAGCATGGCCTACGTGCTCTATTACCGTCATTATGAAATATTAATCAAATCTCCCGTTGAATTGGAACAAACAGATTAGGCTATTATCTAATGACCTTATTGTAGACAAAGTCATAAATTAGGCTATATTTAAGTAGGCAGGGGCTAATAAACCCTGTTTCAGATAAGAAAAACAATAAAAAAAGCACTTAAACATTATAAAGCGTATGCCCATTGTAACTAATCCAAACAATGTTATTGAACAATCTATCCATTTGATTTTAAATAAAGTCAGCAACCCCGTTGACGACTATCAACCCAGTATTTTTCCCTTAGGTTATTTTGTTAAGCGTAAAGAGCCACGCTTATTGTATGTCATGCCCTTGACAATGATTTATCAGGGCAAGAAATTCATTGTTAAAAGTAAAAATATTTCCATTAATGGTTTACAAGTCTTCCTGCCCAGAACTTTTATTGAATCCAATCAAAAGGTACAAATTAGCTTTGACAAGTTTATAGAAAACCAAAATTCATTGATTGGTGGTGTGGATCAATTTACGCCTTATGAGAATATAGACTATCTTATTCGAGACGTGAAACATCTAGGTGAAAAAACCTACTTAAGTTTAACCCAAGTTAATTTATCACCCGTCACCAAGGATTTCTTTAAACGCTTTATTGCAGGTAATCGTCTACGTTATAAAATTGATGCAACGGATAGAATTTTTGCCTCTAAAGCTCAGTATTATGAAAAATTATATTCAGTCAATATGCAACATGTGCCAATGTTTATTCATTGGCAGCCTGAACAAGGCTTTTATATTGATACGCTGATAAAGACGGCTCACAATGAAGATTTTTTTAATTATATTTGTGATAAAGAACAAAAACTACAACTGGATGCTTTGTGTCTACCACAACGAATAGAGCAATTTGCCAAAATGGCACCAGAAAATGAATCAGCCATTTTATTTTCTTATTGGGAAAATGATAAGTTTCATACGGTTTTTGATTTTGAATTAAATACTGATAAATCAGCTAAGGATAAGCTTCAAGCTATCTCACAAATAACTAATAAGCTTAAGTCTTGCCAAGGAAGAATTTATAAAATTTTAACCAACCTCAATAAAAAGCCTGTGGCTGAAAAAGTCACTGCAATGCTGGGAAAAATTCAAAAAATAGATGCGATGGCATCAAGGATCATTGACAAACGTGCTTCAGAATCTATTGCTCAGGTAATTTTGGTTGATATTACAAAAATATTCACGCGTCAAACACTTTTTTTTAATGATTTAGAGTTTAAAGAAGGTGAATCTCTTGATCTGAATGTCATCTGTGAGAAACAAAAGCTTAGAATGGCTGATGGACATCTTATTGAAGACTATCAACAAGGTGAATTACAATTACCTGACATTGTAAGTTTTAAAATCGATCATCACCGCTACGATCCTCGCTATCAATATGAAATGCGTATTACAGTTAAGTTCGAAGAGCAAAAATATGCGGCAAAAACAATCGACTTTTCTCGTTCTGGTTTAGGCCTGGTCATACAACAGGAAGTAAATATTCCTCAGGATGCGATAGTTGAAATTAGTTTTTCCAGTTTAATGATAAAAGGCATCGTCACCCAATTAGAAAACATCTCTCATCGGGTTATGATTTCAAGAAAAACCGATGAAGGCTTATTTTTAGGACTTATACGTAATACGAATCTATGTCATCGTAGTATTAATCAATTTTTTACTAAGCTGGTTAAGCGTAATAAAGGCAAATTGGAACTCTGTATTCAAGATAAAGTGGATACAGTGAATACCTTGTTTTTTGAAGCCTTTGTGACTGAAAATATTCAAACCATTCCAGTTGTACTTGCCCGTGATAAAAACAAACAACATTATGTGAGAGAGGTTGGGATTACACAAAATCCTTGTCCCCTGGCAGAAAAACTATACATTGATGGTCAGGGTTATGATTTCCATTTTTTAACAACGGAATTGCGTCGTAATGAAATTCATCAACGTGCACTTAAAGCGACTGATAAAAATGATCAAAGCTTTATGTTATTTTTATTTTTAGAAGAAGATGAGCAGGGTAGAAAGCACTTTACATCGATTACTGACTTTGAAATCATCAACGATGCAGAGCTTGAAGAATTTATACGTTATACTTTACAAAATAAAGGACTTTGTATACACATACGCTTCATGAATAATTTGGTTGTTGATACACTTTATCGTAATATGACCTTGGATAAAGTTGAGCAGCTAAATAAAGCTTCGGCGAAACTATTAGCCCAGGAATATAAAGATATCATTGGCTTTGCAGAGATGCTTGATTTAACTGATATATATCACCAACTTTACCAATACAAGTAAGATAATAAAAAATTAATATGCCTAAATTACAAGAAAAAATATTTAAAAAAATTGAAATATTTAATAGCCAAGCTGATGAATTAATTGCTCAGGAAGAGTTTCATGAAGCCGTTAAAAGCTATCAAAAAGCCTGGAATGCCTTGCCTGAACCCAAACAACTCTGGGATGCTGGTTTATGGATAAAGGTGGGACAAGCAGAATGCTTACTTGCTTTAGATGACTTCGATACGGCAAAACAAAAATTATTAGATGCGATGCTCTGTGCTGGAGCAGTGAGTAATCAATTAGTGCATTTACTTCTGGGAATTTGCTATTATGAATTAAATGATAAAGCCAATGCTAGGATCGAATTACAAATAGCCTACGATCTGGAAGGTGATACTGTGTTTCATGAAGGTGATGAAAAGTATCGTGATTTTTTAAAAGCTAATGTTTAAATAATTAACATAATGAACTAATAAAATATGTCCCTACGTCCTATATCAATATTGTTCTTATCGATAATCGTTTTTTTTCTATCGGGTTGCTTTGGTGATCCGGCTTTGAAAACTGTTGAGCACAATGAGAATGCCCTAAGTATTACCTTATCGCATGATGGTGATTATGTCTTATTAGCACGTTCACAAGGTTATGTTGAGTTATTAAGCACAGAAACAAATAAAGTCATTGCCCAATGGCAACATGATCAATCTCCTAAGGCCGGCGTCATTGCCGCTGATTTTTCAAGTGATAGCAAGTTTGTGGTCACTGCAGAGCAAGGCACAATGGCATTGTATAGCTTGGCTGAGAAAAAAGTGCTGTATTTCTGGTCAATGGATGATATTCGCGATATAAAGCTATCAAGTGATGGTGAATATGCACTGGTTTCTAGTCGAGATAAATCTGGCAAATATCCTCTGTATCGTATCGTTTATTTCCATTTAAGAACAGGTGGCATCAAATATGGCTTTTATCATGATGACATCATCAGTAGTGTCGCCTTATCAGCGGATGGTCGGTATGCCTTATCCGGCTCAGATGATGGTAATGCGCGCTTATGGGACTTAGAAACAGGTGAACTAAAATATACTTGGCCACATCAATCTAAATCTTCTAAAGTGCTAAAAGTGTCTAAAGTGGCACTTTCACCAGATGGTCAATATGCCATGACCAATGGTGCATCGGATGGTGTCTATATCTGGGATACCCAAAGCGGTAAGCAGGTGCATCGTTTGAATAAAATACGTGCTACGGTTGCATCTGCGGTTTTTTCACCCGATAGCAAAACCATTGCCACGGGCTATAGCCGTGAGGAAATCATTCTTTGGGATGTCAAAAGTGGCAAGAAATTACGCAATTGGAAACCCAAGCGCCGCTATATCTGGCAGTCTTCACTGGCTAATGTCACTACCATGAGTTTTAAACGTGATGGGTATAAAAATAAGCCAGTCTTATTGAGTGAAACGTCCCGTGGAATACTACAGTTTTGGCAATTGCCCTAGACTAATCATTTATGCAAACAAGTGATCAGTCATTAGATACTTATGCCTATACCCGTGACTTAAAACAACAACAGTGGGCATGGGAATTCTTGCGTAGAAATTCTGATTATCAGAAAGATTATCAATGGTTTATTCAACTTTGGCGTAGTTTAGAAAAAGACTATGGTTGTGCGCCGGACGTTGACTATCAAGCCTGGAAACAAGATCCCCGCTCTTATAAAATAATTGATATAAACTCTGATGCGGATGGTAATTGTGCCATTTCAGACGATAAATTACTCATTGAATGCTGGATGGGCAATAAATGGGGCTTTTATCAATTTCCTGTCTCACCTGAACTTAATGCCTTAGAAGTGGATATTACCTGGCGTCCTCTCCCAGTAGATTATCATGCACCTGATAATCATTCTTGTGATAAAGATAGCTCACTCAATAAAAGTAAAATTCATCATGACATAAGCTTTGATCTCTATAGTGGACCCCGAAAACTGGACAATAGGTTAAGATATAAGAGCTAACCTAACGGGGAACAAAAAAATGAGCACAAAAAGAAAAACATTCAACAACAAATTTAAAGCAAAAGTAGCCATTGAGGCTTTGAAAGGTCAAAAACAGTCGCAGAAATTGCGTCAGAATTTGAAGTGCACACCACCCAGGTCAATAGCTGGAAAAAGCAGATGCTTGATGGTGCAGCCGATACTTTTTCAAAAAAAAAATTAGAGAATAAAGATGCTGAACATGAAAAGGAAAAAGAACACCTGTACAGCCAAATAGGTCAACTAAAAGAGAGGCTGACTGGCTGTCAAAAAAGTTGAAGATGTTCAACTGAGTAGAGCAGAAAAGCGGTGTTGCATAGAAAAAGAGCACCCTCAGTTGAGCATCAAAAAACAATGTGAGCTTATCGGCCTGAACCGTTCAAGCTATTACTATCAACCTAAAAAGCCTCTGCAAAATAAAGATTTAACATTAATGAATTTGATTGATGAGTTGTACATAAAACATCCATTCTATGGCAGTCGTCAAATTCGTAATGCATTAAGATTGAAATGTTATAAAATTAATCGTAAAAAAGTTCAACGGCTTATGCGGATCATGGGATTGGTTTCAGTGGCACCAAAACCCAATACCAGCAAGCCTTGCAAAGTAAATAACCTCTATCCATATTTGCTCAAAGGAATTGATATTAATAGGAATAACCAGGTTTGGTGCACAGATATCACGTATTTACGGATGCCACATGGATTTGTCTACCTAAGTGCTGTTATGGACTGGAGTAGCCGTTTTGTGCTGTCCTGGGAAGTGTCAACCAGCATGGAAGAAAGCTTTTGTATCAGTAGTCTGGAAACAGCACTGCGACGATATGGAAAGCCAGAAATCTTCAATACGGATCAAGGTGCTCAATATACTAGCAGAGCATTTACAGGTGTTCTAAAGGCCAATGATATAAAAATCAGCATGGACGGCAAAGGCAGAGCAATGGATAACATTATGATTGAACGACTCTGGCGAAGTGTAAAATATGAGGAAATTTACCTCAAGGATTACCAAAGTATTGATGAGCTAAAGAGCTCATTAAAGGAATATTTTGAGTTTTACAACCATGAACGACCACACAGTACACACGGTGGAAAAACGCCTGCAGAGATCTATGGCGTGATGAAAGAAGTTGTTCCAGACTTAAAACGGGCAGCATGATGAGAGGATAATCAACTTTACTGGCAACCGCCTTGTCCACATATCCACAGGCCAAGCCAGTAGCCCTGAGATATATCGCAAGCGTCTCTGGACTACTGGCAGACCTGTGGATATGTGGATAAGACTAATACTATAAATAACCAACAGAATTATATCTTAATATTTGAGAAAGCTGTCTTGACAATGGGGTCCACTGTACTCAGCAAATCATTAAAAGAGCAACTAGAATCAGCCAAACACGAAGTATTAATTGCCCAAAGACGTTTGCGAAAACGGGGCGAGTTACAAGCTTATACTTTAGAAGGAAAAAAAGTCATTTGGCGATCTTGCCTTGAGTTTATTGATACTCATGTCATGCCGGAGAATTGTGAGCAGAGTGCTGATTTATTAAGTGCTGAGTCGGACTACTTTTTAGCTCATTATTTGAACACCTTAACGTTATTAACAAAATAAGCGCAATAGTGCTTCAAAATTTGTGTTATTTATTTTATATTATGCTCCATGAAATATACATTTGGCTTTAAATCCGACTACTTCTATTACATATAATAATAAAAAACAATAATTAAGGAAGCCTATAGATGCTAATTCAATCCGCCCTGATTGTGGATGATTCTCAAATGGCACGTATTGTGTTGAAGAAACAACTGGAAGCAAAAGATATTTTTGTAGACATGGTCGATTCAGGTGAACAAGCCCTTGAGTTTTTACGGTCTAATTATCCCGATGTTGTTTTTATGGATTGTCTTATGCCAGGCATGGATGGTTTTGAGACCACTCGGCAGATTAAGAATAACCCCGAAACAAAAAATAATACTATCGTTATTTGTACTGGAAAGGAAGCCGATGAAGATAAGCAACGGGCTAAAGATATGGGCGCCTCAGACTATATGTGTAAGTCATCATCACCAGAACCCCTACAGGCGGTACTTAATAACTTAAAAAACATCAATAAACAATCACTTACGCTAGATACTCAATATTTAAAAGAAAATTACATTCAGATTAAGGCGCTGGATAAAGTCTTATCAGAACATCTTAAACACTTTGATTTTAGTTTTCTTATTAATAAAATTGCTGAACTTTCAGGTAAAATCAGTGAAGATGTTGCGCTAAAAATAGCTCAGGAAACGGCTGAAAAAATATCAAATGAAGTTTCTTCAACTGTCTCTAATGAGATAGCTAATGAGGTTGCAAACAATATTTCTTTAGCAGGCTTATCGGCATTTTCAAAAGAATTCTCTACTGATTATGATAAGAAAATGCAAAATCTAGCCAGTCAATTTGAAGAAAAAATAATTTTTGCTGTCAAAACCTCGCTGAGGGATATTCATCAATATATTTTACAAAAAGTTGACGATAATAACTCAGAGCAAGATAATGACGCTGTTTTAGCAGATTTAATGACAGAATTAAGAGAGTTAAAGTTTCAAGTTGATCGACTTGAAAATAATAACCATTGGGCTCAGATGATCGAACAAAAGACCCATGAAACCTTGGAAAAGAATTTGGCCATTTATGCCAGCACGATACTTGAGCATCAGTTCGCTCATGATTTAATTGAACAAAAAGTACAAGAAAAACTCACGGAACACAATAATACTTACAAATCTCTACAAACACTAAAAATTAAAGACTCACAGGCAAAACTCTATAGCATTGCAGCCATCATATTTTCTGCGAGTGCTATTGTTTTATCTATTTATTCTTTAATTAGTGCCCATCCGTAAATAGGTTTTTTTATATAAAGAACCGTAGGGTGGGCATGGCTTTATCTGCCCACGCTGACTCAAGCGCTTATTATGTACACTTTCAGCGTGGGCACAAAAAGCGTGCCCACCCTACGGTCTGAGCTATGCCTCTCAAATAAGCCTATCAACTTACAACACTATTATTTGAACGGGGTAAGTTTATGCAAATTCTAAGTCCTGGATGGTTGTCTTGGAATTCAATATTACCCTTGTGCAAGTTAATGATGGCAGAAACAAGACTCAAACCAAGACCATTACCCTGATGATCACGGTGTTTTTCAAGTCGATAAAATGGCTCTAATACTTTCTTATGTTCACCTTCTGGTATGCCTATACCTGAATCTGCTATTTCTATTCTAATATTATCAGTACTGTTTTTATTAATACAACAAATATCAACACTAATATTACCCTGCTTTGGCGTGTATTTTATGGCATTATCCAATAAATTAGTAAACACTTGAAAGAGCATGTCTCTATCGGCATCAATAGAGTAGGGCGCATCCGTTTTGACGCTTAGGTTAATTTCTTTGTCTTCTGCCAGCGGTTCATAAAATTCAACCACATCTGAAACTAAGCGATCTAATGATAAATGGGTGAAATGCCCCTTGTTGGCACCACTTTCTACTTTATTGATTCTCAGCATGGCATTGAAGGTTGATAATAGATTATCTGTTTCTAATAAAGCTTCACGTATATCATTAGCAGATTCATTATCTGAATTTTTTTCAATGCTTTCTAAGTGCCCACGTAAGCGCGTTAATGGGGTACGTAAATCATGAGCAATATTATTAGATATATTCTGTATTCCTTGCATAAGCTTATTAATTTGATCGAGCATTTGATTGATATTAATTGCCAGTAAATCATAATCATCATCACTACCTCGTGTAGGGACACGTAATGATAAATTTCCCTGACCTATTTCACGGATCGTTTCATTAATAAGATTGATTTTCTTGATGGTACTGATGCCGATAATAAAACCACCGATTGCACCAAGTAACAATATGATTGCAATGCCAGTAATTAAGGAATTAAAAATCATGTGTTCTTGTTGATGAGCAGACTCGATATCAAGACCATTAAGGAGGATTAAATTACCCGGTAGGGGCATGACTAAAGTGCGAGCAGAATGATTTTTTTGTTGGGTAATATTGCTTAAACTTAAATACATCTTTAAAGCGACGACTAATTCCAAGCATAATAAGCGTATATCTCCAAATTTACTGGAAAGAGAGTTTACTGTCTCTCAACCTGATCGCTACTATGTGGGTGATATTACCTATATTGCCACCAAGGAAGGCTGGTTATATTTAGCGGTTGTCATTGACTTATTCTCTAGGCAAATTGTTGGCTGGTCGATGGATGAGCGAATGAAAGCCAAGCTAGTCAATGATGCTTTACTGATGGCCATATGGAAGCGTAAACCAATGGATGGATTGCTTTGGCATACTGACCGAGGTAGCCAATATGCCTCTGATAGTCATAGAAAAATATTGTCGGATCATAACATAATTCAGTCTATGAGCCGCAAAGGAAATTGCTGGGACAATGCTGTATCAGAGAGCTTCTTTCATAGTTTGAAAACTGAATTGACGCACCATTGTCGATTCAAAACCAGAGTAGAAGCAAAGCAGGCAATATTTGAATATATTGAGGTATTTTATAATCGGGAGCGACTTCATTCGGCTAATGATTATTTGTCACCAGTCGATTATGAAATACAGCAGGAAATAGCTTAAATCGATTGATTGAAGAGGGGTAAAAGGCGACATAAATGCCGCCCATTACCGTTGACGGCCATCGGCTCCTCAGCCTGTGCCGTGAAGATATTGTAACAGGATCATTACCGTTGTGAAAATACCTTGGGTGAATGGAACGGCTCTATCGTTCCAGAGGGCAAAGCCCTTTCTCTTCATCTGTTTAAAGTTAACATGAGAAACTAAAATGATAGGAAATACAAAATGACAAAAATCACTTGAAACAGCCAAAAAAATATTTAGAAAACTGTCCGGAAAAGTGTTGACACATCATGATGCCTTAAAAGCATTACCCAAGAACAGTCAGAAAAAGCCTGGCATGGTACAAATGGCGATCAGTAAAATTGCTAAATTGTATGCGATTGAAAAACAAATCAAACCGCTCAATGCTGAACAACGTTACCTGATCCGTCGAAAAAAAGCAAACCACTACTGGATGACTTTAAAAAGTGGTGTGATGATAAAGTGACTAAAACAACAAAAGACAGTAAGTTGGGTGTCGCTATTCGTTATGTGATCAATCAATGGAAGTATCTGACTGTCTATCTTGAAGAGGGCAACCTCCAGATTGATAATAATATGGCAGAGCGGCGGATCAAACCCTTTGTGATTGGGCGCAAAAACTGGGTCATGAACCAAAATCCTCGTGGTGCTGAGGCCAGTGCTATTTTATATTCAATCGTGCAAACAGCGAAAGCAAACAACCTAGAGCCCTTTGCCTTTTTAACACACATTCTGACTGAGTTACCTAAGCTGGGCAGGCATTATGATGATGAGGCTTTAGAGCAATTGTTGCCATGGAATTTGACTGAAAAAATTCAGCCTTTAAATAAAGTGGAATGATACGTCAACGTGGGAAGTTTTGACGTATACGCCATATGGAAGCGTAAACCAATGGATGGATTGCTTTGGCATACTGACCGAGGTAGCCAATATGCCTCTGATAGTCATAGAAAAATATTGTCGGATCATAACATAATTCAGTCTATGAGCCGCAAAGGAAATTGCTGGGACAATGCTGTATCAGAGAGCTTCTTTCATAGTTTGAAAACTGAATTGACGCACCATTGTCGATTCAAAACCAGAGTAGAAGCAAAGCAGGCAATATTTGAATATATTGAGGTATTTTATAATCGGGAGCGACTTCATTCGGCTAATGATTATTTGTCACCAGTCGATTATGAAATACAGCAGGAAATAGCTTAAATCGATTGATTGAAGAGGGGTAAAAGGCGACATAAATGCCGCCCATTACCGTTGACGGCCATCGACTCCTCAGCCTGTGCCGTGAAGATATTGTAACAGGATCATTACCGTTGTGAAAATACCTTGGGTGAATGGAACGGCTCTATCGTTCCAGAGGGCAAAGCCCTTTCTCTTCATCTGTTTAAAGTTAACATGAGAAACTAAAATGATAGGAAATACAAAATGACAAAAATCACTTGAAACAGCCAAAAAAATATTTAGAAAACTGTCCGGAAAAGTGTTGACACATCAAACCGGTTAATTCAATAATATGCCAGCCTTTGGTTTTGGTTTGTGTGCTGGGGATGTATTTTAAGTTGCCGGCAAAAATTTCTTTAGTATTTTTATTGTAAAGCAAATAAATTGAATCATAATTCTTTTGTAGCAAGCTGGTTTCAATGGCAACTATTAATGCATCTTTTCCTTGAGTATTATAAATTAATTGCAGTCTTTCCATATCATATTCAATATGATGGTCTAATTGTTTGTAAATATAGCCAACAGTAGACCAATAGATAAAACTCAATAAAATTAGTGAGGAAAGAATAAAGAGTATAAAATACAAAATAACCATTCTAAAGGTTGAATTGTGTATTACTTTTCTTATGTGCTGCTTTAAACTGAGATTTTTATCTTTACTGAGGTTTGGTTTAATTGCTTTTGACAACATAGCCTGCCCCACGAATTGTATGTATCAAAGGAAATTCAAAAGGCTTATCTATTTTTTTTCGTAAGCGACTCATGTGCACATCAATAACATTGGTTTGTGGGTCAAAGTTATAATCCCAAACATGCTCAAATAGCATGGTGCGTGAAACAACATGACCGGCATTCCGCATTAAGTATTCTAATAAGCGATATTCAGTTGCAAGTAGAGTAATGTCCTGATTGTTGCGAGTGACTTTGTGCGTTAATAAGTCGACTTTCAAATCTGCAATTTGTAACTGAGTTTCTTGTGCTTGTGATTCTGAAGAATTATTTCGTTTTCCAAGTATTTCAATGCGGGCGAGTAATTCAGAAAATGCAAAGGGTTTGACGAGATAATCATCGGCACCGCTTTGAAGACCCTCAACGCGTTGTTCAACATCAGCCATAGCACTGAGTATAATAACAAGCCGATAAATAAAGGTGTTGATAAATGCGATAAATTAAGCTATTATTCTTGTAAAATCAACATTTAAGGGGATATCTAAATGGATAAAATATCTTCTGATATAAAACAACCAAGAATTCCAGTTGAAATTAACGATATTCAGGTTAATTTTTGCAAAAATCCATTGTGCCAAAATTATGGTGTTCCTGCCAGCACAGAAAGCCAAGTTAAACTCCATAAATCACAAAAAGACTGCTACAAATTATCAAGTGGTAGTCGAAAGCCAGTTACTAAACTGATTTGCAAGTCTTGTAATGAGTTATTCCCAGTTAAGAGCAATCAAGGAATTTGGGATGAATTACAGCGAATTGAAGAATATTTAAAAGAAACTCCAGAGGTGTCATGCCCTGATAATTCATGTAAAAATAATCTCATTAGTATTAAGTTAGGAAAAGAATTTTACCAGTCTTTTGGGAAAACAAAATCAGGTTCTAGTCGTTATCGATGCAAGTCTTGTAAGAAAACATTTTCAGTTAAACAATCTACAACTGGTCAAAAACAGCCTCATAAAAACAATCTTATTTTCAAACTTCTAATGAATAAATCCTTTAAGGCGAATCTGTGAAGTTGCTGATGTTGGTATGGCGACTGTTTATGCAAAAATTGATTTTCTGCATAAACAGTGCATGACCTTTGTATCAGAAAGAGAACAGAGGTTAATTAAAAGCAATATAAAGCGACTTTATGTTAGCGTGGATAGACAGGAATATATTGTTAATTGGACAAGACGAGAAGATAAACGAAATATTAAACTTTCAGCAATCGGTAGTGCTGACAATGAAACGGGCTACGTATTTCAAATGAATTTAAACTATGATCCTTGTATTAGCCCTATTGAAATAGAAGAAAATGCTTTATCTGTTAATGATTATAATGCCCAATACGCCTATCGAAAACATGCAAGATTCTGGTTGAATGGTGATTATAAAGAGAGTGTGAAAAATTCAAGATCCAAAAAGACAAATGGATCATCTTTAAGTGCCGATATATCAGCAACATACAAGGATGCAATTTCTCGTGATGATATAGAAGAATCAGAAGCTCTCTATCAAGTACAAAAATTGCCTCAAAATGGAATGCAGATCCATTCTGAATATACGATGTATGGACATTTCTTTTTATACATAAATTGTTCAGTGGTGTTGAAAAAATCAGATTCTTTTTAGATCAAGATTCTGGAATGAGAGCAACCTGCTTAACAGCTTTCCATAACGAAATAAAAAATAGAAGCTGTGATGCTTTTTATGTTCGAATAACAAAGGATTTAACTGTTGATGAAAAGCGGAGAACTTTAAATGATTCCAGGAACTATTTTTCAGATCAGCAAAAAAAAGAACACCCTGATTTATCAAAAATAAAATAAAATTAAAAATAATAAAAGATCGATTAGAAAACATGCAGGAAATTGGAAACTGGAAAGATAAATGGCTTTTACACCCTTTTCCTAATATGTCTGAACCAGAAAAAGCGATTTGTTATCTTACTCAAACTATTTTTTTGGCTGTTTCAAGTGATTTTTGTCATTTTACAACATATCATTTTAGTTTCTCATGTTAACTTTAAACAGGCTTTTGCCCTCTGGACGATAGAATTCCATTCACCCAAGGTATTTTCACAACGGTAATGATCCTGTTACATGATCTTCACGGCACAGGCTGAGGAGCCGATGGCCGTCATGGTAATGGGCGGCATTTATGTCGCCTTTACCCCTCTTCAATCAATCGATTTAAGCTATTTCCTGCTGTATTTCATAATCGACTGGTGACAAATAATCATTAGCCGAATGAAGTCGCTCCCGATTATAAAATACCTCAATATATTCAAATATTGCCTGCTTTGCTTTATAACCTGGTTTTGAATCGACAATGGTGCGTCAATTCAGTTTTCAAACTATGAAAGAAGCTCTCTGATACAGCATTGTCCCAGCAATTTCCTTTGCGGCTCATAGACTGAATTATGTTATGATCCGACAATATTTTTCTATGACTATCAGAGGCATATTGGCTACCTCGGTCAGTATGCCAAAGCAATCCATCCATTGGTTTACGCTTCCATATCGTCATCTTTAAAGCATCATTGACTAGCTTGGCTTTCATTCGCTCATCCATCGACCAGCCAACAATTTGCCTAGAGAATAAGTCAATGACAACCGCTAAATATAACCAGCCTTCCTTGGTGGCAATATAGGTAATATCACCCACATAGTAGCGATCAGGTTGAGAGACAGTAAACTCTCTTTCCAGTAAATTTGGAGATATACGCTTATTATGCTTGGAATTAGTCGTCGCTTTAAAGCGTCTCTTCGTTTTACAAAACAAACCGGCTTTTTCATTAATCGACCAATTCTCCGGCGGCTTATATGAACGCCTTTTTCAGCCAGTTTTCTCTTTTTAAGACGACGGGTTCCATAAGTCTTGCGACTGTCTTCAAACAGTTTTTTAGCTGCTCAGTAAGCGCTTCATTTTCTTTCTCTCTATCCGTTTTAGGAGAGCTAACCCAATCATAATAGCAACTACGGGAAACATCCATAAAACGGCACAGAATCGTTACCGGGTAATCTTTAGCCTGATCAGTTATCCATGCGTACTTCACAAAGTTTCCCTTGCAAAGTACGCTGTGGCCTTTTTAATAAATCACGCTCCTGAATCACTTTTGCCAATTCTTTTTTCAGACGTTTTACTTCATCATAAATGTGTTCATCACTTCTATTGGCTACCGTCTTCACCGGTTTGGAATATTTACTGATCCAGGTATGTAGAGTATTTACATTAACACCTAGCTCCCTGGCAGTCTGAGAAACGGGTTGATCCGTCTCATTAGCTAATTTGACAGCTGATTCTTTAAATTCTGATGTATAGCTTTTATTCGGTTTTTTGTTTGATCATTCATTTTAGGTCACACTTTTTATCTTTTAGTTATTTTAAGTTGTGTGTCCGGTTAAGTATAGCCACATTAACTATGATGAAGACCATCAGGCATGGTTATATAACAAAGCCTCCATGCATGGGATTGATAATTTTTTTATGCAGGTTAGACGTAGATTATCATTATTAGAGCGAGTTATTTCATCTGCCAGCAGTTCTGGCAGAAGGTGGTATGGGTATTCTGCTTACAACCCAAAGAACATTGTTAAGTTACTCGATATATTCCGAGTTTATTATAATTATTGTATTGCAGGAAAAGACAAAAAAACACCCGCTATGCGTTTAGGTCTGGCAAAAGGCATTGTTAGTCCAGATAATGTGGCTATACTTAACCGGACACACAACTTAAAATAACTAAAAGATAAAAAGTGTGACCTAAAATGAATGATCAAACAAAAAAAACCGAATAAAAGCTATACATCAGAATTTAAAGAATCAGCTGTCAAATTAGCTAATGAGACGGATCAACCCGTTTCTCAGACTGCCAGGGAGCTAGGTGTTAATGTAAATACTCTACATACCTGGATCAGTAAATATTCCAAACCGGTGAAGACGGTAGCCAATAGAAGTGATGAACACATTTATGATGAAGTAAAACGTCTGAAAAAAGAATTGGCAAAAGTGATTCAGGAGCGTGATTTATTAAAAAGGCCACAGCGTACTTTGCAAGGGAAACTTTGTGAAGTACGCATGGATAACTGATCAGGCTAAAGATTACCCGGTAACGATTCTGTGCCGTTTTATGGATGTTTCCCGTAGTTGCTATTATGATTGGGTTAGCTCTCCTAAAACGGATAGAGAGAAAGAAAATGAAGCGCTTACTGAGCAGCTAAAAAACTGTTTGAAGACAGTCGCAAGACTTATGGAACCCGTCGTCTTAAAAGAAAACTGGCTGAAAAAGGCGTTCATATAAGCCGCCGGAGAATTGGTCGATTAATGAAAAAAGCCGGTTTGTTTTGTAAAACGAAGAGACGCTTTAAAGCGACGACTAATTCCAAGCATAATAAGCGTATATCTCCAAATTTACTGGAAAGAGAGTTTACTGTCTCTCAACCTGATCGCTACTATGTGGGTGATATTACCTATATTGCCACCAAGGAAGGCTGGTTATATTTAGCGGTTGTCATTGACTTATTCTCTAGGCAAATTGTTGGCTGGTCGATGGATGAGCGAATGAAAGCCAAGCTAGTCAATGATGCTTTACTGATGGCCATATGGAAGCGTAAACCAATGGATGGATTGCTTTGGCATACTGACCGAGGTAGCCAATATGCCTCTGATAGTCATAGAAAAATATTGTCGGATCATAACATAATTCAGTCTATGAGCCGCAAAGGAAATTGCTGGGACAATGCTGTATCAGAGAGCTTCTTTCATAGTTTGAAAACTGAATTGACGCACCATTGTCGATTCAAAACCAGAGTAGAAGCAAAGCAGGCAATATTTGAATATATTGAGGTATTTTATAATCGGGAGCGACTTCATTCGGCTAATGATTATTTGTCACCAGTCGATTATGAAATACAGCAGGAAATAGCTTAAATCGATTGATTGAAGAGGGGTAAAAGGCGACATAAATGCCGCCCATTACCGTTGACGGCCATCGGCTCCTCAGCCTGTGCCGTGAAGATATTGTAACAGGATCATTACCGTTGTGAAAATACCTTGGGTGAATGGAACGGCTCTATCGTTCCAGAGGGCAAAGCCCTTTCTCTTCATCTGTTTAAAGTTAACATGAGAAACTAAAATGATAGGAAATACAAAATGACAAAAATCACTTGAAACAGCCAAAAAAATATTTAGAAAACTGTCCGGAAAAGTGTTGACACATCAAGAAGACATCATTTATTTTTCACCTAATTAACTATGAGCCATTATGAATAAAACAATTTTCAAACAACTTAAGAAAGACAAAGGTAACTGGCTCAATGAAACAGAAGTACGCCAGGGATGGATAAAGATTATTGGTGATGCTTTAAATATTCCTTTTCAAATGGAGAGGCAAAGAGTTGATGCCAGTTATAACAGAGTTATTATTGAATTTAAGGATAAGGGCTTATTTAATGGCAGTACTTCCAGTTCTGCATTTAAAAATGCGGTGTTTGATCGCTTAAAAAATATATCCCGACTCGTGCTAAACTCGAATCCCTCGACAATGAGGATTATATTGGAATAGTTACCGATGCAGAGCATATTGCATTTGCACGGTACAGCCGAGGAAAAATAGTTCATGATGCATTATTACCATTAAGTGAATCCAGTGTATCTTTGATAGTTAAGGCTCTGACTGATTGTAAATGGGTTCCTGTTACATCAGAAAATCTAATCACTGATTTTGGTCATAGTTCTGATGCTGGCTGTAATATGTTACAGGCTTTATCTGACGCATTATCAGAGCGACTGGAAAAGAAAAATAATAATAAAATAAAAATGATCTTTGAAGAGTGGAAAGCTCTTTATGGACAAACATCAAATCTTTCCATCAGCCAAGTGAATGGGATTCTTGATAATATTGATTTCAAGTCAATTTCTCTGAACAAAAAAGTCTGAAGAATTGAAGATCCCTGTTGCACTTTTTTGTCATACATACTTACAACTCTCTTTTGATAAAAATTCTTGGTGCAGAAGTTGTTGCCGAACATGCACTAACCACTTATAAAGGATTTATCAGAGAAACAGTCAGCCTTGATGGTCAATTATTAATTGACCGAATGGAATATGAAATTGAACAGGGTAATTTCTTTTCTGGTGCTGGAATAAATGGGTTTGGAGAAGAAGTTATTTTCAGTTGGTATCTTGATGTTGCAAGATTGAAACAACATCAAGCCAAAATAATTGATGGATTAAAAGGTATTTTGCTTTCATTCTCCATGTATAGAGCGGATAAATTAACTTCCGCACGTTCAAAAGATGTTCTTAAGTCGTTTTATCAAGATCTCGTGCCAAATGAGCTACGAAAAAGTCTGGGTGAATTTTATACACCAGAATGGTTGGTTGAAGTCACTCTGGATAGAATCAATGTAAAAAATTTTTTAACTCAACGATTTCTTGATCCAACATGTGGTTCAGCTTCTTTCTTACTGGCTTTAATCAGGAAAATAAAAAATACAAGCAACAGATGATGGGTGGGGTGATTTAGAAGTGTTAAAACACATCATAAACAATAATGTGGTTATACTTAACCGGACACACAACTTAAAATAACTAAAAGATAAAAAGTGTGACCTAAAATGAATGATCAAACAAAAAAACCGAATAAAAGCTATACATCAGAATTTAAAGAATCAGCTGTCAAATTAGCTAATGAGACGGATCAACCTGTTTCTCAGACTGCCAGGGAGCTAGGTGTTAATGTAAATACTCTACATACCTGGATCAGTAAATATTCCAAACCGGTGAAGACGGTAGCCAATAGAAGTGATGAACACATTTATGATGAAGTAAAACGTCTGAAAAAAGAATTGGCAAAAGATTCAGGAGCGTGATTTATTAAAAAGGCCACAGCGTACTTTGCAAGGGAAACTTTGTGAAGTACGCATGGATAACTGATCAGGCTAAAGATTACCCGGTAACGATTCTGTGCCGTTTTATGGATGTTTCCCGTAGTTGCTATTATGATTGGGTTAGCTCTCCTAAAACGGATAGAGAGAAAGAAAATGAAGCGCTTACTGAGCAGCTAAAAAACTGTTTGAAGACAGTCGCAAGACTTATGGAACCCGTCGTCTTAAAAGAAAACTGGCTGAAAAAGGCGTTCATATAAGCCGCCGGAGAATTGGTCGATTAATGAAAAAAAGCCGGTTTGTTTTGTAAAACGAAGAGACGCTTTAAAGCGACGACTAATTCCAAGCATAATAAGCGTATATCTCCAAATTTACTGGAAAGAGAGTTTACTGTCTCTCAACCTGATCGCTACTATGTGGGTGATATTACCTATATTGCCACCAAGGAAGGCTGGTTATATTTAGCGGTTGTCATTGACTTATTCTCTAGGCAAATTGTTGGCTGGTCGATGGATGAGCGAATGAAAGCCAAGCTAGTCAATGATGCTTTACTGATGGCCATATGGAAGCGTAAACCAATGGATGGATTGCTTTGGCATACTGACCGAGGTAGCCAATATGCCTCTGATAGTCATAGAAAAATATTGTCGGATCATAACATAATTCAGTCTATGAGCCGCAAAGGAAATTGCTGGGACAATGCTGTATCAGAGAGCTTCTTTCATAGTTTGAAAACTGAATTGACGCACCATTGTCGATTCAAAACCAGAGTAGAAGCAAAGCAGGCAATATTTGAATATATTGAGGTATTTTATAATCGGGAGCGACTTCATTCGGCTAATGATTATTTGTCACCAGTCGATTATGAAATACAGCAGGAAATAGCTTAAATCGATTGATTGAAGAGGGGTAAAAGGCGACATAAATGCCGCCCATTACCGTTGACGGCCATCGGCTCCTCAGCCTGTGCCGTGAAGATATTGTAACAGGATCATTACCGTTGTGAAAATACCTTGGGTGAATGGAACGGCTCTATCGTTCCAGAGGGCAAAGCCCTTTCTCTTCATCTGTTTAAAGTTAACATGAGAAACTAAAATGATAGGAAATACAAAATGACAAAAGTTCCAGAGGGCAAAGCCCTTTCTCTTCATCTGTTTAAAGTTAACATGAGAAACTAAAATGATAGGAAATACAAAATGACAAAAATCACTTGAAACAGCCAAAAAATATTTAGAAAACTGTCCGTTGACACATCACAATGTCTGGGGCTTTGATTTAAATCCTTTAGCAGTCCAGACTGCCCGAGTGAATATATTAATCGCTATTTCTGATTTATTAGACAATAACAAAGGAACAGATATAGAAATACCGATTCTTTTAGCGGATGCAGTGTATTCCCCAGCTCGAAATCCTAAAAAGATGAATTGATTGTCTCTTATAAAATTGGTAGTGAAGTAGCCGATCTTGAAATTTTATTGCCTTCAGAATTGGCTTTTGATAGAAGTCGTTTAGATTCCGTATTTTTACTAATGGATAATTTAGTTTCAAAAAGTACTCAGTGGCGTGAGACAGAAAAAAATTAATACAAAAAAATTAATTACATCCAATGAAATGAAAGAATGGAGATCACCACTCAAGCATACTTATGAAAAAAATTCTGGATTTACATGAAAGAAACTGGAATGGTATCTGGTTTCGTATAGTGCGTAATTTCTTCTGTCTGCTATTGCAGGAAAGTTTGATGTGGTTGTTGGTAATCCACCTTGGGTCAGATGGTCAAAATTACCCGAATTATACCGTGAACGTATAAAGCCAACCTGTGATCATTATGGAATTTTCTCAAAAACAAAATTTCATGGTGGAAATGAACTTGATATATCAGGAATGATCACCTATACCGTTGCAGATAAATGGCTCAAAGATGAAGACGGAATTTTAGCATTTGTTATCACGCAAACTCATTTTCAATCACCATCTTCAGCAGGTTTTCGATCATTTTATATCGGAAATAATCAGATCATTCAACCTGTAGGGATTGATGATCTAAAAGCTTTAAAGCCATTTCCTGATGCAGCCAATAAAACAGCTATTTTTATTGCTAAAAAATGCAAAGGTAACACAATAAAATATCCTATACCCTATGCTATATGGGAAGCGGCTAAAGGAAATAAAAAGCAATCCCTGCTCACCTCACAAAACAAGAAGCTCTTGATTCAGTTGACATTGATAAGTGTGAGGCAACCCCTGTTACGGGAGGTGATTCACCATGGGCTATTACACCGAAAGGTGGTTTTAAAGCATTTAAAAGATCACTGGTGCAAGCACTTGGGTTAACGGCAGAAAAGGAGTAACCACAGAATTAAATGGTATTTATTTTGTAAAAATTATTGATACAAATAAAAATAATAATTTGGTGCAAATTAAAACCTGCCCTGACTTTGGAAGAAATGAAAAAGTAAAACCAGCAAGAAAGTTTTGGATAGAACCTGATTTTCTATATCCTTTAGTTAAGGGGCTGGAGATATACAGGAATGTTATGTCTCAATCAAAAAAGATTTATATGTACTGGTGCCTAATAAGGGGATCACAAAACAGTTATTAGAAGATTGTGAAAATGACATGGAAGACAAACCAAAGTGTGAAGGATTTTTTAGCACCTATCAAGACCAGCTTATTTTAAGATCAACATATAGCAAACGAATGACAGAACACGCACCTTTATTTCTGTATTTCAAATGTTGGCAGTTATACTTTCGCACCATTTAAAGTGGTATGGCCTGAACAGCCTGGCAATAAATCATTTAGAGCGGCAGTCATTACAAAAGGTAACGATCCTATCAGTGGTCAAAAAGTTTTTGTTCCCGACCACAAATTGTTTTTTGTTGATTTTTATGATTCAGAGCCAGCCTATTATCTTTGTGGTTTACTAAACAGCTCTACAGTACAAGCTTTTATTGATAGTCATAATATTTCAATTCAAGTGGGTAATGTGTTTAAACACATGAATTTACCAGAATTTGATGCAGATAATAAGAAACATAAAGAGTTATCAGCATTAAGTGAAGTAGCACATAATGAAGATAACAAAATCAAAAGACAAGCATTGTTAAAAACTATTTCTAAACTTGGAAATTCATTACTTTGAGCAAATATGGGTGTTTTTATACAAAAATATCAACACCTTTGTTTATCGGCTTGGTATAATAACGGGGGTTTTTTATATTTGAGGCGCGTATAGTACGTATAATGGTTAAGCCTTCGATGCCTGGGAGCATTCTATCCACGATCATAACATCGTAGTTTTCCGTGGTGGCAAAAAATAATCCTTCTTTGCCGTCGGCCTGATGATCGACAACATGATTGTTTTCACCGAGGCCTTTGATAATGAAATCAGCAACACTGATATCGTCTTCAATTAATAATATACGCATAATTTTTCTTGATTACCCATAAAGCTCCGCCATTTTTAGGAGCTTTCCATTCATAGGTGGCGTTTTCATCGCCACGCATAAAAAACCTTGGCATCATGTCTTTTAAGTTAAAGCGTCTATTAAACCGATAACAAAATTCAGCAAGATACCGAGGTAAATGTTTTGAGTTAATGGAATGATAGCTTCCCTTCATAGAGTTTTTAATATTACCTATCATAGTGTTAACCCCAGATAAACTCAATTTTATCAACACTTGCCGCACCACCACCCGTGACGATTGGAACATGCTTACAGTCAGCTTCTTTAACCGCAGGAAAACAATTTAACCCATCTGAGTAAACAGTACTTCCAGGTGTTAAATGAGTTTGTGCCCATCGTTTTATTTCACTGGATTTAAACCCTTTAAGCACATTTAAATTCATTGCAATCGGGTGTCCATCTTCATTAGTAGAAACGGCTGCGAACGGTGTTTTATTTTCTGAACCACGACCTCTGGAGCCGCCTCTGTGCTCACCACCCCAGTAGGCATCATCAATTTGAATGATGCCTGATAAAGGTTTACTGTCATCACGTTCTTTCATAACCTGCATGATCTTTTGTTTCATACTCCAGGCTGTATTGTAGCTTACCTTAAGCTGTCTCTTTAATTCTAATGCTGAAACCGCTGTCTTCAATTGAGTCATAAGATGAATCGCTAAAAACCACTTAGATAAAGGCAGTTTGGTACTATCAAATATTGTCCCACAGGTTGCTGATGTCTGATGATGACAATGGTGGCACTGATAAAGATGGCGATGTTCTAGAGTGCAATAAGTCTTATTGCCACACTCTGGGCAAACAAATCCATCAGGAAATTTCCATTTAAATAAGGCTTGTCGGCACTGTTTGTCAGTGCCATAATCATTAAAAAGCTCAAATAAACTATAACCTTCTTGAAACTGAATTTTATTTTTTGACATCATTCTACTCCACACATAATCTATACTTTAATTATAGTATAATTATAGTATAATTATCGAAATATGGCGGAGCTTTGTGGGTAATCAAGTAATTTTTTCTTCTTATTTAGCTTTTTATTTAACAGTAATGGTAATAGGATTAGAAACCAAGGGCTTTATGGGTTCGTGAGTTTGATCCCCCACTACTAGCTGTAGGCGATGCTTACCTTTAGGTAACTTGAGTAATACTTCTGATTCACCTTGTTCAAAATCTAAGTGCTGTTGATCAAAAGGCAGACTTTCATGATAATTTACCGGCTCAATGACGTTAATTAAAAGATGATAGTGACCGGCACGATTAACATTCTCACCCGATGGTGCGATCATAAAATTTCTAACGCTGAATTTAACCAGAAAAGGGGAGCTAACAGTATCGCCATCTGCCGGTGAGTTTATAGACGTTGAGGCATTCATGGGGACAGGAATCCCATGAGCAGAAATATCTGCACTAAATATGACGATATTAAGTAAGACTATATAAAAAGTAATGCCAGTTAAATTGAGTGTCATTGATAATTCCAATAAAACGGCATAAAAGAAAGCTCTTTTATACCGCCAGTTTTGCTCATGATAAAGAATTAGTGAGTCTGATTATGAGTCAGTGTTGCTTTCATTGACTCATATTCATCGGTATCTAATTCACCGCGTGCATAGCGTTCATCGAGAACGTCCTGTGCATTTTTTTGTTTTCTATGTGACTCAGGCAGTGTCTGAGCCAGATAACCGGATTGGTGGGACAGATATAATGCACCGAAAACAACTAATAAAAGTAGCCACAACATGATACACCTCCAGAGATAAAATTAAAATTTATAGCCTTATATTATTTTGATTTAATTATTACTTTTATACTATTGACCCGCTTTATTCCAAGTCATGGAGTTAAACTGACCGTAGGAACTATCTTGATGCATATAACTATGATTCTGGTATTGATGACTTTGTGACCACATCATAGTGCCTGCCAGAAAAAATAATGCCAGTAGCAGAAGAACCAATGCATTTAATGTTATATTTAGCTTGTGAGTGTTTTTCATGACTATTTCTCCTTAATTTTTTTGTCGTTTTTTTAATTGAGTCAGGTTTAGATTGACTTAAGGTTTAATTTCTTTCTATGGCTGTATTATCACATAAGAATTCTGTCGCTAACCTTACACCATCATTAAATATAATTTAGGTTTCTTGTGTGAGACATATCAATGAAAAAAATTACAAATCTGCTATTATAATCATAGGCTTAAAGAAAATAGACTTTAGTCTCAAATGAGGCTTTAAAACTGTATACCTTTAGGCTGTTGATGTTTTTTTGATCAAATTAGATAATCCTAATGTGAAATTATGCTTAGAAATAAGCGTAATTTAAATAAATATTCATCTGGCATTACAGCTTCAATGCTGCATTGCTTAAATGAGTGAATACTTGGGGAAGTCAGTTTATGAGAATGTCATTGAGTCATTTAATGCAATGGGTTATTGGCCTATTATCATTATTCATGCACAAACTGAGTTGTGCTATGACTTCATTTACTTCTTATTTTACTAATCAAAATACCTTTAATAGCTCACTTATTTATAACCATTCATCTGACGGTATGTTAGTGACGGATAGCCAGCATAAAATAATCGGTGTGAATGATGCTTATAGTAAAATCACAGGTTATAGTGAGGCCGAATCTATGGGACATAATCCTCGTTTTTTACAGTCTGGGCGCCATAACAAACAATTTTATGAAAGACTCTGGAAGTCACTTAAAAATACAGGACAATGGCAGGGAGAAGTGTGGAATAAGCGTAAAAATGGTGAGGTTTTTCTTGAACTCCTGACAATCAATGTCATCAAAAATAAGTCGGGCAAGATAATGTATCATTTTGGGGTGTTCAGTGATATTTCTGATACCGATGACAGAGATGAACAATTAGCGCACTTGGCATTTCACGATCATCTAACCGGACTTCCGAATCGCCTATTGCTCAATGAACGCTTAAATCAGACGCTCATTTATGCCCAACGTAATGAGATGTCTGTTGCTTTATTATTCATTGACTTTGACGGTTTTAAAGCGGTTAATGATACTTATGGTCATGATGTTGGTGATTCCATCCTAAAAATGGCTGCCCAAAGAATGAATAATGTTAAGCGTAGTAGTGACTTCTTAGCAAGAGTAGGCGGTGATGAATTTGTGATGATTATTAACTCACTGTCTGATGAGCAGACCATTTCACTGATAGCTAAAAATATCATACAGGCAATGCATTTACCTTTTCATCTTAAGTCACAACAAATTAATATAGGTGCTAGTGTGGGTGTCAGCCTCTATCCTTATGACACGACTGATTCAAGTGAGTTATTAAAACAGGCGGATGATGCGATGTATCACGCTAAATCTCTTGGTCGCAATACCTATTCTTTTTATCATGGCAATAGTCATTAAATGATTTTATTTCAATTGCTTACAGTCTTTAATTAAAATAAATCTATTTTAATTTCTTGCTCGCCTCATTACTTATTAATACCACCTCAGAATGGCCATATTGGTTTGTTTGATAGTTGTGGTACTTTTTATGTTGTGTCCACATTAAAGTTAATACTATTAATAATAGGGTGATTAGCAGTATAAATAATAGTTTGATTGTGAAATTTTCATTGCCTTTATTTATCATGGTCTGCTCTTTTGTTCAGAATTTAATAGTTCAGAATTTAATAGTTCAGAATTTAATAGTTCAGAATTTAATAGTTCAGAATTTAATAGTTCAGAATTTAATAGTTCAGAATTTAATAGTTCAGAAATTTATATTAATTATTTTTCTCGTTATTATCCCATATCAATTCTTACTCAAACCTTACACGAAGATTAAATAAAATTCACATTTGATTATTTTTAATCAATTAGTTAATTAGGAAATATTTAAGTAATACTATTGCAAATGATAATGATTCGTATTATGATCTCGTAAAATTAAAACAGTGGTGACAGCGGTCTCGTGAATTTGTAAAGAGTTGGCCATTTGAAATTGTTTCGGCCAGATCACCTCAATGACTCCCAGATCAAGTCATGATCTGGGATTTGAATGACTTCCCTTTAACTTTCAATCTGATCTTTCATACGATAGCTTTTTCCTTCAATAACCACTGTCTGAGCATGATGCAGTAATCTATCCAGCAATGCTGAGGTCAATGTGCTGTCATTGTTAAAGATCTCTGGCCAGTCCTTAAAGGCACGATTGGTGGTGATCACCGTTGAGCCCACTTCATAACGACCAGAGATGATTTGAAACAGCATATCGGCTCCATTCTTATCAATGGGTAAGTAGCCCAGTTCATCTAAAATGAGGATTTCAGGTTTAATGTATTTGCGCATTTCCAGTTTCAAACGACCCGATTTCTGTGCCACAATGAGTGAGTTAATGGCATCCACCGTATTTGTAAACAAGACCCGTTTTCCATTGAGACAGGCATGATGACAGGCGGTGGCCAGATGCGTTTTTCCTAAGCCAACGCCACCCAGTAAAATAATATTAGTGTGTTGCTTTAAAAACTGTAGCCGAAAGAGATCCTTGATCTGCAGTTGATTAATTTTCTTTGGCCAGTTCCAACTGAACTGCTGTAGTGTTTTCACAAATGGGAATCGAGCCGTTTTCACTTTACGTTCAATTGCTCTTTCCTGTCGCCTATTATTTTCCAACTCAATTAACTGAGTCAGGTAATTAACATGAGACCAACTGTCTTTATTAGCCTTTAAAGCCGTCTCTTCATAATGCTCGGCAATACCAGGCAACTTAAAGTATTTCAACTGTTCAAGTAGTCTTTCGACTTCTTTATCAGTGGGCATATCAAGCATCATTTGAATGGCTTCACTTTTCTTCTTTGTTTGATTGTTTTGTTTCAAACTGGATGGTTGAGTCATAAGTTGTTCCTTTGATTTCTTTAGGTTGATAAATATTGATGTCGGGTTTTTCTAACGTAATGTCGAGTAAGTCTTCACTGCGGGTTAAATGCAAAGCACCTGCTTCGGGTAATTTGTTGAGTCGCTGTTCCAATAAATTGGCCACATACTCACTACTGAAGGCTTCAAAGACAAAGGCATCCAGCATGGCTCGTTCAGTGGCTTCAATGCCATAGATTTCACTGAGGCCAACAATCTTTCGCACATGAACTTTAGGGTTTAAACGCTTCTGAGCCAGCTTTTGATAGTAATCACTGGCACGAGGTGACAGTGCAATAAAGCGTTGAAACAGTTTTGATCTTCTGAACGTCTGCGCTGGGCTAGCAATTCTTTGGGATGGTCCGGATCTTCAAAATCACGATGGCGCTCAAAGCTGCGAATGTGTCGGGCAATGAGTTTTTCCTGATCATAAACACAAAGTCGCTCGGGATAGATTTTTAAGGTCAGTGACTGGCTGGCATATTCTGCGGGCACTGAATAGCGGTTAGAATCCAGACTGATGCGAAACAGTTTGTTCGGTCGGCGGACGGTTTCAATCCGTGCAATGTCATATCGGTTAATGGGCAAAGAGCGCATGGCCTGCACATCTTCAGGCAAACAATCCACTGGCTTTTTCGGGTTTCGCCATGGATGCGCACATTAGCAATGTCAGCCATCCAGATTTTAATGGCTGGATTCAAGATCTCAAACTGAGTCAACTCCAGGCCATTGAGGAAGTTTTTTTGACATAACCCACCCCGTTTTCAACCCGACCTTTTCATTGCCCTTACGAACGCCACAGGCTTTAATTCTAAAACCATAATGATGTGCAAAGTCTAAGTATTTAGGGTTAAAAACAATATCTTCTCCTGCAGGGCGAGAGAGAACGCCCGTCTTCAAATTATCAATCATGACTTTTTCCGGCACGGCACCAAAGAACTCAAAAGCATGTTGATGACAGGCCAGAAAGTGTTCCATGCTTTGTGATAAAGTGAATTCTACGTACATCATTCTGGAATGGCATAACACCATCACAAAGAAGTTCAGCTTGCGAGTGGTTTCACCCACTTGAATGGTTTTGTACAGGCCCCAGTCAACCTGAGCAGCTTCACCTGGTGCAAAGGCTAAGGTTAAAAAGCGGGCTTTCGTTTGGGTCGAACCTGATGAACATAACGTTTGACCACAGAGTAGCTCCCGTCATAACCCTCCTCCTGTACTCGTTGAAAGAGCTGAGTCGCCGTATAAGCATGCTTTTCCAGCAAACTGACAATATCATCCTTATAGGGATCGAGTTTGCTGTTTTGTGCTGCCGGTTTCCGTGGTCGATAATGTTTTTCCTGTAGCCAGCTCTCTACTGTGCGGTGATCTGAGATCCATCTTTTGTGCAATCTGACCTACGTTCAGCTTATCCTGTTGATACTGTTTCATACGGCACCAGGCTTCATAATCAATCATGATGGCCTCCAGCATTTAATTGTTTGAGTATTTGTTTTATGTGGACAGGTGAAGATGAGGTTTGTCTAACGGGGTCAGATTTGGCTGATGGGGATAAAGATAGGACTTGATACAAAGGATGTTTATAAGTGATTAGTTTGGCCTGAATGAGTTCTGTTCGTGCCTGAGTGAACTTTAATGTCCCTATATTCAACTGTTTCATTAAGCTCGGTTGTGAGTAATAACTCAGCCCATTTTGATCGGCAACGGTAAGTAAAAATAAATAAAATGCCATTGATTCACAAGAGCAAGACTCAAAGTGGCCATCACGAACCAGGCGGTGATCGATCCAACTGAACTGAGAGGGGATTTGACGTAATTGCCCTGGATTGGGCATAGGATGCTCGGTCATTGTTTTCTCCATGTTTTAGGTGAGTGTTGAGTAAAAGATCCTCGCCTAATTCTCGCAGTTTCAGACCACTCTCGACTATGTCATCTTGTAACGTACTACCGATAAGATGTGCAATTAATCCTATTAAAACAGTGGGTTGGGACTTTAAGATCTCTTGTAACGCATTGGCGTTAAGATCGTCTGTTTTCTCTTTTATATCAATCGCTTGCGTGATTAAGGTATCTTGTAACGGTAATGGGTTATCCAATGATTGTTGTACAATTTTCCAGTATTTTGGATTTTGGGAACGCCATTGCTGAACACGCTGGACATTGACAGTGCCACAGAAGTAGTTTTTATTTTGAGGTTTTTGCAGCCATTTTTTTTGACTGGCGGCCTTACTGGCTTGTCGACACTCAGGTGCTGAGCAGAATTTCTGACGACCTTTAGAGCGGGGGTTGGGTTTGAAAAAAGTGTGGCAGTGCAAGCACTTGCAAGTTCCTGAACGTGGCATTGAGTATTTCCTCTACCTGAGATAGTTGAGGAAAAGCAAGAAAAAGTACAGCAAAGAAAAGAACGGAAGAAGACAGAAGAAAATCCAAGTAGAACAAAAGATTTTTTTAAAAATTGGGAAGAAAAAGCAGAAGAAGAAATGACATTTTCAAATGGCCAAGATTAGGACACTTTCAGGAGACCCCTGACACAGTGGAGATTGTAGTGAATAAGTCATCAAAATTACTTTGTCAGCATTATTGCTGCTGACAATGGCAGAGGCATCTATGGCCGGTAGTACACCGAGTATGGAAGAAATGTGGAAAATGATTCAAGCACAACAAAAAGTGCTTGATGCTCAGAAACAGGAAATATCCCGATTAAAAAATGTTGCCAATGATAATGAAGAAAAAATTGAGGCAACAACGCTGGCATTAGAAGAATCGGATAAAACTTATGGCAAAACCAAAGAGTGGTTTAATAAAACCTCCGTGGGTGGCTATGGTGAACTACATTACAATAATCTAGACAATGACCGAACTGGTGGTAATGATAAAAAAGAAATTGATTTACATCGTTTTGTGTTGTTTTTTGGTCATGAGTTTACCGATGACCTGAGATTTTTTTCTGAATTAGAAGTCGAGCACACCGTATCAGGTGAAGGCAAAAATGGTGAAGTTGAAGTTGAGCAAGCCTATGTGGAATATGACTTGAATGATAGCCATAGTGCCAAGGCAGGTGTCTTTTTAATGCCCTTTGGTATTATTAATGAAAGCCATGAGCCAACAACTTTTTATGGTACCGAACGAAATCCCGTGGAAAAGAATATTATTCCTGCAACTTGGTGGGAAGGTGGAGTGGGTTTGAGCTCTCATTTTGAAAATGGCATCAGTACTGATGTATCTGTTACTTCAGGCTTGTATCTAACAGCAGCAAATAACTTTAAAATTCGTAAGGGACGTCAAAGTGTTTCTCAGGCCAAGGCTGATTCTGTGGCGATGGCTGGGCGTGTCAAGTATACCGGTATGTCAGGACTTGAACTTTCACTTTCAGGTTTTTATCAGGATGATTATAACCAGGGTCAAATCAGTGGCTCTGATAGCTTAAATGGTTTTGAATCACATGTTATTTATACCCTTAAGGATGTCACTTTAAAGGCACTCTATGCCAGTTGGAGTCTTAATGGTGATAATGCAAAAGTTATTGGTGCTGATAAGCAAAAGGGCTGGTATATAGAGCCATCCTATAAAATTACCGAAAAATGGGGTATATTTGCACGTTACAATGAGTGGGATAATGCTGCGGGTCGCTCTTCAGACACAAAATACAAGCAAAGTGATTTCGGGGTTAACTACTGGTTAGACGAAGGTGTGGTATTAAAAGCTGATTATCAAAGCCAGAATGCACCCAAAGGTAAAAATGAATTCAGTGGTATTAATCTAGGCGTTGGTTATCAATTTTAATTAACCAATAGTGACAGTTTCAGGGGAGTTATTCACCCCTGAAGTTTTCTATGTCTATCAATCTTTTATAAGTTGTTCATAATGAAATACAAAGTCATTTTTTTTATTAATTATTATATTTCCTAGCAGTCTTTTAGCTAAGGGTGTGTATCAAACATCCGATGAGTTTCTAAATGAAGTCTTCAATCATACGGTGCCAAATAAAAAGTGTGACCTAAAATGAATGATCAAACAAAAAACCGAATAAAAAGCTATACATCAGAATTTAAAGAATCAGCTGTCAAATTAGCTAATGAGACGGATCAACCCGTTTCTCAGACTGCCAGGGAGCTAGGTGTTAATGTAAATACTCTACATACCTGGATCAGTAAATATTCCAAACCGGTGAAGACGGTAGCCAATAGAAGTGATGAACACATTTATGATGAAGTAAAACGTCTGAAAAAAGAATTGGCAAAAGTGATTCAGGAGCGTGATTTATTAAAAAGGCCACAGCGTACTTTGCAAGGGAAACTTTGTGAAGTACGCATGGATAACTGATCAGGCTAAAGATTACCCGGTAACGATTCTGTGCCGTTTTATGGATGTTTCCGTAGTTGCTATTATGATTGGGTTAGCTCTCCTAAAACGGATAGAGAGAAAGAAAATGAAGCGCTTACTGAGCAGCTAAAAAACTGTTTGAAGACAGTCGCAAGACTTATGGAACCCGTCGTCTTAAAAAGAAAACTGGCTGAAAAAGGCGTTCATATAAGCCGCCGGAGAATTGGTCGATTAATGAAAAAAGCCGGTTTGTTTTGTAAAACGAAGAGACGCTTTAAAGCGACGACTAATTCCAAGCATAATAAGCGTATATCTCCAAATTTACTGGAAAGAGAGTTTACTGTCTCTCAACCTGATCGCTACTATGTGGGTGATATTACCTATATTGCCACCAAGGAAGGCTGGTTATATTTAGCGGTTGTCATTGACTTATTCTCTAGGCAAATTGTTGGCTGGTCGATGGATGAGCGAATGAAAGCCAAGCTAGTCAATGATGCTTTACTGATGGCCATATGGAAGCGTAAACCAATGGATGGATTGCTTTGGCATACTGACCGAGGTAGCCAATATGCCTCTGATAGTCATAGAAAAATATTGTCGGATCATAACATAATTCAGTCTATGAGCCGCAAAGGAAATTGCTGGGACAATGCTGTATCAGAGAGCTTCTTTCATAGTTTGAAAACTATGAGAAACTAAAATGATAGGAAATACAAAATGACAAAAATCACTTGAAACAGCCAAAAAAATATTTAGAAAACTGTCCGGAAAAGTGTTGACACATCACTTGATAGTGAAAAGGGCTTACCTACACCTATTTCAGAGCTTCTCTTAATTAATAGTACTCCATCGCATGAAGCGAAATATGCAATAAGGGTCCATAATCAGCTTTTTTCACCGGATGATGAATATATCAACTGGCAGGCAATAGCAGATGATGAGAGCAATGAATTAATTGCTTCATTAGAACCTCTTGCCAACCATTTAGTCCCTAAGATAATAATTAAAAACTATCAGGCACATTATTTGGATAATAAACTCAGTTTGGAAAAATTAATTCAAGACCTACATTCCGGAAGAATAATGGGGTCATTGGGTGTATTATTTATGGATCTTATTGCTATAATATTACTACTGCTTGCTTTAAGTGGTGTTTGGATTTGGAGTAAACGATTAAGGAGGGTTTTAAGCTCCTGATCTAAAAGGATAAAATGTCATTAATTCTCCCTTCTTAGATAATATCTTAGACCTATTTTCAAACTTTTACCCCTCTGTTAGGGTTTATCCTTGTCTTCTTGCCATTTAGGCCCTTCATGAACATTAAATTTATTTAATGTTCACGAAGGGCTGGTGTTATGTAGTGGCCGTAGAATAGGCTCTAAAATTATAACTATACTAAAACGGATGATAATTAATTAATGCGATAAGGCATTGATTATAATTTGGGAGTTTATTATGCACTTGGTGTTTCATTCAAAAAAACAGCTTCTTGCACTGATTATTGGCTTTAATCTTATTGGCGCTTCAAACATGGCTTTAGCCGCACCAATCCTCACTTTACAAGCAGCAGAAACGATGGCGCTTGAAGATGAACCAGAGATTATTAGCCAACAATGGCAAATGGAATCATTATCGGCTCAGTCGATTGCTGATGGCCAATTAAATGATCCTAAGATGCAAGTGGCACTGGCAAACATGCCCACCGATACCTTTGATTTTGATCAGGAAAATATGACCCAACTTAAGGTCGGTATTATCCAACAGTTCCCCTCAGGTGATACCCTAAGTATCAAGCAAGCAAAAACTCAGAAGCAATCTGAATTATTCTTATCAAAAATTGCTGATCGAAAGTTAAGTATTATTAAAGAAGTGCGCTTAACTTACTTTGAGATATATTATTGGGAAGAAGCCAAAAAAACAATTGTTCAAAATCAACGATTTTTTTCGCAATTAGTTGAAATTGTTCAATCGATGTTTTCTGTGGGACGCAATAATCAACAAGATCTTATTCGTGCGCAATTAGAACTAAGCCGTTTGGATGATCGGATTGTTAAAATCACGCAAAAAATTAATATGCAACGCTCTAAACTTTCCCGTTGGGTGCGAGACCAAAACAGTACTCATGCCCTGAGTAGTCAATTGCCGGAGTTAAGTATCCCAGAAATCAGTGATGAATTTGAAACCTTGAGTCAATTGTTTTACTCCCATCCTAAAATTCAAGAAATCGATAAACAAATTGACATTTCTCGTGAAGATATTGCCTTAGCCAAAGAAGCATTTAAACCCGGTTGGGCTCTTAATGTTGGCTATGCCTATCGTGACAACAAGCCAAAAGAATTTGGTGGTGGCTCTCGCTCTGATTTTGTCTCTGCTGGCGTGACTTTTGATTTGCCGATGTTTACGGCCAATCGACAGGATAAAAAACTCTTATCCAAAGAACATAAATTACAAGCCTTAAAAGATAAAAGAGTAAGTATGTTGCGTCAACTTGTCGCTAGCTTACAACAACAACAAGCAGTTGAAGAACAATTGCAAAACCGTCATCAACTTTATATCAATTTGCTGATGCCTCAGGCTAAACAACAAACTCAGGCTTCTCTGCTCGCCTATCAGTCAGATCGTGGTGATTTCGCTGATGTAATGCGTGCTTATATTGATGACTTGAATGTCAAATTGGATGAACGTCGTATTGCCGTTGATCATTTGCAGAGTAAAGCAAAGATTTTATATTTTACGTCCAGTTTTGAGCAAAATAATACAGGCACTTAAAAAAATAATATTTATAACTATAGCTTATAAAAAATAGCTTTTGTGGTATATGAAAATTTGAGGATTTCGATGTGAATAAACTTTTATCAGGTTTTATCCTAGTCAGTACTGGCTTAGTTGCGGGTTATTATGCACAGCCCTTTTTACAAGAACAATTACAAGCATCCGGATTGATTGCAATGGATGAATCATCTGGGGGTGCGGCCAAATCAGATGAAGAAGAAGTTCTTTATTGGGTGGCACCAATGGATGCCAATTATCGTCGAGATAAGCCAGGCAAATCACCTATGGGAATGGATTTAGTGCCATTTTATAAAGCCGATGGTGGTGAAGATGGGGTGGTTAAAATTTCTCCCATCGTACAAAACAATCTCGGTGTTCGTACTGGTTCAGTCAAAAAAGGCCAGCTAGATCGTGAAATTGATACCGTGGGTTATATTAATTTTGATGAAGAAAAACTCTACCATTTGCATACACGCGTTGAAGGCTGGGTAGAAAAGTTACTGGTTAAAGCAACCGGTGAAGTGGTAAAAAAAGGTCAGAAACTATTTGAAATTTACAGTCCTACCTTAGTTAATGCCCAAGAAGAATATGTGACTGCATTAAAAAGTCAAAATAGAATTTTAATCAAAGCATCAAAAGATCGTTTAATCTCATTGGGGATAAGCAAGGGTCAGATAGCAAGACTAGGCAAAACACGTAAAATTCAACAACGTGTCTCTTATTTTGCTAAAGAAGGTGGCTTTATTCAGGATATGAAAATTCTCGAAGGTATGTTTGTTAAACCTTCGATGAATGTATTAACCATTGGACAAATTGATACTGTTTGGGTCATTGCCGAAGTATTTGAGCGCCAAAGTAGTTGGGTTAAAGAAGGGCAGACAGTGGATATGAATGTGGAATCCTATCCTGAAAAATCATGGAAAGGCATTGTCGACTACATATATCCTGTACTTGATAAAAAAACTAGAACTCTCCGCGTTAGAATTCGTTTCAATAATCCCGGCCAATTGTTAAAACCCAATATGTTTTCTCGTTTAATAATCCATAGTAGCTTTAACAAAAATTCATTATTTGTTAAACGTGAAGCGATTATTCGCAGTGGCACGATGGAAAGAGTTGTTAAATCTCTTGGCGATGGAAAGTTTCAGTCAGTTGCCGTTAAAACTGGCAGTGAAAGTGGTCATTTTATAGAGATATTAAGTGGTCTGAAAGAAAATGATGTCATTGTTACTTCTGCACAATTTTTGATTGATTCAGAATCGAGTCTGACAGCTTCTTTTGACCGAATGGAAGAGCCGGCTGAGATGAGTGACAGCGATGAGATGTCTGATGATAAGACACAAGTATGGATTGAAGGAAAAATCATTGATGTAATGCCTGGGCACAAGATGTTAACTATACAACATAAGGCCGTCGCAGAATGGGGCTGGCCTGATATGTTAATGGATTTCCCTGTAAAAAAATCCATAGCCATGGATGCGCTTAAAGCACAGCAAGATATTAAGTTTTTAGTCGAAAAATATAACGATGGTTCTATCGAACTCATTGAAATTGAAGGTATGACTAATAGTAATAGCATGGATAAAAAAGCGAACAATGATCAAGCATGGATTAAAGGTAAAATTTTAACCATTATGGCTGATGCGCAAAAGCTCAAACTGGAACATGAACCAGTAAAAAGCTGGGGTTGGCCTGCTATGAAAATGGATTTTCCGGTCATTAAATCCATGGATTTAACTAGCCTCAAAGAAGGCACTGAATTTAATTTCTTAGTTGAGAAACACGGTGATGGTTCCATTGAAATTATCGAAATGAACAAAGAGGGTCTGTAAATGATTGCTGCTATTATTCATTGGTCGATAAAAAACCGCTTTTTTGTTATTTTATCCACCCTGATTATGTTTGCTTTTGGGATTTACTCAGTCAAACAAACCCCTATTGATGCCTTGCCTGATTTATCAGATGTGCAAGTGATTGTAAAAACATCATTTCCTGGGCAGGCGCCTCAAGTTGTTGAAGATCAGGTGACTTACCCACTGACAACAGCCATGTTGTCAGTGCCCAAGGCTATCACCGTACGTGGCTATTCTTTCTTTGGTGATTCCTATGTTTATGTCATTTTTGAAGAAGGCACCGATCTGTATTGGGCACGTTCTCGGGTACTCGAATATCTGAGTCAAGTGGCCTCTTCATTACCGGCAACGGCCTCTTCACAATTAGGGCCTGATGCGACCGGTGTGGGCTGGGTTTATGGTTATGCGCTGGTTGATAAAACGGGTAAAACCGATATTAGTCAATTGCGTAGTTTACAAGACTGGTTCTTAAAATATGAATTGCAAACAGTCCCTGGGGTGTCAGAAATTGCCACTATTGGCGGCATGGTTAAACAATATCAAATTATTGTTGACCCAGAAAAATTACGTGCTTATAACATTCCACTTGATTTAATTAAAAAAGCTGTTCAACGGGGTAACCAAGAAGCAGGAGCTTCAGTGCTTGAATTAGGTGAAGCTGAATATATGGTCACAGCAACAGGCTATCTGACCAGCATTGATGATATAAAGAAAGTACCCTTGGGACTTAACGTTAATGGCACACCATTACAACTCAAAGATGTTGCCGATGTCATTATTGGCCCACAAATGCGCCGTGGTATTGCTGAATTAAATGGTGAAGGTGAGGTGGTTGGTGCCTTTGTCGTCATGCGATTTGGTGAGAATGCTCAAAAAACCATTGATCTGGTTAAGGAAAAACTTGAAGAATTAAAATTAGGCTTACCTGAAGGTGTAGAGATCATTCCTACTTATGATCGTTCAACATTAATTAATCACGCAGTTGAAAATTTGTATGAAAAACTCATAGAAGAATTTATTGTGGTGGTATTAATTTGTGCCATCTTCCTGTTTCACTTTCGTTCTTCACTGGTCATTATTTTCAGTCTGCCCATCGGAATTCTCGGTGCATTTATTATTATGCATGCGCAGGGACTTAATGCCAATATTATGTCATTAGGTGGTATTGCTATTGCTATTGGTGCCATGGTTGATGGTGCTATTGTGATGGTTGAAAATGTTCATAAACATATAGAAAAAACACCATTGACCGATGAAAATCGTTGGCAAATTATCGCTGAAGCGTCAGTTGAAGTCGGACCACCTTTATTTTTCTCTCTATTGATTATCACCATGAGCTTTTTGCCCGTATTCAGTCTGGAGGCACAAGAAGGTAAAATGTTTGCTCCCTTAGCATTTACCAAAACCTACGCAATGGCTATGGCTGCTGGTTTATCTATTACTTTGGTGCCGGTATTAATGGGTTACTTTGTGCGTGGAAAGATCTTACCCGAACATAAAAACCCGGTTAATCGTCTAGTGACTTGGATATATAACCCGATTATCAAAAACGTCTTAGATGCACCAAAAACAATGATTTTCATTTCAGGTATTGTTTTGGCAATTGGTTTATGGCCAGTCACTCAAATTGGTAGCGAATTTATGCCCCCCTTAGATGAGGGTGATTTGATGTATATGCCTACTACTTATCCAGGTATTTCGATTGGTAAAGCAAGAGAATTACTGCAACAAACGGATAAACTGATAAAAACTATTCCGGAAGTAAAAACTGTTTTCGGTAAAATAGGCCGAGCAGAAACTGCGACTGACCCCGCACCTCTAACCATGATTGAAACAACCATTCAATTAAAGCCAAAGAGTGAATGGCGAGAGGGGGTCACCACAGAAAGTTTACGTAAAGAACTGGATAAATTAGTTAAATTTCCAGGTGTAACTAATGCCTGGGTAATGCCCATTAAGACTCGAATTGATATGCTAGCAACAGGTATTAAAACCCCCGTTGGCATTAAAGTCTCAGGCCCTGACTTAAAAGAAATTGAAAAAGTCGGTAAACAATTGGAGCTAGTGCTTAAAGATGTAGAAGGGACGGCTTCAGTTTATTCTGAACGTGTCGCCGGTGGACGTTATATTAAAGCAGACATTGATCGCGATAAAGCCGCGCGTTATGGGCTCAATATAGCGGATATCCAACAGGTTATTATGACTGCTATTGGTGGTATGCGTGTTTCCCAATCCATTGAGGGTTTGGAACGCTATCCTATCAATGTACGTTATCCTCAGAGTTATCGAGATTCTGTTGATAAAATCAGATTGCTACCATTGGTCACTAAGAGTAATCAACGCATCGCATTATCGGATGTAGCAGATATTTATGTCGCTGATGGACCACCAGCAATCAAGAGTGAAAATGCACGATTGAATGGTTGGACGCTGGTTGATATCGAAGGTCGTGATTTGGGTTCTTATGTTGCCGAAGCACAACGTATTGTGGCTGAACAAGTAGAACTTCCTGCTGGTTATTCGCTTGCCTGGTCAGGTCAGTATGAATATATGGTGCGAGCAAAAGAACGCCTGACAGTGGTTATTCCTTTAACACTAGGTATTATTGTCTTGCTGCTTTATATTAACTTTAGAAATATTATTGAAGTAATGATCATTATGGGCACGTTACCTTTCGCATTAATTGGCGGTTTCTGGCTTATGTATTTACTCAAGTTTGATATGTCGGTTGCTGTCGGCGTAGGTTTTATTGCTTTGGCCGGTGTGACAGTAGAAATTGGTGTGTTAATGTTGGTTTATCTGAATCAGTCCTATTGTAAGTTTGCTGATGATGCACAAAGTAAAGGGCAATGTTTAACTAAAGATGATGTAAAATTGGCTGTGATGACGGGTGCAGGTCAAAGAGTTCGTCCTATTGTTATGACCGTGGCGGCAATTGTTGTGGGTTTAATTCCGATTATGTTTAGTTCGGGAACTGGCTCAGAAGTCATGCAACGTATCGCTGGACCAATGATTGGTGGAATGCTTAGCTCAGTTGTATTAACCTTGTTGGTGATCCCTGCTATCTATTACTTATGGAAATCAGTGACACTTAAAGCCTGTCCCTCAACTGATGAAACTAAAAATGCATCGCTTTCGTAAGTAACAAGGAGATTTATTGCTCATGTCATATTGTAAAGTTATTATGCTAATAAATATCACTGATTATAATTTAATCAGTGAAGAAATAAAAAAATTAAATGTACCCGGTGTGACGGTGAGTCACGTCCAAGGCTATGGTGATTATGCCAATCATTTTTTACAATTAGGCTTGTGTGATAGCTTAAAAGTAGAAATTTATACCAGCATCGAACAGGCCGATGAAATTGCTCAAGTATTGGCTGATTTGTCAATGAGCATGACAGAAGGCGGTGGATTAGTCGCTATTGAACCCGTTTCAAAATTACTCAATGTAAAAAAATTAGCAGAAAAATAAGGAATAATTTTATGTCACAAACCAATAATAAAGCGCAGAAAAACAATTTTTTTATGTATATTTTTTCAGCTGCCTTTGTATCTTTTATTGTGTTGATTTTAGTCTTACAAACAGATGAAAGTTATGCTGATGAAAATGTTGTCACCGTGTATAAATCACCTACTTGTGGTTGTTGTAAAAAATGGGTGTCTCACCTGGAAGACAATGGTTTTAAAGTAAATGCTATTGATACTGATAATATGACGGCAATTAAGGACAAAAATGGAGTACCAATGGGGGCAAGGTCTTGTCATACTGCTATTGTTGGTGGTTATGTGATAGAAGGCCATGTCCCGGCGGATGACATAAAAAAATTATTGCAAGAAAAACGTCAGGTCACTGGTCTAGCTGTACCTGGGATGCCGATGGGGTCGCCTGGTATGGAAGGTAATCGAGTTGATAAATATTCTGTTTATGAATTTGATAAGTCAGGAAAGGCTGCGGTGGTCAATCAATATTAGAAAGATTTTTTCTTATATTGAATTGCTTAAATTATCTCAACTATCATCTGATAAAAGTATAGGGCTATTTTAGTCTATACTTTTATGCAGGTGAGCCATCCGTTTATTGTATTCCTCTTCGTTAATACGTCCTTCGGCATAACGTTTTTGTAATATTTCGACTGGGCTATTATTGCGTTCAGATCTATCATGGCTGTTATTTTGCTCACGTCTGTTATCTCGCTCACGGCTGTCATCTCGCTCACGGCTGTCATCTTGCTCACGGCTGTCATCTTGCTCACGGCTGTCATCTTGCTCACGGCTGTCATCTTGCTCACGGCTGTCATCTTGCTCATGGCTGTTATCTTGATTGTTATTTTTTTTATTCATTAAAACAGAAATAAGCCAGACAATGAGAATAAATAATAAAACCCAAAAAATCCCATTAGCGCCGTAGCCCATGGTTTGGTAGCCGATTGACTCAATCTCTAAACCATTATTCATCATATTAAAAGACCTCAATTTTTTGAAAATAATTATCGAATTTATTTCGAATAAGCTTGTCTATATAAAAAGCAGTATCACATATCAGAGTGAATTTAACCTTACATGAACATTAATTAAATGTAATGTTCATGTAAGGTTAGCGACACAATAAATGAATTAAAATAGTACAAAATTTGACACTAATTATTTGAGATTAAAGAGAATAAAGAATATGAAAACAATAATAATAGCTGCTGTTATAGGTTTACTGATTGCCATGTCGGTCATCTGGTTTGGATTGTACAATGTCGCTGCTAATGATAAACACTTAAATAGTACAGAACAGTTTTTAAAATTTGTTCTTAAACGCTCCATTAGCACCCGTTCTGCTGATATTAAAGTACCTGATCTCACTGATACAGCACAGATAACAGAAGGTGCGGTTCATTATGCTGAAATGTGCACAGGCTGTCACCTTGCGCCAGGGCTTGAATCATCAGAATTGAATGCTGGTCTATATCCTACTCCTCCTGTATTTACTAGTGAAGAATACGCTAGCACACCAGAAGCTCAATTTTGGGTCATTAAAAATGGCATCAAAATGACCGGAATGCCAGCCTGGTCTCCTGCTCACACAGATGAGCAAATATGGGGTATGGTAGCCTTCTTGCAAAAAATTAAGTCCTACTCAGCAGAGCAATATACAAAATTATCTACATCCAGTGGTGGTGGTCATAGTCATGGAGCAGGTGGGCATGGTGAACAAAGCAGCATCAGTAGTGAGACCAGCGATCACCATGATGGCAGTTCAGAATCAACCCCTGTTCATCATGTAGAAGAAAAACCTGTAGCCGATGATGGACATAATCACTCACACTAAACGTTTTAGCTAAGATGAATTATATTTAATGTTCATGTCATCATTGTGTAATATAAGATTTTATATACTTAATACAAGTTAAATATTTTAATAAATGTCTAACTTGTTTTAGGATGTTAATCAAAAATTTATTTATATATATGGAGATTTACAAATGAAAAAAATCACAATGATTGCAACAGCACTAGTTTTGGCCACTAGCACTATGGCTTATGCAGGCGATGATCATAAGCATTCTGATGGTATGGCTATGAGCATGTCAAGCGATATGAGCGCTAGCATGAAGTCAATGAAAGCGGATATGAAAAAAATTCAGCAAGAAAAAGATCCTGCCAAGCGTAAATCAATGATGAAAACGCACATGAAGGGTATGAGTGCTATGATGAGTACGATGAAAGGTGATAAGAATTCAATGATGGGTAAGGATCACATGGATAAAATGTCAAAAATGGAAACTCGCATCAGCATGCTTGAAGCTATGATGGAGCAAGTTGTTGTCAGTCAAGTCATTTTATCTGCTCCTGATTCTGTTTTTGTTTGGGATGAAGCTGCTGATGAATACCAACTTCGTTAAGTTTTAACTCGGTTTTATTTGAGTCTAAACAAAAAAGCCTCGAGCCCTTAAAAACTCGAGGCTTTTTTAATGCCTTGCTGATTGTTAGACGCTATCAATAATGCGATAATATTCAGCTAATTTAGCATCCAGAATTCAGTTTAATTAATCAGGTTTATCTATGAGTGAAAATCAAACCAAATCATATTCTATTGGTATCGAAGATATGACTTGTGAACATTGCGTAGCGAGTGTCAGCAAAGCGGCCTTGGCTATAAGTAATGTCGAGTCAATTGATGTCGATTTAGAGAATTCCCTGGCTCGTATTAAAGGTGGTTTACCACATGAAGTCATAGAAGCTATAACACTGGCAGGTTATCCTGCACATCCCATTGCAGACATTCCAGAATCCTGTGACATTAATGGTTCAGATGATTCTAAAACTGTAAGCAACAGAATGAATATTACCCCTAACGTTAACGATGTCTCTATACCTTATATTATTAACATTGAAGATATGACCTGTTCTAGTTGTGTTTCAAGTGTTGAAAAAGCCATATTATCCGTTTCTGGTGTGAGCGATGTTGCTGTCAATTTACTTGAACACATTGCCCAGGTTCATGGTGGTTCGGCAACAGAGGTTGTTAATGCGATTATTGATCAAGGCTATAATGCCAGTATAAAAGAACAAACAAAATCAACGCAATCAAATCACTACTATGCCATTTTAATTGAAGATATGACCTGTTCCAGTTGTGTCTCATCAGTAGAAAAAGCCATTATGTCTGTATCGGGTGTGATTGAAGGCAGTGTCAATCTACTTGAAAAGACCGCTCAGATATTAGGTGGTGAGCCACAAAGTGTTATTAATGCGATTATTGATCAAGGTTATGATGCACATTTAATTGAACAAAAAAAAACCAGTAATGCTTATCAAATCATTTTAAAAAACGTTCAAAATGAAAAAGAATTCACCTTATTGAAAGATAAAGTCAATGCATGTTTTTCATCTTATATAAAAACGTCTTCAGCCGATGAAAAAGCTGATATTTCTGAGTTAAACTTTCTTGACTCAAACTTTCTTGACTCAAAGAATGATATTACTGTTAAAATCACCAGCACCTTGCATCCAGCAAAATTACTAGTCATTCTTAAAAATGCTGGCATCGATGCAACAATTAATGAGCAGTATGAAAATCCTTATTTTGAGCAAGCTAGAAAAACGAAAATAGAAATACGCAAATCATGGCAACGTGCGATTTGGGCAGGTAGTGTGGGCGCAACACTGATGACTGCTGAGCATTTTAACTGGTTTCCAGAACTCAGCAGTAATACGCAGTTTTATGGTATTAGTACGCAATTATTTTGGTTTATTGTTGCCTTGGTTTGCCTTTTTACGATGTGGTTCAGTGGTCGAAATTACTATATAACTGCAGTAAAACAAGCGAAACACTTATCGTCTAATATGGATACTCTAGTTGCCTTAGGCACATCAGCTGCATGGCTTTCATCCTTACTTATTATCATTGACCCTGAATTTATACCAGGGGGAGGGCATTTGTACCTTGACGCAGGAGTCATTATTTTAGCATTTCTACAGTTTGGTCACGCCTTGGAAGTGAAAGCAAAACGTACTACGAGTGAATCAATCGCCAGTATCGTGGAGTTAGCGCCTAAAACTGCGACCATTATTTATGAGAATAGCGATGTTACCTTACCCGTATCACTCTTACAAATGGGGGATTTAATCAAGGTTAAACCGGGTGAAAGGATTGCAATTGATGGTAGTATTGTGGAAGGTTCTTCAACGGTAGATGAGTCTATGTTGACCGGAGAACCCTTAGCTGTTAAGAAATCGATCGACGATAAAGTGACCGGTGGTACAATTAATAAATCGGGTAGTTTTATTTTCGCTGTAAATAAAATGGGCGATGATACGACCTTATCACAGATTATTAATATGGTGAAACAGGCTCAAATGACCAAGCCTGCTATTGGTCGAATGGTGGATAAAATTGCATCAGTATTTGTGCCTATTGTTATTGTAGTGTCTATTAGTACATTTTTTATCTGGTTCTTTGTTGGCCCTGAACCACAACTTGCCTATGCTCTTACAGCGGGAATCGCTGTTTTAGTGATAGCATGTCCTTGTGCTCTGGGTCTTGCAACTCCCATTGCCATAATGATGGGAACCAGTAAAGCCGCACAGCTCAACATTCTAATTAAAAACTCTGATGCCCTGCAAACAGCTAGTACCTTAACTCATATCGTTGTTGATAAAACAGGTACTTTAACTCAGGGACGTCCAACAGTGACAAAAATTATTGTTAATCCTGATTTAGAAGACACCAAGGATGATTTACAGGAATTTGATGAGAATAGTCTTTTACAATTAGCAGCGTCACTTGAAACAAATTCTGAACATCCTCTCGCCGAAGCTATTCTTAAAGCGAGTGACGAAAGGTGCATTGCTTTATTAGATATTGATTCTTTTTTAGCTGTGGAAGGCAGGGGAGTGCAAGCTATAGTAAAAAATAGCAATATTCAATTAGGTAATTTAGCCTTTATGCTGGACAACAAGGTTAAAGTCTCTGAAGAATTGCAGTCACAGGCTGAAAAGCTTGCAGAATCTTCAGCGACACCCATCTGGCTTGCGAGTGAGCAACAGTTGTTGGGTTTAATTGCTTTAAAAGACCCCATTCGGGCGGATACTCCTGCAGCCATTGCAAACTTGAAACAAAAGAATATTAAAGTGGTTATGTGTTCAGGTGATAGCCATAAAACAGCTCAGGCTGTTGCTGATGAATTAGGTATCGAAGAAGTACATAGCCAAGTGATGCCGGAAGATAAATTAAAAATTGTTAAAGCATTACAAGCAGAAGGATTTTTGGTTGGAATGGTAGGCGACGGCGTGAATGATGCACCTGCTTTAGCACAGGCTAATACCGGTTTTGCAATTGGTAGTGGTACTGATGTTGCTATTGAAAATTCTGATATTACCTTGGCGGGAAACTCTTTAATGAATGTCGGTACAGCAATCGCTATTTCCACGGCAACTATAAGAAATATAAAACAAAATTTATTTGGTGCATTTATTTACAATGTCATTGGCATACCCTTAGCAGCAGGAGTATTTTACCCTCTAACGGGTTGGTTATTAGCGCCAGCGTTTGCAAGCGCTGCTATGGCCATGTCATCAGTCACTGTTGTGGCCAATGCCAATCGATTAAGATTTTTTAAACCTTAAGTTCAAATATAAAGAATTTAAAAATAGGAGAATATTATGAGAAATGTTATTAATTTAAAAATCACCGGAATGTCTTGTAATCACTGTGTGATGAAAGCGACTAAGGCCTTAAAAGATGTATCAGGTGTTGAAGAGGTTGAAGTGACTTTAGAGCCTGGTGCGGCAAACATTTCAGGCGATATGAGCAGTGATGCTGCAATTGCAGCTATAATTGATGCTGGCTATGAAGCTGAATTAGTTAATTAATATTCTATCCCAACATTACAAATATTTAATGTTTATGACACTTTTACGTAATTGTTTTGTCATATAATGGACTCAACACAAATTTATTATCAATTAATATGAATATATCAATACGGAGATACCAATGAAAAAATTACTAACATTGACAATATCGACACTACTAGCCAGCTCTGCTGTTGTTTATGCCGCTATGGATCACTCAGGTATGGATCACTCAGGTATGAATGATGGCTCAATGCCTATGAATGGTGGTATGGGTAAAGGTAAAATGTCACCTGAAATGATGCAAAAACGTCAGGCAATGCGTGCTGAAGTGATGCAGATACAAAAAGAGCCTGATCTTAAGACTCGTCAGGATATGATGTCGGCTCACATGCAAAAAATGCAGGGTATGATGGGTGGAATGATGGCTAACAAAGGTATGAAAATGTCACCTGAAATGATGCAAAAACGTCAGGCAATGCAGGCTGAAATGATGACAATAACCAATGAAACTGATGCGGTTAAGCGTCAGGCTATGTTAGATTCTCACATGACTAAAATGCAAGGTATGATGGGTTCTATGCCAATGATGGGTAATATGAACAGCTCATCAAATGGTGACCATAAGCACTAATAAGATTGGCTGTTTTGTGATCATGAAGGGTGGATTTGCTTAGACTTATTCATCCTTTTTAATTTGGAATGATAAAATAAGCCATTTGTCTTTACATTAGTAGGATGTGGTGAGGAACGAACCGCATCAAAATCGTTTGGGTGCAGATCTTCTAAAACGATGAAAATAAACAATAAATTCAATAGTTAATGCTTGAAAAATGAAAAGAGAAAGATCAAAATATTGTTTTATAAGCTTCTTAGTTTCATAACCCAATAAAAAGACCTCTCTCATGAACATAGCATACCTAAATTCAAACGATTATTCATTCTTTTTTGGTGCTCAGGATCAACTTGAACAGTTGATTAAACAATTACAAACAGATAAACATAAAAATTGTGAACATGGTGACATAGAAGATTTTATTAACAAGGAAGGTCAGGAAATTTTAAGACGACTACTGCAGGGCTGGCTAGATTTAAAAGCCGCCAACGAGGAAAAAAGAAGCTGTGTTAACACCGTTTCAGGAGACAAGCTGAATTATGTCCGTACAAACACCCATCGTTCGCTGAATAGTTTGTTTGGTCAGGTCACTGCCACCAGAAATGGTTATAGTCAAAGAAATAAAGACAGTTTATTTCCTATTGATGCTGAACTGAATTTATCAACTAACAGTTACAGTGATGGTATTTATTTCAGAGTGTCTAAAGAAGCCATTCGAGGTTCATTCGATGATGTCGTTGAAAGTATTGATAGTACAACTGCTGGTCATGTGCCCAAAAGACAGTGCCTCAATATAGTGAGAGATGTTGCTCAGGATTTTGAAGGTTTTTATAAGAAAAAACGATTTATTGAACCCGAAAAAACATCAGATTTTCTGGTCTTAACCTTTGATGGAAAGGGATAGTTATGCGACCTGAAGGTTTAAGAGAATGCACAAAGAAAAATGCCCAGAAGAATAAGAAGCTCAAAGGTCGTCTGAGTCAGGGAGAGAAAAAAGACCGAAAACGTATGGCACAAGTGGCTGCCGTTTATACCGTACAATCTCATATTCGTGCTGCTGAATCTATTATGAAAGTAGCAGAAGATGATAATGTCGTTCCTTTTCGAACCCCCATTAGAAATACAAGCCGATAAATAAAGGTGTTGATAAATGCGATAAATTAAGCTATTATTCTTGTAAAATCAACATTTAAGGGGATATCTAAATGGATAAAATATCTTCTGATATAAAACAACCAAGAATTCCAGTTGAAATTAACGATATTCAGGTTAATTTTTGCAAAAATCCATTGTGCCAAAATTATGGTGTTCCTGCCAGCACAGAAAGCCAAGTTAAACTCCATAAATCACAAAAAGACTGCTACAAATTATCAAGTGGTAGTCGAAAGCCAGTTACTAAACTGATTTGCAAGTCTTGTAATGAGTTATTCCCAGTTAAGAGCAATCAAGGAATTTGGGATGAATTACAGCGAATTGAAGAATATTTAAAAGAAACTCCAGAGGTGTCATGCCCTGATAATTCATGTAAAAATAATCTCATTAGTATTAAGTTAGGAAAAGAATTTTACCAGTCTTTTGGGAAAACAAAATCAGGTTCTAGTCGTTATCGATGCAAGTCTTGTAAGAAAACATTTTCAGTTAAACAATCTACAACTGGTCAAAAACAGCCTCATAAAAACAATCTTATTTTCAAACTTCTAATGAATAAATCCCCTTTAAGGCGAATCTGTGAAGTTGCTGATGTTGGTATGGCGACTGTTTATGCAAAAATTGATTTTCTGCATAAACAGTGCATGACCTTTGTATCAGAAAGAGAACAGAGGTTAATTAAAAGCAATATAAAGCGACTTTATGTTAGCGTGGATAGACAGGAATATATTGTTAATTGGACAAGAGAAGATAAACGAAATATTAAACTTTCAGCAATCGGTAGTGCTGACAATGAAACGGGCTACGTATTTCAAATGAATTTAAACTATGATCCTTGTATTAGCCCTATTGAAATAGAAGAAAATGCTTTATCTGTTAATGATTATAATGCCCAATACGCCTATCGAAAACATGCAAGATTCTGGTTGAATGGTGATTATAAAGAGAGTGTGAAAAATTCAAGATCCAAAAAGACAAATGGATCATCTTTAAGTGCCGATATATCAGCAACATACAAGGATGCAATTTCTCGTGATGATATAGAAGAATCAGAAGCTCTCTATCAAGTACAAAAATTGCCTCAAAATGGAATGCAGATCCATTCTGAATATACGATGTATGGACATTTCTTTTTATACATAAATTGTTCAGTGGTGTTGAAAAAATCAGATTCTTTTTAGATCAAGATTCTGGAATGAGAGCAACCTGCTTAACAGCTTTCCATAACGAAATAAAAAATAGAAGCTGTGATGCTTTTTATGTTCGAATAACAAAGGATTTAACTGTTGATGAAAAGCGGAGAACTTTAAATGATTCCAGGAACTATTTTTCAGATCAGCAAAAAGAACACTAATGTGGCTATACTTAACCGGACACACAACTTAAAACAACTAAAAGATAAAAAGTGTGACCTAAAATGAATGATCAAACAAAAAAACCGAATAAAAGCTATACATCAGAATTTAAAGAATCAGCTGTCAAATTAGCTAATGAGACGGATCAACCCGTTTCTCAGACTGCCAGGGAGCTAGGTGTTAATGTAAATACTCTACATACCTGGATCAGTAAATATTCCAAACCGGTGAAGACGGTAGCCAATAGAAGTGATGAACACATTTATGATGAAGTAAAACGTCTGAAAAAAGAATTGGCAAAAGTGATTCAGGAGCGTGATTTATTAAAAAGGCCACAGCGTACTTTGCAAGGGAAACTTTGTGAAGTACGCATGGATAACTGATCAGGCTAAAGATTACCCGGTAACGATTCTGTGCCGTTTTATGGATGTTTCCCGTAGTTGCTATTATGATTGGGTTAGCTCTCCTAAAACGGATAGAGAGAAAGAAAATGAAGCGCTTACTGAGCAGCTAAAAAAACTGTTTGAAGACAGTCGCAAGACTTATGGAACCCGTCGTCTTAAAAGAAAACTGGCTGAAAAAGGCGTTCATATAAGCCGCCGGAGAATTGGTCGATTAATGAAAAAAGCCGGTTTGTTTTGTAAAACGAAGAGACGCTTTAAAGCGACGACTAATTCCAAGCATAATAAGCGTATATCTCCAAATTTACTGGAAAGAGAGTTTACTGTCTCTCAACCTGATCGCTACTATGTGGGTGATATTACCTATATTGCCACCAAGGAAGGCTGGTTATATTTAGCGGTTGTCATTGACTTATTCTCTAGGCAAATTGTTGGCTGGTCGATGGATGAGCGAATGAAAGCCAAGCTAGTCAATGATGCTTTACTGATGGCCATATGGAAGCGTAAACCAATGGATGGATTGCTTTGGCATACTGACCGAGGTAGCCAATATGCCTCTGATAGTCATAGAAAAATATTGTCGGATCATAACATAATTCAGTCTATGAGCCGCAAAGGAAATTGCTGGGACAATGCTGTATCAGAGAGCTTCTTTCATAGTTTGAAAACTGAATTGACGCACCATTGTCGATTCAAAACCAGAGTAGAAGCAAAGCAGGCAATATTTGAATATATTGAGGTATTTTATAATCGGGAGCGACTTCATTCGGCTAATGATTATTTGTCACCAGTCGATTATGAAATACAGCAGGAAATAGCTTAAATCGATTGATTGAAGAGGGGTAAAAGGCGACATAAATGCCGCCCATTACCGTTGACGGCCATCGGCTCCTCAGCCTGTGCCGTGAAGATATTGTAACAGGATCATTACCGTTGTGAAAATACCTTGGGTGAATGGAACGGCTCTATCGTTCCAGAGGGCAAAGCCCTTTCTCTTCATCTGTTTAAAGTTAACATGAGAAACTAAAATGATAGGAAATACAAAATGACAAAAATCACTTGAAACAGCCAAAAAATATTTAGAAAACTGTCCGGAAAAGTGTTGACACATCACACCCTGATTTATCAAAAATAAAATAAAATTAAAAATAATAAAAGATCGATTAGAAAACATGCAGGAAATTGGAAACTGGAAAGATAAATGGCTTTTACACCCTTTTCCTAATATGTCTGAACCAGAAAAAGCGATTTGTTATCTTACTGATTATGGTGACTATGATGAAGACCATCAGGCATGGTTATATAACAAAGCCTCCATGCATGGGATTGATAATTTTTTTATGCAGGTTAGACGTAGATTATCATTATTAGAGCGAGTTATTTCATCTGCCAGCAGTTCTGGCAGAAGGTGGTATGGGTATTCTGCTTACAACCCAAAGAACATTGTTAAGTTACTCGATATATTCCGAGTTTATTATAATTATTGTATTGCAGGAAAAGACAAAAAAACACCCGCTATGCGTTTAGGTCTGGCAAAAGGCATTGTTAGTCCAGAAGACATCATTTATTTTTCACCTAATTAACTATGAGCCATTATGAATAAAACAATTTTCAAACAACTTAAGAAAGACAAAGGTAACTGGCTCAATGAAACAGAAGTACGCCAGGGATGGATAAAGATTATTGGTGATGCTTTAAATATTCCTTTTCAAATGGAGAGGCAAAGAGTTGATGCCAGTTATAACAGAGTTATTATTGAATTTAAGGATAAGGGCTTATTTAATGGCAGTACTTCCAGTTCTGCATTTAAAAATGCGGTGTTTGATCGCTTAAAAAATATATCCCGACTCGTGCTAAACTCGAATCCCTCGACAATGAGGATTATATTGGAATAGTTACCGATGCAGAGCATATTGCATTTGCACGGTACAGCCGAGGAAAAATAGTTCATGATGCATTATTACCATTAAGTGAATCCAGTGTATCTTTGATAGTTAAGGCTCTGACTGATTGTAAATGGGTTCCTGTTACATCAGAAAATCTAATCACTGATTTTGGTCATAGTTCTGATGCTGGCTGTAATATGTTACAGGCTTTATCTGACGCATTATCAGAGCGACTGGAAAAGAAAAATAATAATAAAATAAAAATGATCTTTGAAGAGTGGAAAGCTCTTTATGGACAAACATCAAATCTTTCCATCAGCCAAGTGAATGGGATTCTTGATAATATTGGATTTCAAGTCAATTTCTCTGAACAAAAAAGTCTGAAGAATTGAAGATCCCTGTTGCACTTTTTGTCATACATACTTACAACTCTCTTTTGATAAAAATTCTTGGTGCAGAAGTTGTTGCCGAACATGCACTAACCACTTATAAAGGATTTATCAGAGAAACAGTCAGCCTTGATGGTCAATTATTAATTGACCGAATGGAATATGAAATTGAACAGGGTAATTTCTTTTCTGGTGCTGGAATAAATGGGTTTGGAGAAGAAGTTATTTTCAGTTGGTATCTTGATGTTGCAAGATTGAAACAACATCAAGCCAAAATAATTGATGGATTAAAAGGTATTTTGCTTTCATTCTCCATGTATAGAGCGGATAAATTAACTTCCGCACGTTCAAAAGATGTTCTTAAGTCGTTTTATCAAGATCTCGTGCCAAATGAGCTACGAAAAAGTCTGGGTGAATTTTATACACCAGAATGGTTGGTTGAAGTCACTCTGGATAGAATCAATGTAAAAAATTTTTTAACTCAACGATTTCTTGATCCAACATGTGGTTCAGCTTCTTTCTTACTGGCTTTAATCAGGAAAATAAAAATACAAGCAACAGATGATGGGTGGGGTGATTTAGAAGTGTTAAAACACATCATAAACAATGTCTGGGGCTTTGATTTAAATCCTTTAGCAGTCCAGACTGTCAGGGGTCTCCTGAAAGTGTCCTAATCTTGGCCATTTGAAAATGTCATTTCTTCTTCTGCTTTTCTTCCCAATTTTTAAAAAAATCTTTTGTTCTACTTGGATTTTCTTCTGTCTTCTTCCGTTCTTTTCTTTGCTGTACTTTTTCTTGCTTTTCCTCAACTATCTCAGGTAGAGGAAATACTCAATGCCACGTTCAGGAACTTGCAAGTGCTTGCACTGCCACACTTTTTTCAAACCCAACCCCCGCTCTAAAGGTCGTCAGAAATTCTGCTCAGCACCTGAGTGTCGACAAGCCAGTAAGGCCGCCAGTCAAAAAAAATGGCTGCAAAAACCTCAAAATAAAAACTACTTCTGTGGCACTGTCAATGTCCAGCGTGTTCAGCAATGGCGTTCCCAAAATCCAAAATACTGGAAAATTGTACAACAATCATTGGATAACCCATTACCGTTACAAGATACCTTAATCACGCAAGCGATTGATATAAAAGAGAAAACAGACGATCTTAACGCCAATGCGTTACAAGAGATCTTAAAGTCCCAACCCACTGTTTTAATAGGATTAATTGCACATCTTATCGGTAGTACGTTACAAGATGACATAGTCGAGAGTGGTCTGAAACTGCGAGAATTAGGCGAGGATCTTTTACTCAACACTCACCTAAAACATGGAGAAAACAATGACCGAGCATCCTATGCCCAATCCAGGGCAATTACGTCAAATCCCTCTCAGTTCAGTTGGATCGATCACCGCCTGGTTCGTGATGGCCACTTTGAGTTAATGTGGCTATACTTAACCGGACACACAACTTAAAATAACTAAAAGATAAAAAGTGTGACCTAAAATGAATGATCAAACAAAAAAACCGAATAAAAGCTATACATCAGAATTTAAAGAATCAGCTGTCAAATTAGCTAATGAGACGGATCAACCCGTTTCTCAGACTGCCAGGGAGCTAGGTGTTAATGTAAATACTCTACATACCTGGATCAGTAAATATTCCAAACCGGTGAAGACGGTAGCCAATAGAAGTGATGAACACATTTATGATGAAGTAAAACGTCTGAAAAAAGAATTGGCAAAAGTGATTCAGGAGCGTGATTTATTAAAAAGGCCACAGCGTACTTTGCAAGGGAAACTTTGTGAAGTACGCATGGATAACTGATCAGGCTAAAGATTACCCGGTAACGATTCTGTGCCGTTTTATGGATGTTTCCGTAGTTGCTATTATGATTGGGTTAGCTCTCCTAAAACGGATAGAGAGAAAGAAAATGAAGCGCTTACTGAGCAGCTAAAAAACTGTTTGAAGACAGTCGCAAGACTTATGGAACCCGTCGTCTTAAAAAGAAAACTGGCTGAAAAAGGCGTTCATATAAGCCGCCGGAGAATTGGTCGATTAATGAAAAAAGCCGGTTTGTTTTGTAAAACGAAGAGACGCTTTAAAGCGACGACTAATTCCAAGCATAATAAGCGTATATCTCCAAATTTACTGGAAAGAGAGTTTACTGTCTCTCAACCTGATCGCTACTATGTGGGTGATATTACCTATATTGCCACCAAGGAAGGCTGGTTATATTTAGCGGTTGTCATTGACTTATTCTCTAGGCAAATTGTTGGCTGGTCGATGGATGAGCGAATGAAAGCCAAGCTAGTCAATGATGCTTTACTGATGGCCATATGGAAGCGTAAACCAATGGATGGATTGCTTTGGCATACTGACCGAGGTAGCCAATATGCCTCTGATAGTCATAGAAAAATATTGTCGGATCATAACATAATTCAGTCTATGAGCCGCAAAGGAAATTGCTGGGACAATGCTGTATCAGAGAGCTTCTTTCATAGTTTGAAAACTGAATTGACGCACCATTGTCGATTCAAAACCAGAGTAGAAGCAAAGCAGGCAATATTTGAATATATTGAGGTATTTTATAATCGGGAGCGACTTCATTCGGCTAATGATTATTTGTCACCAGTCGATTATGAAATACAGCAGGAAATAGCTTAAATCGATTGATTGAAGAGGGGTAAAAGGCGACATAAATGCCGCCCATTACCGTTGACGGCCATCGGCTCCTCAGCCTGTGCCGTGAAGATATTGTAACAGGATCATTACCGTTGTGAAAATACCTTGGGTGAATGGAACGGCTCTATCGTTCCAGAGGGCAAAGCCCTTTCTCTTCATCTGTTTAAAGTTAACATGAGAAACTAAAATGATAGGAAATACAAAATGACAAAAATCACTTGAAACAGCCAAAAAATATTTAGAAAACTGTCCGGAAAAGTGTTGACACATCAACCGGCTTTTTCTTCATCTGTCAGATCGATGAAGACAGGGACTCTTGGAATAGTCTTTGAGAAAGGCTTCCTGCCTGTTTTTTCTTTCTTCTTAGGCGAAGTGGTTTTAGGTTCAGGGAGCCCCTCATCGTCAGCCGCCTGCTCAGCTTCATCAAATAAGCGTTCCTGACCATCACTTTTTTCACTGCTGGGTGCAAAGCGTTTACTACGAGCCAGACGAAGGGCTTCTTCCAGTATTTTTATACGTTGGTTTTTCTGTTCAATGACACTCAACAATTCATTCTTGTCCGCGTGTGAAAAAGCGGAAAATATAGAGTCGTTTTTGTGGATTCAGCCTTGTTTTGCATGGCTTTATTATAACAAAAAATAGACTAAAAGTACTTAAAATACAGACTCATAATGCAATTTCTTATGCGGTTTCATGACACTGATATCATAGCCGTCTAATAGCCAGTTGATTTGTTGTCCGGTGATATTCATCAGGTCATCTTCACCCTTTGGCCATTTGAACTTTTCTTCTGAGAGACTTTTGTAATAGAGTACAAAACCGGTATTATCCCAGAAGAGGCATTTAATTTTATTACGCTGACGATTGGTAAAGGCATACAGATGGCCTGCAAAAGGATTATGACCTAATTCACATTCAACAATGGCACTGAGGCCAATAAAACTTTTACGAAAATCAACAGGCTTCAGATAGAGATACACCTGTGGCAGGCTGAGTGATGGAAGTATGGCTGACTTCATTGGAACAATCCTGCTAATTGTTTTACCAGCTGTACATTATCGGCAGTCACCCCTTCAATGCGTAGCTGATTGGGTAATTCTACAATTAATGCTGAGGTGCGGGCTGAATAGTGTGTCGGGGAAGATAGTTGAATAAAACCATTCCCCTTTGTCATCGCACTGGTTTGCGTTGTTGCACCCAGCAACTTACGCTTGTAATAGCCAAAACGTTTGATGGGTAGCCCATGTTCCTGACAATAGGATGCCTGGCTGATACTGTTTTCATTCCATTGATTAACGTGGTCTTGCCAAAATTGTTTTGAGTTGGCTTGGGTTTCTGGTTTCATTGATGTGCCTCATAATTAATCGATGGATTGATTATGAGGCAGGGGAGATATTTTTGAATAACGCTAGATGGTTAAGCGCTTACGAACAACTTATGACTCAACCATCCAGTTTGAAACAAAACAATCAAACAAAGAAGAAAAGTGAAGCCATTCAAATGATGCTTGATATGCCCACTGATAAAGAAGTCGAAAGACTACTTGAACAGTTGAAATACTTTAAGTTGCCTGGTATTGCCGAGCATTATGAAGAGACGGCTTTAAAGGCTAATAAAGACAGTTGGTCTCATGTTAATTACCTGACTCAGTTAATTGAGTTGGAAAATAATAGGCGACAGGAAAGAGCAATTGAACGTAAAGTGAAAACGGCTCGATTCCCATTTGTGAAAACACTACAGCAGTTCAGTTGGAACTGGCCAAAGAAAATTAATCAACTGCAGATCAAGGATCTCTTTCGGCTACAGTTTTTAAAGCAACACACTAATATTATTTTACTGGGTGGCGTTGGCTTAGGAAAAACGCATCTGGCCACCGCCTTAGGTCATCATGCCTGTCTCAATGGAAAACGGGTCTTGTTTACAAATACGGTGGATGCCATTAACTCACTCATTGTGGCACAGAAATCGGGTCGTTTGAAACTGGAAATGCGCAAATACATTAAACCTGAAATCCTCATTTTAGATGAACTGGGCTACTTACCCATTGATAAGAATGGAGCCGATATGCTGTTTCAAATCATCTCTGGTCGTTATGAAGTGGGCTCAACGGTGATCACCACCAATCGTGCCTTTAAGGACTGGCCAGAGATCTTTAACAATGACAGCACATTGACCTCAGCATTGCTGGATAGATTACTGCATCATGCTCAGACAGTGGTTATTGAAGGAAAAAGCTATCGTATGAAAGATCAGATTGAAAGTTAAAGGGAAGTCATTCAAATCCCAGATCATGACTTGATCTGGGAGTCATTGAGGTGATCTGGCCGAAACAATTTCAAATGGCCAACTCTTTACAAATTCACGAGACCGCTGTCATCCAGACTGCCCGAGTGAATATATTAATCGCTATTTCTGATTTATTAGACAATAACAAAGGAACAGATATAGAAATACCGATTCTTTTAGCGGATGCAGTGTATTCCCCAGCTCGAAATCCTAAAAAAGATGAATTGATTGTCTCTTATAAAATTGGTAGTGAAGTAGCCGATCTTGAAATTTTATTGCCTTCAGAATTGGCTTTTGATAGAAGTCGTTTAGATTCCGTATTTTTACTAATGGATAATTTAGTTTCAAAAAGTACTCAGTGGCGTGAGACAGAAAAAAAAATTAATACAAAAAAATTAATTACATCCAATGAAATGAAAGAATGGAGATCACCACTCAAGCATACTTATGAAAAAATTCTGGATTTACATGAAAGAAACTGGAATGGTATCTGGTTTCGTATAGTGCGTAATTTCTTCTGGTCTGCTATTGCAGGAAAGTTTGATGTGGTTGTTGGTAATCCACCTTGGGTCAGATGGTCAAAATTACCCGAATTATACCGTGAACGTATAAAGCCAACCTGTGATCATTATGGAATTTTCTCAAAACAAAATTTCATGGTGGAAATGAACTTGATATATCAGGAATGATCACCTATACCGTTGCAGATAAATGGCTCAAAGATGAAGACGGAATTTTAGCATTTGTTATCACGCAAACTCATTTTCAATCACCATCTTCAGCAGGTTTTCGATCATTTTATATCGGAAATAATCAGATCATTCAACCTGTAGGGATTGATGATCTAAAAAGCTTTAAAGCCATTTCCTGATGCAGCCAATAAAACAGCTATTTTTATTGCTAAAAAATGCAAAGGTAACACAATAAAATATCCTATACCCTATGCTATATGGGAAGCGGCTAAAGGAAATAAAAAAGCAATCCCTGCTCACCTCACAAAACAAGAAGCTCTTGATTCAGTTGACATTGATAAGTGTGAGGCAACCCCTGTTACGGGAGGTGATTCACCATGGGCTATTACACCGAAAGGTGGTTTTAAAGCATTTAAAAGATCACTGGTGCAAGCACTTGGGTTAACGGCAGAAAAGGAGTAACCACAGAATTAAATGGTATTTATTTTGTAAAAATTATTGATACAAATAAAAATAATAATTTGGTGCAAATTGAAACCTGCCCTGACTTTGGAAGAAATGAAAAAGTAAAACCAGCAAGAAAGTTTTGGATAGAACCTGATTTTCTATATCCTTTAGTTAAGGGGGCTGGAGATATACAGGAATGTTATGTCTCAATCAAAAAAGATTTATATGTACTGGTGCCTAATAAGGGATCACAAAACAGTTATTAGAAGATTGTGAAAATGACATGGAAGACAAACCAAAGTGTGAAGGATTTTTTAGCACCTATCAAGACCAGCTTATTTTAAGATCAACATATAGCAAACGAATGACAGAACACGCACCTTATTTCTGTATTTCAAATGTTGGCAGTTATACTTTCGCACCATTTAAAGTGGTATGGCCTGAACAGCCTGGCAATAAATCATTTAGAGCGGCAGTCATTACAAAAGGTAACGATCCTATCAGTGGTCAAAAAGTTTTTGTTCCCGACCACAAATTGTTTTTTGTTGATTTTTATGATTCAGAGCCAGCCTATTATCTTTGTGGTTTACTAAACAGCTCTACAGTACAAGCTTTTATTGATAGTCATAATATTTCAATTCAAGTGGGTAATGTGTTTAAACACATGAATTTACCAGAATTTGATGCAGATAATAAGAAACATAAAGAGTTATCAGCATTAAGTGAAGTAGCACATAATGAAGATAACAAAATCAAAAGACAAGCATTGTTAAAAACTATTTCTAAACTTGGAAATTCATTACTTTGAGCAAATATGGGTGTTTTTATACAAAAATATCAACACCTTTGTTTATCGGCTTGGTTAAGAGTGCGTGAATGGTATACCAGTGAGCTAGGACAAGCTTTGCTCGCCAGTGAAAAAAATGCCCTGAATGATTTGTTGGAACAAGTTTTTGGCTATAACTTAGTGCAATTGGGTTGCTTGGACAAAGCAGGCTTAATGGCTAAATCAAGAACTTGTTCACAATACGTCATCGAGTCGCTTAAGCCTGTAAGTCACTTAAACAACCATTCTCACCTTATTACTGAATTCGAACAACTACCAATACAAAACCATTCAGTTGATGCAGTGATATTGCCTCATACCCTTGAATTTGAAGCCAATCCTCATCAAATACTCAGAGAAGTGGAACGTATACTGGTTGCCGAAGGTAAGGCTGTTTTTCTTGGTTTTAATCCTTATAGTACCTGGGGTTTGTGGCATAAATATTGGGATGTAAAAAATACCCTTGCCAATAAAAAAAATAAGCATAAAGCACCTCATGAGTTGGCACCTTTACCCTCATGTGGGCACCTCATTAGTCAGAGACGCTTGCGAGACTGGTTGCAATTGCTTGGATTTGACATTGACTTGATAAGTGAGTATTTTTATCGGCCGCCAATTGCCAGTTTGGTGTTACTTAATAAGCTCGAATTTATGGAGCAGGCGGGTCAGTTTTCCAGAATTTTACCTGCTGGTGGGTATTTGCTGGTAGCAACGAAGCGTGTTTCAACATTGACACCCATTCGTCCCCGTTGGCGTTTTGCTAAGGGGATAATAGGCACTGAGACAGTCGAAACAGCCGGTCTTAAGACGAACTTAGAGCCAAACTTGGATCCAAAGTTAGATCTAAGTACGGATCAACAAAAAAAAGAAAATAAATAACATGGATAATAAAACGATTTACCTCTTTACTGATGGCGCTTGCAAGGGCAATCCCGGCCGCGGTGGCTGGGGAGTACTCATGAAATACAATGACACAGAGAAAGAATTATTTGGCGGTGAACTCGATACGACTAATAATCGCATGGAAATGATGGCAGCGATCAAAGGCCTAGCAGAACTCAAACGTCCCTGTGAAGTGGTATTAACAACGGATTCACAATATTTACGCAAAGGTATTACAGAATGGATTACTAACTGGAAAAAAAGGGGCTGGAAAACAGCGAGCAAAAAACCAGTTAAAAATGTCGATTTATGGAAACAACTAGATGAATTGAGTAAAGAGCATACGATTAGCTGGGAATGGGTAAAGGGACATTCAGGACACATCGAAAACGAAAGAGCCGATGATCTGGCGAATAGAGGCATTGAGATGCTATGAGACAAATAGTACTGGATACAGAAACGACAGGTCTTGAACCGGCTCATGGTCATCGAATTATCGAAATTGGCTGCGTTGAGATGGTTGACCGACAATTAACCGGCAATACCTTCCATAAATACATCAATCCTGAAACCAAGAAAGTGGATCAGGGAGCATTAGAAGTGCATGGTATTACGGATGATTTCTTATCAGATAAGCCATATTTTGCCGATGTTTATGATGAATTTTTGGAGTTTGTTAAGGGCTGTGAGTTAATTATTCATAATGCGCCTTTTGATGTTGGCTTCTTAAATAATGAAATTAAATTATTAGAAAAAAAATTAGCTCAGCCTCTTCAAATGGTGGATGTGAGTTGTCAGATCCTCGATTCTTTAAAGCTGGCAAGAGAAAACCATCCTGGCCAAAAAAATAATCTGGATGCACTTTGTCGACGTTATTTTATTGATAATAGTAATCGACAATTACACGGTGCCTTACTGGATTCTGAAATTCTAGCAGATGTTTATCTCGCTATGACCGGTGGGCAAACGAGTTTATCTTTGGATGATAGTGCTGATAGTGGGGCTAATTCAGAAACGATACGACGTTTAAGCTCAACTCGTGCGGCATTGAAAGTGCAGGCGCCAAATAATGAAGAGCTGGATGCGCATACTGAATATGTTGCCATGCTGGAAAAGAAATCCGGGCAAAGTGGTGTCTGGAGCTAAGCGCTATATCCAAGTATTACGAGTATAAGGGTAGGCTGTAGGGTGGGCATGGCTTTATCTGCCCACGCTGACTCAATACCTTGTATTCACACTTTCAGCGTGGGTACTAATTTATTTGTGAGAGCAGATTTAAATCATTGGTTTGTACGTTCAACTGATAATCACTTTTCAATTTACCGTGTACACCGATATACCAAGTAGCGGCAGTATGGCTGGTTAAGCGACAGGTCTCAATGGATGAGCCTTGCTTAAGCGGAGCACAAAGAAATTCATTTTTAGTTGGTTTCTTGGAACGTGAAACATATAAATCAACATCATCGCTAATTTTTCTTAGCTTAACAGTCAGTTTAGTAGGATTATCAACTTCAATTTTGTAAAAATGCCAACTTTTATAGTCAATTTCTTTAACAATTGTGTCTTCCGGATAAATTGAGGTGGTATCAGCAGCATAAGCTGAAGTAAAGCTCGCAAAACTGCTCATTAAACTGATAGTTGTTAGCAAAAGAAAACGGTTAGTCATAAAAAGCCCCTCTAAAGAAACATAAATGGTCTATTTTTATTGTTTTTAACTACTTAACCTTATAATTTGTAAGCTTATACCTACTTTGACTAAATTATATGACTATTTACGCAATAATCATGACAAATGGTGCAAAGATTTGATGCTAGCAGCAATATTATCGAATAGCTTCAAATTATCTATATTGAGTGATCAAATCAATCATCTTTTGCGCCGCTGGTGATAAGCTTCTTTTTTTATGTGTGATGATGCCTAGGGAGCGATTAGCAGATAAACTTGGGGTATTAATTGCTATTAAAGAATCATCCACTAGCGTTTGCGGTAATACACTCCATCCTAGGCCAACACTGACCATCATTTTTATGGTTTCAAGATAATTATTAGATAATTTAACATTAAGCTCAAGAGAGAATTTAGAAAAATATTCATCTAAAAGTTCACGGGTATAAGTTCCTTTTTCAGGTAAAATTACTGGAAATTGAGTCAGTTCTTTTAAATCATGTGCTGTAAAATCAATGGATGCATTCTTTTCCAAATGCTTATTTTCTAAAATTGGATGATAATTGTTAATACAGATGGTCATGGGATCAGACCATATTTTAACTAGCTTAAGGCAAGTTGCGGGATTGTTGGGTAAAGTTGTCACGGCCAGTTCTATTTCGGCATTTTCAACGGCTAGGCAGGCCGCTTCTGAATTCATGAAATCGAGTTTTAAATTGACCTGAGGATATTCATAAACATATTGCTTTAATACCGGTGGCAAATGATGTAAACCAATATGATGACTGGTTAGCATGGCTAATTCACCCGCGACAATACCACCCATTTCTGCCAGTGCATTTTTACCGGATTGAACTTCGTCAATAATCTTCTGTGCTCGGGGTAGAAACAAGCGTCCTGCTTCGGTGAGTATGATTTTTTTCTTGATGCGATCAAACAATTGGTAATTAAGTTCAGATTCCAGTGAGGCGATACGCTTACTAATGGCTGGTTGGCTTAGATAAAGGGTTTCAGCCGTTAATGAAAAGGACTGTTTTTTTGCGACACAAAGAAAAGTTTCTATAGCGGGAATGTCCATATTCAGTTTACCTCTATCTAAACTATAGTTATTTATTATATAAAAAATCAATCAGTATAACTTTTAGTTATACAAAATATAAAAATATTTAATTTGAGTTATTATAGTTTAAGCGATATTATAATTGCAACAAAAACAGATAATTGACCTATTAGCAGGAGAACCGGCATGGGTGCTAAAACATTGTATGATAAATTGTGGGATAGTCATGTTGTCCGTGAAAATGATGATGGTACGTCACTATTATATATCGATCGACAATTAATTCATGAGGTGACTTCCCCCCAAGCATTTGAAGGGCTTAGACTGGCTAATCGTCAACCCTGGAAATTATCATCTAATCTTGCCACGCCTGATCATAATGTGCCAACAACTGATCGTGATAAGGGAATCAGTGATCCCATATCTAAGCTTCAGGTTGATACCTTGGATGATAATTGTAAAGCCTTCGGCATTACTGAATTTAAAATGGATGACATCCGTCAGGGTATTGTTCACGTAGTCAGTCCTGAGCAAGGGGCAACCTTGCCGGGTATGACTTTAGTGTGTGGCGATTCTCATACTTCCACTCACGGTGCATTTGGTACATTAGCTTTTGGAATTGGTACCTCAGAAGTCGAACATGTTTTAGCTACCCAATGTTTGATTCAGAAAAAATCAAAAAATATGCGAGTTGAGGTCAATGGGTCGTTAAACCCCAGTGTTACCGCTAAAGATGTTATTTTAGCCATTATTGGCAAAATCGGTACCGCAGGTGGTACGGGTTATGCCATTGAATTCTCGGGTGATACCATTCAATCCTTCTCAATGGAAGGGCGAATGACCCTATCGAATATGGCAATTGAAGCCGGAGCAAGAGCCGGAATGGTTGCCGTTGATCAAACTACGATTGATTACGTGAAGGGTAGACCTTATGCCCCTAAAGATGAGCAATGGCAAAATGCAATTGAATATTGGCAGACCTTCTACTCAGATGATGATGCTATTTTTGATAAAACAGTGACTTTGGATGCTAAAAAGATTAAACCTCAGGTCACTTGGGGCACTTCGCCTGAAATGACCATGGCGATTGATGAAGCGATTCCAGATCCAGACAAAGAATCCGATCCAGTCAAACAAGAAGGCATGAAAGCTGCACTTGAATACATGGGCTTAACTGCGGGTAAAGCAATCTCGACAATTCCTGTTGATGTTGTGTTTATTGGCTCTTGTACTAATTCTCGTGTTGAAGATATTCGTGCCGCTGCCGCAGTTGCCGATGGCCAACAAGTGGCAAAAAATATTAAACAAGCTTTAGTAGTACCAGGCTCAGGTCTGATTAAACAACAAGCTGAAAAAGAAGGACTTGATAAAATTTTGCTTGCAGCAGGATTTGAATGGCGCGAACCGGGTTGTTCTATGTGTTTGGCTATGAATGCCGATCGTTTAGAACCACAAGAACGTTGTGCTTCCACTTCCAATCGTAATTTTGAAGGACGTCAGGGGCAGGGTGGACGCACGCATTTGGTGAGTCCTGCCATGGCCGCAGCAGCGGCTATTGCCGGGCATTTTATTGATGTGAATGATTGTTTAGCAAGTAAGACTTAGAGGAGACTAGTATGGAAAAGTTTATAAAAATGACAGCGATAGCAGTGCCTCTGGATCGTGCTAATGTGGATACGGATGCAATTATTCCGAAGCAATTCTTAAAATCCATTAAGCGCAGTGGTTTTGGTCCTAACTTATTTGATGAATGGCGTTATCTGGATCATGGAGAGCCGGGTATGGATAATTCCAATCGTCCCATCAATCCAGATTTCATATTAAATAAAGATCGTTATAAGGGCGCTAGAATTTTATTGGCCCGTGATAACTTCGGCTGTGGTTCTTCCCGTGAGCATGCCCCCTGGGCATTGGAGGATTTTGGGATGCGGGTCATCATTGCCCCCAGTTTTGCTGATATTTTCTACAATAACTGTTTTAAAAATGGCTTATTACCTATCATCTTATCTGAAACAGTGATCGATGATTTATTTAATGCTGTAGAAAATAATGAAGGTTTTCAATTGACTGTGGATTTAAAACAGAAAAAAATCACTGCTGATGCATCCTCGGGTCAGGCATTTGATATAGATTTTGACCTGGATCAGTTTCGACGTCATTGTTTGCTAGAAGGTCTGGATGAAATTGCCCTCACCTTAGAAAATTCGGATGATATTCGTGCTTATGAGAAAAAACAACAGGCTATAACACCTTGGTTATTCTAGACATGGGTTATTTTAAACAAACATATTTGATGCGGTTCGTTCCTCACCACATCCTACAAATGAAATTTACATTAGCTTAATTGTAACAACAACTATTTAGAGATTATATTATGAAAAATATTGCCGTATTACCGGGTGATGGTATCGGAGTTGAAATCGTAGCACAGGCTGTCAAAGTGCTAAATTGTTTGCAAACCGATTTTGGCCTGGAAATCGAAATGGAAGAAGGTCTAGTCGGTGGTTCAGCCTATGATGAAACGGGCTCGCCATTACCGGAAGCAACCCTAACACTGGCCAAAAAAGCCGATGCTATCCTGCTAGGTGCAGTCGGTGGTTATAAGTGGGAATCACTTGATATTGCTGTTCGTCCAGAAAAAGGCCTTCTGGGCTTACGCTCAGAACTAGAGTTATTTGCTAATCTTCGTCCCGCTATTTTATATCCACAATTAGCCCATGCTTCAAGCTTAAAGCCAGAGATAGTATCTGGTTTGGATATTATGATAGTACGTGAATTAACCGGAGGTATCTATTTTGGTCAGCCTCGTGGTATAAGAACACTTGAAAATAATGAAAAACAAGGCTTTAATACACTTATCTATAAAGAGTCTGAGATAGAAAGAATTGCTCATGTGGCTTTTGAAACTGCCATGAAACGTGATAAACGTCTTTGTTCCGTGGACAAGGCCAATGTGCTTGAGTGTACAGAACTGTGGCGTGAAGTGATGATCAGGGTTAGTAAGGACTATTCTGAAGTCGAATTAAGTCACATGTATGTCGATAATGCCGCGATGCAATTAGTCCGCGCGCCTAAACAATTTGATGTCATGGTCACAACCAATATGTTTGGTGATATTTTATCTGACTGTGCTGCCATGTTAACAGGCTCAATTGGTATGCTGCCATCAGCCTCAATGGATAAAAATCAAAAGGGCATGTACGAGCCCATTCATGGTTCTGCACCGGATATTGCCGGACAGGATAAGGCTAACCCAATAGCAACGATCTTATCGGTCGCCATGATGCTACGTTATTCTTTGGGCTCTGAAGCATTAGCCATAAAAATTGAAAAAGCAGTCGAAGACGTACTTAATCAGGGGCTTAGAACAGCGGACATTTATACCGAAGGCGATAAACTTATTGGTACCGAAGCCATGGGTGATGCAGTAGTCGCGGCCTTAAAGGCACTTTAAACAGTAAAAAACAATTGTAGTAATTATCAAGTCAGGATAAATAAAATGACCAAAGAATATGATGTAGCAGTAGTTGGTGCCACGGGTGCAGTGGGTGAAACCATGATTGCCATACTTGAAGAACGTAATTTTCCAGTAAGAAACCTTTACCCGCTAGCCAGTGCTCGTTCGGCAGGGAGTAAAATCCAATTTAAGGGTAAAAATTATACCGTACAAGATTTGAGTGAATTTGATTTTTCTCAGGTACAAATAGGCTTATTTTCAGCCGGAGGTAGTATTTCAGAAGTTTATGCCCCTAAAGCGGCAGAAGCGGGCTGTGTAGTGATTGATAATACCGCACATTTTCGCTATGACGATGACATTCCTCTGGTCGTGCCGGAAGTCAATCCTCATGCGATTGCAGATTATAAAAAGCGTGGCATTATTGCCAACCCCAATTGCTCAACCATTCAGATGCTAGTGGCACTGAAGCCTATTCATGATGCGGTTGGACTTGAGCGAATCAATGTGTGTACCTATCAGGCTGTTTCTGGCACAGGTAAAAATGCCATTGAAGAATTGGCCGGTCAAACTGCTAGTCTACTGAATGGCAAAGATATTAAGGTTGAAGTCTATCCCAAGCAAATCGCCTTTAATGTCTTACCACATATTGATGTTTTTAAAGATAACGGCTATACCAAAGAAGAAATGAAGATGGTATGGGAAACTAACAAAATTTTTGAAGATGATTCAATTTTAGTCAATCCAACAGCGGTTAGAGTTCCTGTGTTTTTTGGTCATTCCGAAGCCTTACACATTGAAACTAAAGAAAAAATCACTGTTGAAAAAGCCACAGAACTACTTAAGGCTTTTGATGGCGTGGTGGTATTGGATGAGCGCAATGATGGCGGCTATGCAACTGCTGTGACTGAAGGTGCGGGTAATGATCCTGTGTATGTCAGCCGTATCCGTGAAGATATTTCTCATCCTCGTGGCCTAGACCTCTGGGTGGTTGCTGATAATGTCCGTAAAGGCGCCGCATTGAATAGTGTGCAAATAGCAGAAATATTGATTAAAGATCACCTATAATTAATAAAATATTGCCACTTAACGTGAATTGTTTAGCAAATTTTAATTAATTTGCTAACTAGTTAATGTTTTTCTTGAATTTTTTAATTTAACATACTAATAATAATAGAGAATAACTTAAGTTTTTTATGATTTAATGCTATCTTATGTTGTATAAAGTGAATACTTACTTTGTCTGCAATAAATATAGCGATAAAAAATTAAGCCTAAATTATAAAAAAAATCAGTATTTAAAACGACTTTAAACACTGATCATATAAATCTGTCATTACTACAAAACTGACTTTATAAAACTGAATAAAAAAAGGGAGCCAGCAAGTGCGGAAATCAATCCTTGCATGTACCGTATCATTCTTAATGACACCTATGGCCAGTTGGGCACTAGGTATGGGGGATATTCAGGTTAATTCGTCATTAAATCAACCTTTGAATGCAGAAATAGCACTGCATTCGGTGACGAAAAAAGACCTAGACACCTTACGCATTGGACTGGCTCCCAGAAATGTCTACATCCGTGCTGACATCGAGCGTAGCGAGTATTTAAGAAAGTTTCGTTTTAAAATAATCCAGCAGGGGGGTAAGAATTATGTGCAAGTTACCACCAAAAAACCTTTCAGAGAACCCTTTGCCAACTTTTTGATTGAAGCGAGTTGGGGCTCAGGGCGTTTGCTCAGAGAATACACCATGTTGCTTGATCCACCTGAGTTCATTAGGAAACAAGCACAACCCGTTACAACGGCCACGGCATCACGTTCATCTCAAGTCAGACGAACAACAAAACCAACAAGCAGTAAATCTTATACGTCTAAGGCAAGTAACACATCGGCCTATGCATCAGATACTTCTTCAGGTACAGGTTTAAGCTATGGACCAACACAGCGTAATGACACTTTATGGGTGATAGCTAAAGAAATGGCGCCAGGTAATGTTTCTGTCAATCAAATGATGATGGCCTTGCTACGTGAAAATCCTAATGCTTTTATCGATAATAATATTAATAGCCTTAAGTCAGGCTATGTATTACGCATTAAAAACGTTGATTCAATCTCAGAAGTGAGTCGTTTAAATGCCAAACGTCAGGTTCAGGAACAATATCAAGATTGGAAAAATCTGCGTAAACAGGCAAGCAGCTCCAACATGGTTGATCGTAGTGATCGTAGTTCTGATGCAGCACCTACTGATGGTAAGTTGACACTGGTTGCTTCGGGTGATACCGAAAATTCAGATATGCAACAAGGTGATCTGAATTCAAAAGCCAAGCAACTTAAAAACAAATTAATGTTGACTGGTGAAGAACTTGAGTCAAAAGAGGTTGAAAATCAGGAACTAAGAGCAAGAATTAAAGAATTAGAAGATCTTTTAAAAACTAAAACCTCTTTGGTTGAATTAAAAGACGCCAGCCTTGCAGCATTGCAAAAACAAAAAGAAATACAAGCAGTAGAAGCTGAAACTACAACTACAACTGATGTCGAAGAAATTGTTACCGACGAAGCGGTAGAATCTGTTGAACAAATAATAACAGCAATAGAAATAGTTTCTGATGAGGCTAAGACTACTGATGACATGCAAGCAGCTGAAAATACTGATGCCGATGTTATTGATGCCAATGTTTCGGAAACTAAAGATTCTACGGGTGATACTGCAACAGATACTACTGAAGCAATAGTTGATGCAGATAGTTCTGAATCCTCAGAAGCTACGACTGATAGCAATACACAAGAAAGCATGACTCCAGAAATGGCAATGCCAGAAAAAGAGTCAGTAACACCAGCAGAGCCAACGCCAGAAGTAAAACCCGTTGCAGAAGTTGTGGAAAAGGTAGTAGAAGAAAAAACAAAACCAGTTAAACCAGCGACTGCACCGGTTGAGTCAGATGATTTTGCACCTGATGAAATAGTCGATATGCTCCTGAGTGAAGAAATGCTGCCCTATACTGCTGGCGGTGGTGGTTTCTTAGTATTACTACTCGCTTGGTTAGGTTTACGTGGCCGTGGCAAAAAAGAAAACGAATTTGAGGAAAGCATCCTTGATTCAAAAATGACAGGCGATGAAAGTGATTTTGGTCTGGATGATTCTGAATTGGTTGAAGCCAATAAGCCTGAAAAAGACGGTGGCCTTGCATCGGATACAGAAACATCATTTTTAAGTGATTTCTCTGCTGATGATATGGAGTCTTTACAACCTGATGATACTGAAGCTGATCCCATGTCAGAAGCTGATGTCTTTATGGTTTATGGACGTTATCAACAGGCAGAAGAGTTACTTCAAGGCGCGATCAAATCGGAACCTGAACGTGTTGATTATCAAATGAAATTACTTGAAGTTTATCATGGTGATAACTTAAAGGATTCATTTGCTGTACAAGCAGACGTCGTTAAAGATTTATTGAAACAATCCAATGATGATTATGAATTAACATCAGAATGGACTAAGGCAAAATCATGGGCAGAGAAATTAGGCCTTGATATTGATATGCCTGATTTCTTTGATGAAGACACAACCAAATCTGAACAATCACCGAATGATGAGGAGTCATTAGACGAATTAACCGATGATTTATCATTGGATAGTGAAGAAATTGAATTTAATGAAGATTCAATTCTTGGTGATGTAGATGACGAGTTATCCCTGGATGATTTGGAAGATAGTTCAGAGCTAACTTTAGATAATCTCGATGATATATCACTAGACGAGGAGTCTTCTGAATTTACCCTTGAAGAAAATGAGATTAATAATGATCAAGCTGAAGACACTAGTGATGACTTTGAACTTAGTCTGGATGATTTTGACGAGAATACTTCGGATAATGAACTATCAGAAGAACTTTCTTTAGAAGGCACAGATGAATTTGATTTAAACTTTGATGAAACTACGGATTCAGAAACAAGTCTTGAGTTAGATGAAACCTTAGAGCTGGATACTGAAGATGAGAGCTTAGAATTAGATAACAGCCTTGATCTTGAAGAGGACAGCCTTGAGCTTGATGAAAATAGCCTTGAGCTTAACGAAGACAGCCTTGAGCTTAACGAAGACAGCCTTGAGCTTGATGGCGATAACCTTGAACTTGACGAAGACAGTTTTGAGTTAGATGACAATAGCCTTGAACTTGATGAAAACAGCCTTGAAATAGACGATGATGATCTCATTCTAGATGATGAAGCAACGGACACTGAAGAGTTGGACTTTATTGCTGAAGAGTTTGATCAACTTGAGGGTGATTTCCCCGAGCTTGATGCTGTAGGGACAAAGCTTGATTTAGCCAAAGCCTATATTGATATGGGCGATATGGAATCAGCATCAAGTATATTGAATGAAGTTGTTGATGAAGGTGATGATGAACAAAAAGCACAGGCTAAATCACTTTTAGATCAGGCTGATAGCTAATTATTTAAATATCACAAGCTTATGCACCCGGGTATAAAAATTGTCAATTTAATATTGTTTTCAATTTTTCTCACTCAGGGCAACTGGTTGACTTTACTTATTATGGGAGCATTATTGCTCCCATTTTATTTGTCTATGAAAAATATATGGCAATCTGCTCTACAAATGTTTGTTAGGCTAAAGTGGTTGTTTCTCTCTATCTTACTTATCTATTATTTTTACACCCCTAATTTGTCTCATTCTTCTAGCTTTGTTTTCACTGCTGAGTTGGAGCGTCTGATACCCGGACTGTTTAGGATATCGATACTGCTAACGATATTATTTTCGGTAAATTTATTTCTTAAAAGTACTACAAAAGATGAGATATTAGCGGCGTTAATGTGGATATTTTCTCCCTTAGCAAAAATAAATATCAATATTGAAAGAATTTCATTAAGAGCCATTTTAACGATTGAATATATTGAGCAACTATCAGAACGATTAAAAAACTATAAAGAACAACAAAGAATGATCTTAGATAAGAATGATATGGATTCATTTTTGCTAAAGAAGAAAAAGGCATTTTTACATCTCATTAAACATTCTGGTATAATTTTACAAGAGACATTAAAAGAAGCAGAGTCTACATCGGGTAAGTTATATTCTATAGAATTATTATCACCACCTGCATTGATACAATTCATTTTCCCTTTGATGATTAGTTTGCTTTTTTATTTATCGCTCTTTTTTAGGTAACTATTTAACAGGATATATTGAACATTATGCGAATAGCAATGGGCATTGAATATGATGGCTCAGTTTTTTCAGGATGGCAAATTCAGGATGGTGATTATGATACTGTGCAAGGTGTAATAGAAACAGCACTGAGTACGCTTGCCAATCAAAAAATAGCAAAATGTCAGGTTGCAGGACGTACAGATACAGGGGTTCATGCAACAGAGCAAGTAATACATTTTGATACCGATGTTATTCGCTCTACTCGCTCTTGGGTACTGGGTACCAATCGCTATCTCACCGATAGTAGCATCAGTGTTTTGTGGGCACATAAAGTAAGTGATGATTTTCATGCCCGATTCTCAGCTCAACGTCGTCGTTATCGCTATGTTATTTTTTCTAGAAATATTCGCCCCAGTTTTTTAAAACAACAAGTTTCCTGGTATGACAAACCTCTCGATTTATCGCGTATGCAAAAGGCGGCTCAGTACCTAGTCGGTGAACATGACTTTGACTCATATCGCACGGTGCATTGTCAGGCAAAAAGCCCAGTCAAAACAGTCTATTCACTCGACATTAGCCAGCGAGGGGAATACTTCTATATTGATATCCAAGCGAATTCTTTTTTGCATCACATGGTAAGAAATATTGCCGGAGTGTTGATGGCAATTGGCTCAGGTGAGGAAGAACCTGAATGGGCATTGAATGTGTTAGAGGCTAAGGATCGATGTAAGGGGGCTAAAACTGCTGCATCCGGTGGTCTGTATTTAACTCATATTACCTATGATGATAAGTTTAATTTGCCACAGATAGATTCACGGACAATTGTTTGAACCTAAAATAATCAGTTGAATCGTAGCGAGAGCGACTTAGGTGCTGAAGATTAAGGGTTTTACAAGTTATTTTGGCTTTATTCGTAGTCACCCTACAGGTGAAGTCAAAATGTTCTGGAAAATCCTTAAGATTCAGTGCATAAGGCGGTCGCAGTAGGTTCAACTGATTTTTTTGGTTGAACTTGAGTATCGCAGGGTGCATGTCAATGCACATTAGGAGTGTCATTTCACTTAGGACTGCGTCTGATGCGCGAAATGGCACTCCTAATTGACTTTGATGAGTTTCTTTAGTGAGTGATCACCCGATTATTCTGTAATTGAAAAGTTGTTTTTACCTTCTTTTTTAACTTGCCGCATGGCATTATTTGCCTTTTTCATCAGGCTGTCATGGTCATGACCATGATCTGGATAAATACTAACGCCAATGCAGATACTGGTTTGGCATTGTTGATCTAAATGCATGGGTTGTTTAATTTTATTGATTAAAATTTCACAGAGTAAGACGATATCTTCAATGCTTTTGACATTGGAATAGCATAAAGCAAATTCATCATCACCCAGATGTGCTAACAAATCATCTTTTCGCAATGAATTTTTTAAACGCTTAGCAATGTTGACTATAAAGGCATCACCTAACTTTTCACCGACCAGATTATTAATGGTGTGCATATCATCTAGGTTCATATATAACACGGCTAACATATAATGATTTCGATTCGCACGATTAATTTCCTGGTTTAGTAATTCATAAAACAATCGGCGGTTTGGAAGGTGAGTCAGAGGATCATGGCTGGAGTCATGGGTCAGAGCGGAATTGGCTTTTTGTAATTCTTGTTGGCAATGTTTAATTTTATTTTCAATCAGTAATTGCGTTTTTTTCAGGTGAGTTTCGGTGCCTTTGTGAAGCGCGATGCTTTCAGTCTGTAAATCAAATAGAGCGCTGATTTTTTTAATAATAATAATGGCAATTATTATTGTGAGTAATAGGGCTAGGATCGAAATGATGATTACGGTTTGAAAGGCTGAATCATTTTTTTTCTGTGCTTCTGTTTTTAAAAACTGGTATTGATGATTTTGGTATAGGATGAATTGATCCATTAGGGAGATATTTTCATTTTGTTTTGGAATGGTGTCATTTTTGAGAAAATAGGATGCTTCTTTATTTTTGCCTGAGCCTGCCAGTTTGATGACCTGATATTGACTTGCAACGATGTCTTTGGCGACTTCTCGTTGGATAATTAATAGGTTTTTTTCTTCTTTAGTGAGATCGGTCGCCATTAATAATTCTCTTGTTTCGAGAAATAAGCTGCCCAATTCATGAAATTCAGAAATTATTTCATCTTGTTTAAAAGCATCAATTTCATCACTAATGGCTTGTAATTTTATCAGCCGCTCACGCGAAAGGGAACGCATTTCATGCATATATGAAATTTGTGTATTTTGTGTCTCAATTATTTTATTAATATCATTCTGAACACTCTTTAAATGTTTAAAACCGATGATATTAGACACTATTGATAGGGCAATAATGAATATAAATGAGAAAAACAGATAGTTTTTGGCTTTTTTGCTGTCTAAGTGCATTAATCTATTGTTATTTTTATAATTGATTTAGTTACAGTATATTAAGAAAATAATAAAATAGATAGGGGCAAAGATCGCTTGGCTAATAGGGAAGGCAGGGAGTCAGTGAGACTCCCTGCTAAGGTGTTGATTGCTATATGTCAGACTCTGAATATTGCTCAACCCAGATCAGAGTTGCAGCAATAACGGCTGTGGGCATAACAATAAAGTTGACTATGGGTATCATTGACGCCCCCATAGTGACGCCACCAAATCCCATGGAAAATAAGCGCTGTTTGCCTTGTAAGCTACGTTGTTGATTAAAATTAAGCTTATGATTACCCATGGGATAATCCATATACTGCAAGGACATCATCCAGGCGGTAAATAAAAACCAGATAATGGGGCCAATAATGGGTATAAAGAACAACATCAAGAGAAAGGGTATAGACCAGAGGATCATATAAACTAATTTTTTTAATTCCATTAAAATGGTTGGAATAATATCTTTTAGAATTTGTTTAAAGCTGCCGGTGTCATCCAGTGATTGCCCTGTTACAAATTTTTCTGTGGCTTCTGCTAACAAACTATTAAACGGTGCAGCAATAATATTGGCCACAATCGAGAAGGTATAAAAAATCAATACTAATAATACCAGGCCAAAGAAAAAATAGAGGATGGGTTTAACCAGATCGACTATTGCAGCAACCCATGACCAAAGGCCGGAAGTATCAAGTGCCCAGTCCATAAAGTCTGCAAAGTAATCAAATGCAAAGTAAATACCAATGGAAAAAAAGAAAATGTTAATCATCAATGGGATCAGCACAAAACTTTTTAAGCCGGGTTTGGTCAATAAGGGAAGTGCTTTAAACAGGTAGGATACGCCTGTCATTGGGTTGTTACATTGTGCCATAAGATGCCTTCGATTTTTTAATTGAATGTTTGCTAATGCCAAGTGGATTGAGCCAAAATAGCTACTCCTGCAGCGGCTTGTTGTTGTGTTGCCAAGCTAACCGGAATACCTAATTTTTGCTGTCTAATATCACGCCATGCTGTGTTGACTGCGCCACCGCCCATACTTTTTACGAGTTTGGGGTAGGGCGCGCCTAAATCAAGCAATTTGCTATAAGCAAGGGCTTCAATATCTGCCAGTCCTTCCAGTAATGCCTGAAAGAATTGCAACTCCGATTTAGGGCGCGGGCTGAGTCTCGCTTTTAATTGTGGATCTTGTACTGGAAAACGTTCTCCGGGTGATGCTAGAGGATAATAGTTTAAGTCCAGAAACTTAAATGAATTAGCCTGTATTTGCTGTTCAAGTTGCAGTGTTAGCTGTTGCATTTGAACAATGGAAAAAAACTGTTTTAATACCTCACCACCGGCATTGGAAGCACCGCCAACAAGCCATAAATCGCCATAGGGTTGGCTATATACACCGGATGCTTGATCATATATTGCCTTGTCAGCAAGCACTTTCATCACCATGCTTGAGCCCAATGAAGTAACAGCATCACCAAGCTGTTTTGCCCCCGAAGCAATAATGGCAGCAGTGCTATCAGTTGTACCGGCACAAATACGTAAATTGTGATTAAAACCAAAGTGTTTGGCCATAGCTGGTGTAATAGTGTCCAACACTTCACCGGGTATAAAAACTTTGGCTAACAATGTGTCTGGAAGCGCTTTTTCTTTAAAAAGTTGCACTAACCAGTCAGGCCAACAATGATTTTGTGCATCATAGCCCATTTTTAAGACATTATTATGATCACTGAAGCCAAATTGATTCATGAGCTGACCACTGAGCCAATCAGACTGGCTTATGGCATAATGTACTTGTGATTTTTCTGCACAATGCGCCACTAACCATAAAACTTTTGCCAGGCCAGAAGTCGCTCCAATAGCACCGGTATTATCGCTGGCTATGGCTTTGATTATTTGTGCTTCAGCACCTGCTCTTTGATCGTTATACATCAGGGCATCAGTAAGCGGCTGGCCATTTATATCACAGAGTAATACCGTACCAGAGGTGCCATCGATAGCGAGATGAGTGATGTCACTGAGGCTAATGTGCTGTGATTTTTTAAGTGTTGTCGCTAATTGATAGATGACCTGCTCAAAACTATGCCACCAATCACTGGGTTTTTGAGAGTAGCCAATGGTTTGTGAGTCAGATGGTGATAAATAAGCCTGACTCGCTGGCAAGGCACTATGTGATTCAGCTAAAACTTGCTGTTGATCATTCATGACCACAGCACGAATTCCTGACGTGCCAAGGTCTATCCCTAAGCTATACATGGTGATTATTGACGGAAATTTAAGGTAATTGAACCGGAGTCGGTGCGATCCAGTTATCAGCCTGATGTTCTGCAATCACCGTTGTATAAATGCCACCACGGACATAAAACTCAGCCGTAATGCGCATAAAACGTGGCTTGGCAGCGTTAACTAGATCAGTCAGCATATCATTGGTGACTTTTTCATGGAAAGCACCCTCATTTCTGAATGACCACATATACATTTTAAGTGACTTGAGTTCAACACACTGCTGATCGGCAATGTAGTCAATATTGATGGTAGCAAAGTCAGGTTGGCCAGTTTTAGGGCATAGGCAAGTGAACTCGGGCACTCGGATTCGGATGGTGTAATCTCTTTCTGGAGAAGGGTTGTCAAAAGTTTCAAGTTCTTTGCTGGGTTGCATTGGCATAATATGTTCCTGACGGTGCACTAAATATTAAAGACTATGGATTAAAGACTAAAGAGTGTCTATAAAAGTGTGTAAATTTTACACTATTAGACAGAAAAATTCACATAAGACGCGCCTCGATGTGTGAAATAGTTTACACTCTGTATTTGAACCTAAAAAAATCAGTTGAACCTACTGCGACCGCCTTATGCACTAAATCTTACGGATTTTCCAGAACATTTTGACTTTACCCGTAGGGTGACTACGAATAAAGCCAAAACAACCTGTAAAACCCTTAATCTTCAGCACCTAAGTCGCTCTCGCTACGATTCAACTGATTATTTTAGGTTGAATATAATCATTTAGATCATTGAAACTGGTAATGGCCGATCACATTGGGTAAAATAATTGTTTCTATATTCACAAATTAAACTCAATAGTTTTACAAATCAATAGTTTAATCAACATAAAATACTTTAACCTCTATAGAAATTATAAAGTAACGGAATGCGTCTAAGCAAAATCAAACTCGCCGGCTTCAAATCTTTTGTCGATCCAACCGTGTTATCATTCCCTAGTGATTTGGTCAGTATTTTAGGTCCTAATGGCTGTGGCAAATCAAATACGATTGATGCTGTGCGCTGGGTAATGGGTGAAAGTTCGGCGAAAAATCTCCGTGGCGAATCCATGACGGATGTTATTTTCAATGGCTCGTCCGGTAGAAAGCCTGTTGGCCAATGTACAGTTGAATTATTGTTTGATAATTCTGATGGTACGATTGGTGGTGAGTATGCCCAATACAATGAAATCTCCGTTAAGCGTACAGTCAATCGTGATGCGCAATCCCAATATTTTCTGAACAATGTCCGTTGCCGTCGTCGTGATGTGACGGATTTATTTCTTGGTACCGGCTTAGGACCTCGCAGTTATTCCATTATCGAGCAGGGCATGATTTCCCGCTTAATTGAATCAAAACCAGAAGAATTACGTGTATATATTGAAGAAGCTGCCGGTATTTCTAAATATAAAGAACGCCGCAAAGAAACTGAAACCCGTATTCGTCATACCCGTGAAAATTTAGAGCGCCTCGATGATATTCGTGTTGAGTTGGATAAACAAATTGCTCATTTACACCGTCAAGCGCGTACTGCTGAGCGTTATACGGAATTAAAAAAAGATGAGCGACTAAAAAAGGCTCAGCTACAGGCCTTGCGTTGGGATGCTTTGGACATCAAAGTCACACAACAGAATACTCAAGTCCAAGAAAAAGAAATTTCACTAGAACAACAAATGTCGGAGCTAAGAGCGGTAGAAGCAGGTATTGAAGAGTCCCGTGAAATTAATGTTGAAGCGAATGATGCATTTAATACCGTACAGGGTGATTTTTATCGCATCGGCGCTGACATTGCTAGGGTAGAACAGGCGATTACCCATGCTAAAGAAAAAAATCAGCAGCTCAAAGAAGATTTTACTCAGGCTGAACGCTCTTTTGAAAATGTGAATGTTCATTTACAGGAAGATGAAGAAAAACTCATTGTCTTAAACAGTCAATTGCAAGCAGTAGAGCCTGAATTTGAGCAGGCCAGTGAGTTAGAAGAACAATCAAGCGCAATGCTCGCTGACTATGAACATGCTATGCAAGACTGGCAGATGCGCTGGGATGAATTTAACCAGCAATCACAAGAACCGTCACAAACAGCCCAAATTGAACGCACAAAAATCAGTCAGGTTGAACAAAATATTGTCAATCATGAACGCCGTATTGAAAAATTGCAGGATGAACTGAAGCTATCTTCTGCCGATCATCTGGAAGAATCCCTACAAACACTCGAATTGGATGTTTCTGCATCTGAAGAAGTCACTCACACTCTGCAAGAGCAGTTAGAGCAAGAGCGAGAAGTCATTCAAAATAGTCGTGATGAAAACCATCATATCAATAATGAATTGGATCGACACCGTAGTGACCTGCAAGCCATGAAAGGTCGAAAAGCTTCTCTTGAAGCCTTGCAACAAGCTGCTTTAGGAAAAAATGACAAGGCTCTACAGCAATGGTTGCAAGCGCAAAATATCGCTGATGTGCCACGCATAGCTGAGAAAATTCGGGTTAAAGAGCACTGGAACACAGCGACTGAATGTGTGCTGGGTGATTATCTTGAAGCAAGTTGTGTTGATAGCATCAATCCTTTAATTGAACAACTTAAGGCATTAGAAAAATCCAATTTAATTCTGGTTGAAACAAAAACGGCTAATCAAGAAAGCTCTCAATATAGTGACGATCTGGACAAACTTATCAATGAACATCAGCAAGACATTGATCTACCCTTGCTCTCTAGCTTTATCGAGGGTGTTAATGAGCTGATAAAACCTCGTTTAAGTGGTGTCTTTGCGGCTACAGATTTAACTCAGGCCGTTGCCTATCGTCAACACCTTACCAGCCATCAATCTATTATTACTCAGGATGGGATTTGGTTAGGTTCAAACTGGCTTCGGGTGATTAATGAAACCGATCAAAAAGGCGGTGTTTTAGCCAGAGAACAGGAAATTAAGTCTCTCAATGAAGAATTTGTTGTAAAACAGCAATTGGTTGATGAACTCAGTGAACAAATTGAGCAGGGACGAGTCCAATTGCGTGAAATGGAACATAATCGTGAGAACCTGCAAACTGAGTTTAATCAACATAATCGGAAATTATCCGAATTACGTTCTCAAAGCAGTGCCAAGCAATCACGCTTAGAACAAATGAATGCCCGTGTAGCCCGTATTCATAGTGAAATTACAGAAATAGAACAACAAGTTGATGAAGCAAAGATAAATATTGAAGAATCGACAGAGCGGCTTCACACTGCCCTGGAGATGATAGAAGAATTTTCTCTACAGCGAGAGCAATTGACTCAAGAAAGAGAGTCTCATCGAGAACAATTGGATGAAATGCGGATTAAATCCCGTGAGCATCGAGAGCAAAGCCATGCTTTAGAAATACGTTTACGTGGTATCAAAACCGAAGTCACGTCAATAGAGCAAGGGATGATTCGTCTTAAAAGCCAATTAGAACAATTGTCACAACGTCGTCAGCAATTAATGGCTATGATGACGGATGATGAAGGTGATTCTATTCAACAATTGGATGGAGAGTTAGAAAATCATCTTGAAGCGAGAATTTTAGTTGAAGAACAGCTTGCGCTGGCAAGACAAAAAGTAGAAGAAGTTGATCAAGCATTAAGAGCCTTTGACCAACAACGTGCGCAAATAGAAACGACCTTGCAGGCCTATCGCAGCGAGTTAGAAAATCTGCGTATTGCTTCACAAGAACTTCTAGTGCGCCGGGAAACTTTAAAAGAACAAGTGGATGAGTCTGGTTTTTCTTTGGAGTCACTTTTTATGGGCATGCCTCAGGAAGCGAGTGAAACTATCTGGAAGTCAGAAGTTGATAATCTAGCACAAAAAATTCAACGTCTGGGCTCAATCAATCTAGCAGCTATTGATGAATATAAAGAGCAGTCAGAACGCAAAGAATATTTGGATGCACAAAACGAAGACTTACTTAATGCATTGGATACCCTAGAAGGTGCCATTGCTAAAATCGACCGGGAAACTCGAACCCGTTTCAGAGAGACCTTTGATAAAATTAATTCGGGCGTACAAAGACTGTTTCCAAAATTATTCGGCGGTGGCCATGCCTATTTAGATTTAACGGGTGATGATTTATTAAACACCGGGGTCACAATTATGGCTCGCCCACCGGGCAAACGTAATAGTACCATTCACTTGCTATCGGGTGGTGAAAAGGCGATGACCGCAGTTTCTCTGGTTTTCGCTATATTTGAACTCAATCCTGCACCATTTTGTATGCTTGATGAAGTGGATGCGCCTCTGGATGAGGCAAACGTGGTACGTTTTTGTGCCATGGTGAAAGAAATGTCTCAACAAGTACAATTTATTTATATTACTCACAACAAAACAACCATGGAGATGTCGGATCATCTCTGTGGTGTGACAATGAAAGAACCGGGTGTCTCACGTATCGTTGATGTCGATATACGAGAAGCGGTTGAAATGGTGGAAAGCTAAAACTTATGGATGAACTTACATTTTTACTCATATTGGCCGGTATTGGTGTTGTATTGCTAGTGGCTATGTTTACCTATTATAAGCATCATAAAAAGATCAGTGATGAAATCAAAGATTTTAATCATCATGGTCATGAGATTGATGATGTATTATTAGATGAACAAATTAATAAAGACGATTTTCTAAATGATGAATTTCCTGACTCATTTAGTGCTAATCGAAAAGATGATTTTGATATTGATGATGTTCATCTAAAAAATGATTCTTTTGAAGCGCCTCCGGTAAAACCTAAGCAAACACAGGTTTTAGAAAAAGAAGTCGTGCAAGCAACTATTATTGTTCAAACGCCTGTTACTGAGACACCTATTGCTGAAAAAGCTAAAGATGAACGTGAGTTAGTCGATGGCGTTTATATTAATAGTAAGCGGGTGATAAAGACCGGTAATACGGCTAAAGAATATGTCTCTAAAACTTATATAGCACCTGAAAAATCGGCTGTAGTCAATAAAACCGAAGTGACCTCACCGACTGCTTCTAGCGTTGCTGTTTCTACCTCTAAGCCGGAGACTACAAAGGCACAAAGTATAAAAATATATTATGATCCCGTCCCTGAGGGTGTTGAAGAATTAATTATTTCTCATACTATTCTTGCACGTGGCCAACATTTTAATGGCGAGCAATTATTCAAAGCCCTTGAGTCTGCAGGATTATGCTATGGCGAAATGGATATTTATCATTATCCCGGCAATGAAGAGCAAGATAGCTTTGCCTTATTCAGTGTGGCTAATGTCGTTGAACCAGGGACTTTTAATCCGCAAGAAGCCGCAGCATTAAACACTCCTGGCATTTCAATGTTTATGCGTTTGCCTACCCGTATACCAAGCTATGAGGCTTATGAAGAGTTTATTCATGTGGCACAAATCATAGCGGCTGATTTAGAGGGTGAGTTATGTGATGAAACACGTAGCCAATTAACACAGCAAGCCATTAGCTATAAAAAAGAACAAATAAGAAAACTTAATTTTGATATGGCCAAGGCAGAGAAATTAGCCGCAAACAATGCCTAGTTTATCGTTTTTTTTAAAAATCATATATCCATTAATCCATAAAAAAGACCCTGATTTTGACAGATGATGCTGATTCATTGCTTAAGCAAGTTGAGCAATTACACCAAACACTAAACTACCATAGTCATCGTTACTATGTGCTTGACGACCCAGAAATTCCTGATATCGAATACGACAAACTATTTCGTCAACTAGAAGCAATCGAAGCCAAACATCCTGAGCTTATCAGTCTTGATTCTCCCACCCAACGTGTTGGTGGCAAGATCTTGGATGGTTTCGAACAAGTCACCCATACTATTCCCATGCTGTCACTTTCCAATGCCTTTAGCACAGAAGAAATTGAAGAGTTTTCTAAGCGTCTTGAAGAGCGGTTAAAAACTAACTCATTTCAGATTGTGGCTGAGCCTAAATTAGATGGTTTAGCCATTAGTCTACGCTATGAAAAGGGGTTGCTAATGCAAGCGACTACACGTGGTGATGGTCAAACGGGAGAAGATGTTAGTCAAAACGTACGTACTATCATGGCAATCCCTCTGCGCTTAACGGGTGATGACTACCCCGACGTTTTGGAAGTACGTGGTGAAATCTTTATGCCCAAAGCAGGTTTCGCCAAGCTCAATCAATTACAAATTGATAAGGGTGAAAAAACCTTCGCTAATCCAAGAAATGCGGCCGCTGGATCACTCAGACAATTAGATTCAAAAATTGCTGCCACAAGACCCCTGGATATGTTTTGTTATGGTATTGGTTCTGTAGAAGGTGAAAATACTGAAAATCCATTAAAGACAAGCCATAGTCAAATTCTACAACAATTAAAATCATGGGGACTAGCGGTTTGTCCTGAAGTAAAACTGCTTAATAACTGGCAGCAGTGCATAGACTATTATGATTCCATTTTATCTCGACGTGCTGATCTGCCCTATGAGATTGATGGCGTTGTTTACAAAATTGATAGCATCGCACAACAGCAGCAAGCAGGTTTTATTTCTCGTGCTCCACGCTGGGCAATTGCACATAAGTTTCCCGCTGAAGAAGCGATGACACGTTTGCTGAATATTGATGTTCAGGTAGGTCGTACTGGGGCGCTTACCCCGGTCGCTCGATTAGCCCCAGTATTTGTGGGTGGTGTGACTGTTACCAACGCCACTTTGCATAATCAGGATGAAATCGATCGTAAAGATGTTCGCATTGGTGATATGGTGATCGTTAGGCGGGCAGGGGATGTGATTCCAGAAGTTGTTAAACCTGTTTTGTCTGAACGTCCTGAGAATAGCAAAGCATTTCGTATGCCCGATCATTGTCCTATTTGTCATTCGCTGGCAGAGCGCGTTAATGATGAGGCGAAGTCACGTTGTACGGGTGGCTTGTTTTGCCCGGCACAAAGAAAAGAAGCCATCAAACACTTTGCATCACGTAAGGCGATGGATATTGACGGCTTAGGGGATAAGCTAGTTGAACAAATGGTAGATGATGGCATGATTCATACCATTGCTGATTTGTTTCACTTATCCTTTAAAAAAATCAGTCAAATGGAACGTATGGGAGCCAAGTCAGCGACCAATTTATTAGCGGCAATAGAAGCGTCTAAGGCAACAACTTTGCCTCGATTTATCTATTCATTGGGTATTCGTGAAGTGGGTGAGGCCACTGCTTTAGCACTTGCTAATTATTATCGTCATTTAGAGGCAATTCAATCAGCAAAGAGTGAAGATTTACAACAAGTACCGGATGTTGGACCGATTGTAGCCCATAATCTTGAGACATTTTTTGCTCAGCAGCATAATGACGAAGTGATTGATAAATTACTTGAGGCGGGTATTCACTGGCCTGAAATCATACCAAAAGAAAGTCACGAACTGCCACTTGCGGATAAGATTATTGTTTTAACGGGTTCATTATCAATAATGAACCGTAATGATGCTAAAGCTGAGCTGATTGCGCTGGGAGCAAAGGTCAGTGGCAGTGTGTCAAAAAAAACAGATCTTGTGATTGCCGGTGAAAAAGCAGGTTCTAAGTTAAAAAAAGCTGAAGAATTAGGCATTGAAGTCATGGATGAAGCAGGGATGATAGCGCTTTTTAAGGAATATAATAATAGCTAATGTTCATCCGTAAATAGGGTTCTTTATATGCAAACCGTAGGGTGGGCACGACTTTATCTGCCCACGCGGATTCAAGTGCTTATTATGTACACTTTCAGCGTGGGCACAAAAAGCGTGCCCACCCTACGATCACAATTATCAAATAATTCTAGAATAAACGGATGGATGTCAGGATGGATAATAGCTAATGGCTTTTTATAAATCGCTGAAGGCTCTTTATAAATCGCTGAAGGCTCCTTACCTGCTTATAATCGTCAGCGTTTTTTCTACTACTCAAGCAATGAGTGCGGAGATTAATTTAAGTCGTTCACAACTCACTGAACTGGCAAGGCATATCCAACGTAATAATGGTTCTGATTCAGAACAATCATTGAGCCAAAAAAAATATGATTTTATTCGCATTGCTTTGGTTGAAATTATTGCTGCCTATGAGCAAGAAATAGATAAATCATTACAGCATAAACAAAAAAGTTTAAAAAAAAGAGTCAAGACTCGTCGTTGGCAATTAGCGACTCAGACATATTTGGCTACCTTGAATGATAATTTACACCGTATGGACTCGGGTGCTTCACTGGATTTTTTAATCAGTCAACAAAATCAAATCATGTTATTAATCGATGCCCGACCGGTCATCGTTTCAGGGCCAAATGCCGGCTCGGATACCGTGATTGAAAAAAAAATCGTAACACAATTCTGTCTTGTGAATGATTGTAAAGCTTATTTCAAAGCATCCGATCAGTCGGACATTTTAAAGTCTGACAATGCAATTCAATCAGCCCGTCATGTGCTTGAAGATGTTTCAGGCACTTGGAATATGCGCTCAAGTTTAAGAGCAGAATATGTTACCAGCAATGGTCTGAGCTTTAAGTTCTCTAATGTAAGGGATAGAGTCGCCAAACAAGCATGGGTTTATCGTATTCTGGCTGAACTTCTTTTGCTGCAAGGGCAACTCAGAATGATTCAAGAAAAAGGTAATCTCATTCATTGGCAGTCAATGAAATTACTTAAATTACCTGAAACAGATAATGCCAGCAAAATAATTATCAATCAACAGGGCGATTTTGTCAAAGTAACCATTCCTGAACTAGCAAAAAGTCCACTTTTATTTATGGAGCTAGTCCCTTGGATTCAACAACAATTGGTGCAAAAATCTGCTTTTAGTATTAATATTAATCAGGCAGAGCAATTTTTCCATCAATCCTTACATTAGCCCTTAGTTTGTACTTATGAAAATAAAAAGAAAACCCTCCTACATAGAACTATTTTTAATTGTTATCCCGATTGCTGTGTTGATTTATGCGAGTTTTTGGGGCGCCTATCAGTTCGTATCTCCAGCGCCACCGAGAAATCTCACTATTTCGGCAGGTAATATCCATGGTACTTATTATACTTATGCGAACAAGTACAAAGAATCACTGGAAAAAGAGGGGATTGAACTCAAAGTACTTGAATCCAATGGTTCCAGAGATAATATTAAACGCCTATTAGCAAAGGAAGCGGATGTCGCTTTAGTACAGGGTGGTACGGCTTATGCGGATGAGAACTTAGTCTCTTTGGGGAGTTTATATTATGAACCCATTACAATTTTTTATCGTAAGAACTTGAAATTAAACCGACTCAATGATTTTTCAGGACTAAAAATATCAATTAACGTACTGGGTAGTGGTACGCATATGCTTGCGAGCCAATTATTCGCAATCAATCATGTTAATAGTCAGAATACTAAGTTTCACTATTTAAAGCCAAGAGAAAGCTTAAAACAGCTTAAATCAGGTAAATTAGATGCTATTTTCTTTGTTTCCTCCATCTTTTCGCCTGTCATTCAGGAATTGCTACATAATAAAGAGTTTAAATTATTCAATTTTGAGCGTGCTGATGCTTATAATCAGGTCTTACCTTTTTTATCGAAAGTAACCTTGCATGAGGGAATTATCGATTTTAAAAATAATGTACCCAAAACATCGGTCAGTCTATTAGCACCCACAGCAAATCTTGTGGTGACGGAAGATTTACATAAATCGTTAGCCATTTTATTACTACAGGCAATGAGTAAAAATCATGGTCAAAATGATTTATTTTCCAAGCCTGATTTTTTCCCCACAGAGCAATTAACGGCTTACCCGGTGAGTGAAACTGCAAAACGCTACTTAAAAGTCGGACCACCATTTTTAATGAAATATCTGCCATTTTGGGTGGCAACATTCATTGATCGTATGATAGTCTTAACCTTACCTTTTTTATTATGGGTGCAGATCTTCTAAAACGATGAAAATAAACAATAAATTCAATAGTTAATGCTTGAAAAATGAAAAGAGAAAGATCAAAATATTGTTTTATAAGCTTCTTAGTTTCATAACCCAATAAAAAGACCTCTCTCATGAACATAGCATACCTAAATTCAAACGATTATTCATTCTTTTTTGGTGCTCAGGATCAACTTGAACAGTTGATTAAACAATTACAAACAGATAAACATAAAAATTGTGAACATGGTGACATAGAAGATTTTATTAACAAGGAAGGTCAGGAAATTTTAAGACGACTACTGCAGGGCTGGCTAGATTTAAAAGCCGCCAACGAGGAAAAAAGAAGCTGTGTTAACACCGTTTCAGGAGACAAGCTGAATTATGTCCGTACAAACACCCATCGTTCGCTGAATAGTTTGTTTGGTCAGGTCACTGCCACCAGAAATGGTTATAGTCAAAGAAATAAAGACAGTTTATTTCCTATTGATGCTGAACTGAATTTATCAACTAACAGTTACAGTGATGGTATTTATTTCAGAGTGTCTAAAGAAGCCATTCGAGGTTCATTCGATGATGTCGTTGAAAGTATTGATAGTACAACTGCTGGTCATGTGCCCAAAAGACAGTGCCTCAATATAGTGAGAGATGTTGCTCAGGATTTTGAAGGTTTTTATAAGAAAAAACGATTTATTGAACCCGAAAAACATCAGATTTTCTGGTCTTAACCTTTGATGGAAAAGGGATAGTTATGCGACCTGAAGGTTTAAGAGAATGCACAAAGAAAAATGCCCAGAAGAATAAGAAGCTCAAAAGTCGTCTGAGTCAGGGAGAGAAAAAAGACCGAAAACGTATGGCACAAGTGGCTGCCGTTTATACCGTACAATCTCATATTCGTGCTGCTGAATCTATTATGAAAGTAGCAGAAGATGATAATGTCGTTCCTTTTCGAACCCCCATTAGAAATAAGCGGGTTTGGGCGAGTGTTGAGCGAGAGGCAGAAACTGTTATTGAGGAAGCATTTCAGGAAGCACTACAAAGAGATCCAAAACAAAAGAGGGAATGGGTTATTTTAATTGATGGTTTACCTCACCAGATCAAACTCATCAAAAAAGTGATGAAGAAACTGAGCATCAAAGCAACTATTGTAATGGACTTTATCCATGTCTTGGAATATCTCTGAAAGCAGCTTGGTGCTTCTTTGATAAAGGTGACGAAGCGGTTGAGGAATGGATAGCTGAAAGAGCAGTCAAAATACTTAATGGCCATTGTTCACAAGTAGCCAAAGGGATCAGACTCAGTGCCACAAGACGGAAAATAGAAAGTAGAGAAAATATTGATAAATGTGCTGATTATTTACTAAAAAATAAAGAGCGGTTGCAGTATGGCATCGCATTAAAAGCGGGTTATCCTATTGCCAGTGGCGTTATTGAAGGTGCATGCCGTCACCTCATTAATGACCGACTTGATATAACCGGTGCTCGTTGGAGTCTGCAGGGAGCAGAAGCAGTATTGAAATTACGCTCACTAAAATCCAGTGGTGACTTTGAAATGTATTGGAAGTTTTATAAGAAAATGTCAAAAAAAAGAAATTATGATTTTTTAGAGGTTAACAACTTTGGGTAATGAATTTTGTCGTTTTAAAGGAACTACACCCTTTTATTATTGATTTTACCCTTAATCAAAATTTTACCCCCTGTTTATCGCTGGCGCATTCGCTCTAAGGTCTATAAGTGGTACGAGCAATTGCAGTCTGTTGAAGATCATACCCATGTTGATACTTTAGCCCAAGCAGAATATGAACACTTAAACTCTGAACTGGATCGTATTTATAATGAGGTCAGCAAACTGAACACCCCATTATCAAATGCTGATCAGGTTTATAATTTACTGGTTCATGTTGATTTAATCAAAAAATCTTTAAAAGCTAAATTTAACGATGAAAAAAGATAAATTGAGAAAAAAAGCGTTTTTATATCAGGACATTGTTTGATTTTTAATCTACTCTAAATCTATATCAAGCAGAACATTAACCATTTTAGTTATAATCCTAGGATTATTAAGTGGAAATTTGGAGAACATCATTGTTTAATACGCAAAGAAAAATCGACTTAGCATTAATTAATTTATTCCTTTTCTGTCTTTATTCTAGCATTTCAAGTGCCATGCCTATATCGGGTATATCAGATAAAAACAGTGATGCGGCCAATATGATCTATCATGGAATATATGATAATCAGGCTATAAGTCTCAAAAATGGGCAATGGAGTGGCCTGCCGTTTAAAAAAGGAGTTTCTTCACGTCCAAGTATTGGCCTAGTTAAAGATTTTGCTTTTTCCGGTGATATTAATGCTGATGGTATTCCAGAGCAGGTGGTTTTTTTGTGGGAAAATTCAGGGGGATCTGGAACCCAAATCTATATGGCCATTATCGGCGAAAAAAATGGAAAAATGTCCAATCTATCAACCGTTCATATCGGTGATCGAATTCAATTAAGAATGGGGCGTATTTATAATGGCGGTATTGAACTAGATGTTATCCAGGCTTCCGGGAGTGATGCCCAATGTTGTCCTGGTGAAAAAGTTTTACGTACTTGGGTATTACAAAATAATTTAGGCAGTCATGAGTTAGTTGAACAAAAACCTATAAGTTTGGGACGCTTGACTATTGAAGATATTCGCGGTTTAAACTGGCAGTTAGAACGTTTTTCATGGCGTAATAAGGTTTCTGATAATAACCCCATTACCCTCAAATATAATGATGGGAAATTGACTGGTACGAGTGCGTGTAATCGTTATATCGCTAGCGTTTCTTTTAATGAAGACTCTAACAAGATCAAAGTTGAGTCTACATCGGGTACGCGAAAAATTTGCTCCGCTGAAAAAATGGAACTTGAAACAAAATACTTACAGGCTTTGTCTAATGCCAATAGAGTGAGCTTTATTAATGGTAAATTGGCTTTAAGTTGGGACGATAACAATATCGAAAGGACGATGATTTTTTCCTTAAGTCAATAATTCGAGTGCTTGAGAATAAAACATTTTTACCTCTTTGGAAGGGTCAGATTTTGCCAAAGGTAAATTTAGAAAATTATTTGCCTCATACATTCGAACTACATCACATTATTAAATTATTTTTATTTATTAAAGAATAAAATACTTTATAATTCCACCGCGCTAAATGAGCTTTGGTTTTTTTGCTCAACTCTCTCTTTTTAAAATAATTATAATAGTGGTGGAATAGAGATATGCCTAAATTAGGAAAATTCTATAAGTTTTCGTTTGTTTATTTTTTATTAATGTTAATCTCATTTCCCGTATTTTCTGATGCTGGTTTCCCCGGCCGTGAAAAATACCCTGATATTCCTTTTATCTCACTGGATGATTTTCATGAGGCTTACAAAAACGATCAATATACGGTAGTAGATGCCAGAAGCAATTTTGAATTTAATGTTATTCAGGTTAAAGGTGCTTTGAATCTGCCATTAAATGATGCGTTATTTACTAATAAGATCCATGATATTGCTGATAAAACAGGTAAAACCATTGTTTTTTACTGCAATGGTCGTCGCTGTATGAAATCTTACAAAGCCGCCATTAAGTCAAATCTTGAGAAAGTCTTGGTTTTTGATGCAGGTATATTTGAGTGGTCGCAAGCTTACCCAGATGATACTACATTTTTAGGTAAGTCACCGATGAATCCCGATGATTTAATCAGTACAAGCAAGTTGAAAGAACATATTATCCCCTTAGATGAATTTGAATCGCTTATTATGGACTCCGTTTTGATTGATGTTCGGACATTGGATATGCGCAGAGGCAGCGGTTTGTTCTTATTAGCTGATCGTTCTGTACCGCTTGATAACAAAAAAAAATTAGAGCGTTATCTGCAAAAAGCTATTGATGAAGATAAGATCCTTCTTGCTTATGATAATGCTGGCAAAACGATACGTTGGTTACAATATCATTTGGAAAATAAGGGTATTAAACGCTATTACTTTATGAAGGGTGGTGCAAAATATTATACTTATGATAATCAATAGTCATTGACATAATATAATCTATATTCATTGAATATTCATAAAACTGACGTTTTTCTGTCATAAATCTTGTTTATATTGACTTCAACAAAGTAAATATAAAAGTATGTCAAATAGAGACAAGATGGAGACAATAATCGTGCAAGCACAAGCCTATACAGAGAATTCGAATCATTTTTTTGAGGATGTAAAAGGATATATTCCCTCAAATGCTTCTCGTTTTGAAGTGAAAATCACGCAGGATGCTGATGAAATCAGTCAGGCAAAAAAATTAAGAATAAATGAACAGTTTAAATTTCAATTAAGTGCATCAAAAGTAAAAAAAGAACTTAGTCTCACCCGTAAGTTAATTGATCAACACAAGCGTATGAGTCATGACGGATATGATAGTTATGCGCAACACCTGATAGTGAAAGATCGACAAACAGCAAAAATTATCGCTTATGTTAGATTAATTGATGGTTATACGGCCTTTAAAATTGGTGGCTATTTCTCTGAAACGCAATTCAATGTTCAAAAAATCTTTGAAAACCAGCTTTATCATATCGAACTTAGTCGCCTGGTCATTGATAAAGATTATGATAACGCACAAACGGCTGAATTATTATGGACAGGCATTACACAATACGCCATTGAAAATGGAATAGATGCCATCGTTGGCAGTCTTTCAATTCAACTTGCTGAAAATATCAGTGAAACCAGTCAATTGATTAATCTCTATAAGGCTAATCATATGAGTAATCGTAAGCTCAGAGTGTATCCTTATCAATTATTGCCCGACAATTCACCTTTATTAAGATTTAGTTTAAATTCTAAAATAAAGTCTAAGACAAGACAACAAACCTATCTGGATTACTTTTTTTCCAAAGGCATCCAGATTTGTGGTGAAGCGCATTGGAACAAGACCCTCAATACGGCTGAATTGTTTTTTCACTATAAATTAAAAAATATTCAGCAAATACCGCAATGCATTCAAATTAATGAAGTTGAATTGGGTTCATTATGTGAATAATTATTATTCCTAATCTCTCAGTAGCAATACTCTAAGTATAGAGTATCAAGCCGCTAGTAAGATTATCATTTCTGCACTACTTTAAGGTGAAAAAAACAGCAATTCTCGCTGAGATGAACAATTGAGTTGTAGTGGTACTTACCAAGCAGAAATAAAAAAACTTTTCGCAGTAACTTTAGCAAAATTAAAAAAATCGAATAAAAAGCTTGCATTTTGAGAAACAAGAGATCAAACTCTTGTTTTTCAATTGGTTGAATGACTTCATGTTAAAAAATATTTCCCTTTTATATGCTTGGTACTGTGAATTTTGGCCTCTTTAAGTCAGCAAAAAAAACATTTAAGTTTTTCTGCCCTGAAACAGGCCATCTCATTGCACTTTCATGCAATCAAAGATAGCCGAGTACAAGGAAAGTGTGATTACAGTCAACATGATGTGCTTATGAGTGCTTTTGCCTGCATGTATTTTCAAGATCCCTCTTTAAGTGAATTTCAGAAACAGATGGAAGAGGAACAGAATCAAAATAATTTACGCACTCTTTTTAATGTTGAAAAAATTCCTAAAAATAGTCAACTAAGAGACATTTTGGATCTCATACCCTCTAAAACATTTGCACCTGCATTTAAAGATTTATTTGAACGACTCAGACGACATAAGCATCTTGAAGAGTATGCCGTATTACCCAACACATTGCTTTGTGTTATTGATGGCACGCAATATTATTCCTCTAAGCAAGTCCATTGTGACTGTTGTCTTCATAAAGAACATAGAACGGGTGAAATAACCTACAGTCATGCTGTTTTTTTACAAGGTGCCATTATGCACCCCGATAAAAAGCAAGTGCTCCCTGTCATGCCTGAAGCAATACAAAATACGGATGGTACAAAAAACAGGATTGTGAAAGTAATGCAGCCAAACGTTTTATAGCCAATCTAAAAAAAGCACATCCAAGACAAGGATTTATGATTTGTGTGATGGTTTGATGTCACATCAACCTATGATAGAAGATATAATTGAAGAAATGATGCATTATTTATTGGTTGCCAAACCTGGTGATCACACATATTTATTTGAATGGCTTGAAGCATTTTCTGAACTCCCATCAATGGACTGGATTGACGAAAAAGGGCACCAACATCATTATCGATGGAAAAATAATGTCCCTTTACATGGCGAAAAAATGCCATTGAAGTTAACTTTTTGAATATACCCTCACCAATACCGCAGGGAAAATTATCTACCGAAATAGCTGGGTCACCGACATAAAGATCAGTGAACATAATATTCAAACAATGACCCAGGCGGGTCGATGTCGTTGGAAAATAGAAAACGAATGTTTCAACACATTAAAGAACCAAGGCTATCACATTGAGCATAATTATGGTCATGGGAAGAAGCACCTGAGCTTTAATATGTATCTGTTAACCTTGCTGGCTTTTTATTTCCATCAAATTTTTGAATTAACCGATGGGGCTTATCAAGCTTGTCGTAAAAAGTTTGGCTCTAAAAAATTAATGTGGGAAAAGTTCAGAGGGGTTATTACCTTTTTTGTGATGGACTCCTGGGAACATTTAATGGATTTTTATTGTACAGAGACGATTATGAGGAGATGAGACCTGTAAAAATAAGAAAATAAACCTATTTTAGGAAAATGCGTCGATTAAACGCAGCATCTCCCGTGCCTGCTATTTAGAAAGAAAGAACAAAAAAAATTTTAAAAAGCATCAGGCAAACAAAAAATGCTGTTTTCAGCTTAATTCATAAGAATAAGTTACTTCACCGAGTTTTGCTGTGAAAAAAAGTCCTCTTTTTTATTATTCAATACAGTCTGCTATAATACTCGTTTAGTCCATCTAAATTAAATAATTTGAACAATATATGAGAGAAACTTATACCTTCTTAGGTCTTTACGATCCGGTAAGTGCCTGGTTGCACCTTTTTGCTGCTACTGGATTTTTACTAGCAGGCAGGCTATATTAGTAAAAAAGGCAAGGGGAGTAAACTAAGGGGCTTTTCTCTGAGTGTCTATACATTTTCCCTGGTTTTTCTTTTCTCAATGAGTGGTGTGTTCCATTTGTTGCCCTATGATACGACTGCAAGAGATGTTTTACAGGTTTTAGATCATTCCGCAATTTGGGTATTAATTGCGGGTACATTTGTACCCATTCATACCATTATGTTTCGCGGCTTTAAACGCTGGGGGATTTTATTAATTGTTTGGCTCATTACTATTCCAGGCATTATACTCACCACCGTCTTTTTCTCCAGTATGCCAGAATGGTTGAGTTTGAGTTTTTACCTAGGCTTAGGCTGGATTGGGATTTTTACTGCTTATTTACTGATCCATCAATATGGCTTTGCAAAAGCTAAATATCTCATTTATGGTGGCCTTGCCTATACTATCGGGGCTGTTTTTGAATTTCTCAGGTGGCCTATATTAATTGATGGCATTATAGAACCGCATGATATCTTCCATGTTTTTGTGATCATAGGTGCAGCATATCATTGGTTGTTTGTGTATGATCATGCGGACTGGCCTGTTTTGATGTGTCAACACTTTTCCGGACAGTTTTCTAAATATTTTTTGGCTGTTTCAAGTGATTTTTGTCATTTTGTATTTCCTATCATTTTAGTTTCTCATGTTAACTTTAAACAGATGAAGAGAAAGGGCTTTGCCCTCTGGAACGATAGAGCCGTTCCATTCACCCAAGGTATTTTCACAACGGTAATGATCCTGTTACAATATCTTCACGGCACAGGCTGAGGAGCCGATGGCCGTCAACGGTAATGGGCGGCATTTATGTCGCCTTTTACCCCTCTTCAATCAATCGATTTAAGCTATTTCCTGCTGTATTTCATAATCGACTGGTGACAAATAATCATTAGCCGAATGAAGTCGCTCCCGATTATAAAATACCTCAATATATTCAAATATTGCCTGCTTTGCTTCTACTCTGGTTTTGAATCGACAATGGTGCGTCAATTCAGTTTTCAAACTATGAAAGAAGCTCTCTGATACAGCATTGTCCCAGCAATTTCCTTTGCGGCTCATAGACTGAATTATGTTATGATCCGACAATATTTTTCTATGACTATCAGAGGCATATTGGCTACCTCGGTCAGTATGCCAAAGCAATCCATCCATTGGTTTACGCTTCCATATGGCCATCAGTAAAGCATCATTGACTAGCTTGGCTTTCATTCGCTCATCCATCGACCAGCCAACAATTTGCCTAGAGAATAAGTCAATGACAACCGCTAAATATAACCAGCCTTCCTTGGTGGCAATATAGGTAATATCACCCACATAGTAGCGATCAGGTTGAGAGACAGTAAACTCTCTTTCCAGTAAATTTGGAGATATACGCTTATTATGCTTGGAATTAGTCGTCGCTTTAAAGCGTCTCTTCGTTTTACAAAACAAACCGGCTTTTTTCATTAATCGACCAATTCTCCGGCGGCTTATATGAACGCCTTTTTCAGCCAGTTTTCTTTTAAGACGACGGGTTCCATAAGTCTTGCGACTGTCTTCAAACAGTTTTTTAGCTGCTCAGTAAGCGCTTCATTTTCTTTCTCTCTATCCGTTTTAGGAGAGCTAACCCAATCATAATAGCAACTACGGGAAACATCCATAAAACGGCACAGAATCGTTACCGGGTAATCTTTAGCCTGATCAGTTATCCATGCGTACTTCACAAAGTTTCCCTTGCAAAGTACGCTGTGGCCTTTTTAATAAATCACGCTCCTGAATCACTTTTGCCAATTCTTTTTTCAGACGTTTTACTTCATCATAAATGTGTTCATCACTTCTATTGGCTACCGTCTTCACCGGTTTGGAATATTTACTGATCCAGGTATGTAGAGTATTTACATTAACACCTAGCTCCCTGGCAGTCTGAGAAACGGGTTGATCCGTCTCATTAGCTAATTTGACAGCTGATTCTTTAAATTCTGATGTATAGCTTTTATTCGGTTTTTTTGTTTGATCATTCATTTTAGGTCACACTTTTTATCTTTTAGTTGTTTTAAGTTGTGTGTCCGGTTAAGTATAGCCACATTACTATGACCAAAAGCAGTGATTAGATTTTCTGATGTAACAGGAACCCATTTACAATCAGTCAGAGCCTTAACTATCAAAGATACACTGGATTCACTTAATGGTAATAATGCATCATGAACTATTTTTCCTCGGCTGTACCGTGCAAATGCAATATGCTCTGCATCGGTAACTATTCCAATATAATCCTCATTGTCGAGGGATTCGAGTTTAGCACGAGTCGGGATATATTTTTTTAAGCGATCAAACACCGCATTTTTAAATGCAGAACTGGAAGTACTGCCATTAAATAAGCCCTTATCCTTAAATTCAATAATAACTCTGTTATAACTGGCATCAACTCTTTGCCTCTCCATTTGAAAAGGAATATTTAAAGCATCACCAATAATCTTTATCCATCCCTGGCGTACTTCTGTTTCATTGAGCCAGTTACCTTTGTCTTTCTTAAGTTGTTTGAAAATTGTTTTATTCATAATGGCTCATAGTTAATTAGGTGAAAAATAAATGATGTCTTCTGGACTAACAATGCCTTTTGCCAGACCTAAACGCATAGCGGGTGTTTTTTTGTCTTTTCCTGCAATACAATAATTATAATAAACTCGGAATATATCGAGTAACTTAACAATGTTCTTTGGGTTGTAAGCAGAATACCCATACCACCTTCTGCCAGAACTGCTGGCAGATGAAATAGCTCGCTCTAATAATGATAATCTACGTCTAACCTGCATAAAAAAATTATCAATCCCATGCATGGAGGCTTTGTTATATAACCATGCCTGATGGTCTTCATCATAGTCACCATAATCAGTAAGATAACAAATCGCTTTTTCTGGTTCAGACATATTAGGAAAAGGGTGTAAAAGCCATTTATCTTTCCAGTTTCCAATTTCCTGCATGTTTTCTAATCGATCTTTTATTATTTTTAATTTTATTTTATTTTTTGATAAATCAGGGTGTTCTTTTTTGCTGATCTGAAAAATAGTTCCTGGAATCATTTAAAGTTCTCCGCTTTTCATCAACAGTTAAATCCTTTGTTATTCGAACATAAAAAGCATCACAGCTTCTATTTTTTATTTCGTTATGGAAAGCTGTTAAGCAGGTTGCTCTCATTCCAGAATCTTGATCTAAAAAGAATCTGATTTTTTCAACACCACTGAACAATTTATGTATAAAAAAGAAATGTCCATACATCGTATATTCAGAATGGATCTGCATTCCATTTTGAGGCAATTTTTGTACTTGATAGAGAGCTTCTGATTCTTCTATATCATCACGAGAAATTGCATCCTTGTATGTTGCTGATATATCGGCACTTAAAGATGATCCATTTGTCTTTTTGGATCTTGAATTTTTCACACTCTCTTTATAATCACCATTCAACCAGAATCTTGCATGTTTTCGATAGGCGTATTGGGCATTATGATGTGTCAACACTTTTCCGGACAGTTTTCTAAATATTTTTTTGGCTGTTTCAAGTGATTTTTGTCATTTTGTATTTCCTATCATTTTAGTTTCTCATGTTAACTTTAAATAGATGAAGAGAAAGGGCTTTGCCCTCTGGAACGATAGAGCCGTTCCATTCACCCAAGGTATTTTCACAACGGTAATGATCCTGTTACAATATCTTCACGGCACAGGCTGAGGAGCCGATGGCCGTCAACGGTAATGGGCGGCATTTATGTCGCCTTTTACCCTCTTCAATCAATCGATTTAAGCTATTTCCTGCTGTATTTCATAATCGACTGGTGACAAATAATCATTAGCCGAATGAAGTCGCTCCCGATTATAAAATACCTCAATATATTCAAATATTGCCTGCTTTGCTTCTACTCTGGTTTTGAATCGACAATGGTGCGTCAATTCAGTTTTCAAACTATGAAAGAAGCTCTCTGATACAGCATTGTCCCAGCAATTTCCTTTGCGGCTCATAGACTGAATTATGTTATGATCCGACAATATTTTTCTATGACTATCAGAGGCATATTGGCTACCTCGGTCAGTATGCCAAAGCAATCCATCCATTGGTTTACGCTTCCATATGGCCATCAGTAAAGCATCATTGACTAGCTTGGCTTTCATTCGCTCATCCATCGACCAGCCAACAATTTGCCTAGAGAATAAGTCAATGACAACCGCTAAATATAACCAGCCTTCCTTGGTGGCAATATAGGTAATATCACCCACATAGTAGCGATCAGGTTGAGAGACAGTAAACTCTCTTTCCAGTAAATTTGGAGATATACGCTTATTATGCTTGGAATTAGTCGTCGCTTTAAAGCGTCTCTTCGTTTTACAAAACAAACCGGCTTTTTTCATTAATCGACCAATTCTCCGGCGGCTTATATGAACGCCTTTTTCAGCCAGTTTTCTTTTAAGACGACGGGTTCCATAAGTCTTGCGACTGTCTTCAAACAGTTTTTTAGCTGCTCAGTAAGCGCTTCATTTTCTTTCTCTCTATCCGTTTTAGGAGAGCTAACCCAATCATAATAGCAACTACGGGAAACATCCATAAAACGGCACAGAATCGTTACCGGGTAATCTTTAGCCTGATCAGTTATCCATGCGTACTTCACAAAGTTTCCCTTGCAAAGTACGCTGTGGCCTTTTAATAAATCACGCTCCTGAATCACTTTTGCCAATTCTTTTTTCAGACGTTTTACTTCATCATAAATGTGTTCATCACTTCTATTGGCTACCGTCTTCACCGGTTTGGAATATTTACTGATCCAGGTATGTAGAGTATTTACATTAACACCTAGCTCCCTGGCAGTCTGAGAAACGGATTGATCCGTCTCATTAGCTAATTTGACAGCTGATTCTTTAAATTCTGATGTATAGCTTTTATTCGGTTTTTTTGTTTGATCATTCATTTTAGGTCACACTTTTTATCTTTTAGTTATTTTAAGTTGTGTGTCCGGTTAAGTATAGCCACATTAGTATGGCCTGAACAGCCTGGCAATAAATCATTTAGAGCGGCAGTCATTACAAAAGGTAACGATCCTATCAGTGGTCAAAAAGTTTTTGTTCCCGACCACAAATTGTTTTTTGTTGATTTTTATGATTCAGAGCCAGCCTATTATCTTTGTGGTTTACTAAACAGCTCTACAGTACAAGCTTTTATTGATAGTCATAATATTTCAATTCAAGTGGGTAATGTGTTTAAACACATGAATTTACCAGAATTTGATGCAGATAATAAGAAACATAAAGAGTGATGTGTCAACACTTTTCCGGACAGTTTTCTAAATATTTTTTTGGCTGTTTCAAGTGATTTTTGTCATTTTGTATTTCCTATCATTTTAGTTTCTCATGTTAACTTTAAACAGATGAAGAGAAAGGGCTTTGCCCTCTGGAACGATAGAGCCGTTCCATTCACCCAAGGTATTTTCACAACGGTAATGATCCTGTTACAATATCTTCACGGCACAGGCTGAGGAGCCGATGGCCGTCAACGGTAATGGGCGGCATTTATGTCGCCTTTTACCCCTCTTCAATCAATCGATTTAAGCTATTTCCTGCTGTATTTCATAATCGACTGGTGACAAATAATCATTAGCCGAATGAAGTCGCTCCCGATTATAAAATACCTCAATATATTCAAATATTGCCTGCTTTGCTTCTACTCTGGTTTTGAATCGACAATGGTGCGTCAATTCAGTTTTCAAACTATGAAAGAAGCTCTCTGATACAGCATTGTCCCAGCAATTTCCTTTGCGGCTCATAGACTGAATTATGTTATGATCCGACAATATTTTTCTATGACTATCAGAGGCATATTGGCTACCTCGGTCAGTATGCCAAAGCAATCCATCCATTGGTTTACGCTTCCATATGGCCATCAGTAAAGCATCATTGACTAGCTTGGCTTTCATTCGCTCATCCATCGACCAGCCAACAATTTGCCTAGAGAATAAGTCAATGACAACCGCTAAATATAACCAGCCTTCCTTGGTGGCAATATAGGTAATATCACCCACATAGTAGCGATCAGGTTGAGAGAGACAGTAAACTCTCTTTCCAGTAAATTTGGAGATATACGCTTATTATGCTTGGAATTAGTCGTCGCTTTAAAGCGTCTCTTCGTTTTACAAAACAAACCGGCTTTTTTCATTAATCGACCAATTCTCCGGCGGCTTATATGAACGCCTTTTTCAGCCAGTTTTCTTTTTAAGACGACGGGTTCCATAAGTCTTGCGACTGTCTTCAAACAGTTTTTTAGCTGCTCAGTAAGCGCTTCATTTTCTTTCTCTCTATCCGTTTTAGGAGAGCTAACCCAATCATAATAGCAACTACGGGAAACATCCATAAAACGGCACAGAATCGTTACCGGGTAATCTTTAGCCTGATCAGTTATCCATGCGTACTTCACAAAGTTTCCCTTGCAAAGTACGCTGTGGCCTTTTTAATAAATCACGCTCCTGAATCACTTTTGCCAATTCTTTTTTCAGACGTTTTACTTCATCATAAATGTGTTCATCACTTCTATTGGCTACCGTCTTCACCGGTTTGGAATATTTACTGATCCAGGTATGTAGAGTATTTACATTAACACCTAGCTCCCTGGCAGTCTGAGAAACGGGTTGATCCGTCTCATTAGCTAATTTGACAGCTGATTCTTTAAATTCTGATGTATAGCTTTTATTCGGTTTTTTGTTTGATCATTCATTTTAGGTCACACTTTTTATCTTTTAGTTATTTTAAGTTGTGTGTCCGGTTAAGTATAGCCACATTAGAGTTATCAGCATTAAGTGAAGTAGCACATAATGAAGATAACAAAATCAAAAGACAAGCATTGTTAAAAACTATTTCTAAACTTGGAAATTCATTACTTTGAGCAAATATGGGTGTTTTTATACAAAAATATCAACACCTTTGTTTATCGGCTTGTCTTTAGAAGGGGGATTGAGGGGGTTGGGGTTGGCTTTTGATTGTGATATGTTTATTTTTTATCTTCAGTATCAAAATGAGTTTTAGCATATCGTATAGCAAGAGGTTTTGCTGAAAGACCATGTAAAATAATACTCAGTAATATTGTCAAAGAGGCGACTGCATAGATTTTTTCATGGCCTTCAATACTACCTAAGGTATGTACGGCTACCAGAATGTAAAGTATGGAAGCAATTCCCCTTGGACCAAACCAGCCTATAAAAAGCCTGGTGACTAAGTCCAGCTTAAAAAAACCAAGACTAATAATGATAGGTATGATGCGTAGGAGTGTTAAGCTTAATAGAGAAAAAATCCATACCTCGAGTGATAAGTAAGGCAGCATAAGGGGTACAAATACGAGGCCAAAGACAAGGAAGGTAATCATAATGAGAAATTCGCCTTCGCTTTCCGCAAACTCCTCTACATTTTTTTTGATCGCTTTGTTGGTATTGCCGAGAAGAAGTCCAGCGAAAAAGGCCGCAATATAGCCATTGCCATGAAAATATTCTGCAACATAGAAAGAGAATATGGCAAGAGCAATGGGGATGAGGTTAAGATATTGATGCTCAACCCACTCTTTTTTCATAGAAATTTGGCTTAATTTTGCCCCGATCCAGCCAACAAAAGCACCGGCAATTGCGCCAATGGAAATTTGTTGAGCAATATAACCCAACCATCCATCCGAAGACCCTGAATTCTGCGAAGCAATCATTGCAATAACAGTCAATAGAACAGGAAAGACAATCCCATCATTGAGCCCACTCTCGACATTAATTGTATTCCTAATTGTCTCAGGGATTCTTTTGTCTGAAACAACGATCTTGCCAAGGGCTGCATCCGTAGGTGCTAAGATGAGTGCAAGGAGAAGAATATAGAGTGGTGCTTCGTCAGGAAAAAAAGCTCTTCCGGTAAAATAAGTAATAATAATGGTGATGGGCATTGCCACAAAAAGTAAACGGGCAGGCAGTCGCCAATGGGCTTTAAGTTTTTGCAGATTGAGTGTGGCCGCATCTGAGAAAAGTATCAATATCAATGCTATTTCTGCAACAACCTGCACGACTTCTGCATTGATATTTACCGCGCTATCTCTCAGCATAAGAGGGGATAGTATTATGCCCACAGCAGTAAAGATCATAGGGCCTGAAATATTATATTTGCTCAAAAGTTTAGAGTAAAACCCATAACCTAATATCACAAGTGTGATACCGAAGATCATTAAATGCTCATGCATAGTTTTTATTTGCTCATAATGGCATCAATTCGATGCTGATTAAATTTGTGCCATTATAGCATCAAGTCCTTTTGCATCCAAAGAGACCTGATTTTTTGCTTTATAAGATATCCTTTATACGTTTTTGCTTGCCTGAGTTGTGACGTTCACGTAAATCTGATTCGATATAGCGATCAGTCGTCGCCATACTGGCATGACCCGCATCATCACGGACGTGTTCACGGGGACGAAATTTTACATCTTCTGATATACCAGTGTGACGTAACCAATGCACAGTGGCAACTTGTAAGTCATCTGCATCATCTTGCAAGCCATCCGCTTTCATTCTTTCATAGGCGGTATCAAAGGTATGTTGCACTATACGTCTGATATGTCTTGTGCTTGTGATTCCACCTTGGCCTTTAGATTTAATAATTAATGGATGTTGTTCATTTAAAGCCGGTAAAGCCGTATAGCCAAGGTATCTTCTATAGCGTTTTAAAGCGTTGAGCATGTCATCACACACTGTAATCGAGCGGTTTTTGTTGCCCTTACCAGTGACATCAAACCACCAATTATTGTCTCTGTCTTTTCTAAAATCGCCCATAATAGGCGTAGAACGCTCATCTTCAACTAATTCTGAGATCCGCAAGTACATCGCGAATAGGCAGTTCATTATAAAAAGGGTGCGCTCATGTTCAGGGGGATTTTCTTTGGCCATTAATTCTGCGGTTTCAATGACATAATCCCATTGTAGAGTGCTAATTCGTCTGACAATGGGTTTGAGTTGATCTTTTTGAATGAATTTACTTTTTTGTTTAATAAGGGCGACAGGATTTGATTCTGAGAGACTTTCCTGGATTAGATACTCAAAGAATGAAGATAAGGCTGTAAAAGTCGCTTTGATAGACGATTGGGATAAAAAAAAGTTTTTTTGATCGGGCACTTTGCCATGACTGTGTTCAATTTTTGAAATTTTCACAACAAAGGGTCGCCATTGGTCATTGGCTATACGTTGGTTTTGTATGGTTTTAAAGCGTGGTGTATTTTTTGTTCCGATCCAACTTATTGGTGGCTTGTAACAAAAACGAATAAAATCTTCTATATGTTCACGTCTTAGTTTTAGTATGGAAATATGTTCTATACGCCATGCCCATTGTAATAAGCGTTCAATTTCACGTCGATAACTATTAAAGGTTGCCGTGCTGCCATTGTAGCTAAAAAGAAATTTTAAAGCATACTCAAAATCAGTGTCAGCGCCCGGTATTGTATTGCCAGTAAAAACTTTGGCATCAAAGACTTTTTGTTTAAAGGGATTACCAATGTAGTTGAGGTTATCAATGATTGGCAAGGGAGATTGTTGCTTTAAAGCCATAGATTACGCCATGTAATGAATGAATAGTAAGAATTAACCTCATTATGACAATATTTACGCCCTATAGCAAATGTCCTATATTCACAAATATCGGACATTTGCTATTGACATTTAGAAGTATAAACCTACTTTCAGTTAAATTTAAATATTTCTTTGTTTTTAATGGCTTAAGTTTTTAAACCTAAAATAATCAGTTGAATCATAGCGAGAGCAACTTAGGTGCTGAAGATTAAGGGTTTTACAGGTTATTTTGGCTTTATTCGTAGTCACCCTACGGGTGAAGTCAAAATGTTCTGGAAAATCCTTAAGATTCAGTGCGTAAGACGACCGCAGTAGGTTCAACTGATTTTTCTAGGTTAAAAGCTTATGACGCAATGAAACTAATAATGAATAAAACACAGGCACAGCTAATAAGGTTAAAAACGTACCCGTTAATAATCCACCAATGGCCACAACGGCTAAAGGTGATAAGCGTTCAATGCCAACAGCCCATTCCATTGCTAGAGGAATCATACCAACGGCTGATGAAATGGCGGTCATTAATATGGGACGGGTTCTTTTTTCCACAGCATCTAATAAAGCTTGTTTGATATCAACGCCTTTTTGCATGGCAACTTTGGTAAAATCAATGAGCAAAATACCATTGTTAACGACGATGCCCATGAGTAAGATTAGCCCCATAAAGCTCGGCATGGAACCAAATTTATTACTTAATAATAAGCCCCATGCAGCGCCAATAACGGCCAATGGTAAGCTGGCCATGATTGCTAATGGGTCTAGAAAGGAGCGAAAAGTAACACTCAGCATCAGATATAGCATCATTAAACCCAGTACGAATGATTTTGCTAAACGTGAAAATGATTCAGATAATTGCTTATATTCACCTTCATAATAGATATTGTAGCCACGAGGTAATTTTAGGTCTGCTAGTGCTTCGGTAACATTATCATGCAAACTGGTAATGGATATATTTCTTCGCCAGGCAAGAATGTCGATCGTGGGTTCAAGATATTGGTGTGTCTCTGCGGTAGGTGTTGAAATTAGCCGAGGTTTAGCAACCGATGCTAAAGGTATAAATGTACCCTCCTTGCTGCGTATAGGAAGTGCATTCAGATCAATGGCATGATTTCGTTGACCATCCTTAATTCTTACCCATACAGGAATCGGATCTTCACCCATCACCCGTAATCGTCCCCCAGAAATGCCACCCACCGCCTCAGCAACTTGTTGTGCAATGCTTGAGGCAGATAAGCCATTAAGACGTGCTAGAGCAGGATCAACATTAAGTTCAATTTTAGTCGCATGATTTTGCCAACTTCTTTCAATACCGGTTAAACCATTGACTGTTTGTAAACGTGTGATTACTTCATCTGCTAGTCTGCTCAAAATAGCGGGATCAGGCCCTTTTATCATAACGTCCACATTAGCACTAATGGATGATAAGGGCGTGGATCCAAATACTGACACATTAGCGGTAATCAGCCCTGGAATTTTTCTGAGTTTATGACGCAATGCTTCATTAATTGTATAGAGATCCTGAGTTCTATGGAAGCGATCAATTAAGTTCAGTGTTACTTCGCCCTGTTGTAATAATCTTTTTGCGCCAAACGACTTTACGCCGGGTTCTGAACCAATCACAGCGGAATAAGAAATTATCCACGGTGCAGGAATTTCTTGTTCTATGATGGCTTCAACCTGTTTAATGATTTTTTTCATTGCTTTATCATCAGTATCTGCTTGTGCTTCAAATGTGATTTTTGAAATACCCGTGTCCATTAATGGCATTATTTCTCTACCCAGTAATTTCATTTGGCTCGCGCTGACAACAAATAATACCGTTAAAATAATGAGAATTAAAAAACGATGATTCAGTCCCCATGCAACAATATTGACATAGAAATGCTTTAAAGGCTCCATAACATAATGGGAAAATGGTTGTAGTATCCAGGCTAGAGGATCTTTAGAATCAGGCCTGAGTATATAGGGAGCAAATAATGGGATCAGGGTAATTGAAACAATTAAAGAGGCTAATAATGCAATAGCAAGTGTAATGGTTAAAGGCCTTAATACCGTTTGAACATAGCCTCCTATAAACATGATAGGCAATAGGACTAATATGGTACTAATAGTACCACTCGTGTCAGCTAATATAATTTCATCCAGCCCTCGAATGGCAGCAGTAAAACGCTTTTCACCAAGTTCACGCATTCGTCGTTCGATATTTTCTATGACGACAATTGCATCATCTGCAAGCAGGCCGACAGCAATAATAATGGCAGATAAAGTTACCATATCAAATTCAAAACCAATCCACCAAAGTATAGCAAAACTCAGTAAATAGGAGATTGGTAGTGATAAGGCAACGACTAAAGCGGCACGTGAATTACCAATAAAGAGTAGAATGACAATAATAGTCATAATAATGGCATCGCGCAAAGAATCCAGCATATTACTGACGGTTAAGCCGATAAGACGTCCCTGTGTATCGGCAATTTGAATATCTATGTTGGGAAACTTTTTTCTTACTGAGGCTAGGTTTTCATTGACTGACTCAATAACAGGTTGAGCGAAGCCCGCTTCAGAGCGTAACAAGGCAATGGCAACGGCTTCGCTACCATTGCCATGATATAAAGATGTTGGATCGGAAGCTCCCCAGTGAACGCTACCCAAGTCCCCTACTCTGATATGATGTCCCCCATCAAGGGGAACTAGAATTGCCGCTAAATCTTCAGGCCCTTTTGCTAAAGTTAATGTGGCTATACTTAACCGGACACACAACTTAAAATAACTAAAAGATAAAAAGTGTGACCTAAAATGAATGATCAAACAAAAAAAACCGAATAAAAGCTATACATCAGAATTTAAAGAATCAGCTGTCAAATTAGCTAATGAGACGGATCAACCTGTTTCTCAGAATAGAAGTGATGAACACATTTATGATGAAGTAAAACGTCTGAAAAAAGAATTGGCAAAAGTGATTCAGGAGCGTGATTTATTAAAAAGGCCACAGCGTACTTTGCAAGGGAAACTTTGTGAAGTACGCATGGATAACTGATCAGGCTAAAGATTACCCGGTAACGATTCTGTGCCGTTTTATGGATGTTTCCCGTAGTTGCTATTATGATTGGGTTAGCTCTCCTAAAACGGATAGAGAGAAAGAAAATGAAGCGCTTACTGAGCAGCTAAAAAACTGTTTGAAGACAGTCGCAAGACTTATGGAACCCGTCGTCTTAAAAGAAAACTGGCTGAAAAAGGCGTTCATATAAGCCGCCGGAGAATTGGTCGATTAATGAAAAAAGCCGGTTTGTTTTGTAAAACGAAGAGACGCTTTAAAGCGACGACTAATTCCAAGCATAATAAGCGTATATCTCCAAATTTACTGGAAAGAGAGTTTACTGTCTCTCAACCTGATCGCTACTATGTGGGTGATATTACCTATATTGCCACCAAGGAAGGCTGGTTATATTTAGCGGTTGTCATTGACTTATTCTCTAGGCAAATTGTTGGCTGGTCGATGGATGAGCGAATGAAAGCCAAGCTAGTCAATGATGCTTTACTGATGGCCATATGGAAGCGTAAACCAATGGATGGATTGCTTTGGCATACTGACCGAGGTAGCCAATATGCCTCTGATAGTCATAGAAAAATATTGTCGGATCATAACATAATTCAGTCTATGAGCCGCAAAGGAAATTGCTGGGACAATGCTGTATCAGAGAGCTTCTTTCATAGTTTGAAAACTGAATTGACGCACCATTGTCGATTCAAAACCAGAGTAGAAGCAAAGCAGGCAATATTTGAATATATTGAGGTATTTTATAATCGGGAGCGACTTCATTCGGCTAATGATTATTTGTCACCAGTCGATTATGAAATACAGCAGGAAATAGCTTAAATCGATTGATTGAAGAGGGGATGGAACGGCTCTATCGTTCCAGAGGGCAAAGCCCTTTCTCTTCATCTGTTTAAAGTTAACATGAGAAACTAAAATGATAGGAAATACAAAATGACAAAAATCACTTGAAACAGCCAAAAAAATATTTAGAAAACTGTCCGGAAAAGTGTTGACACATCAACCTTCCGGGGTTGGTAAGATGAAAAACAAACCCAAGTTCACCCAGGTTTTCTCAAAAGTTGCTGCGATTAACTATTTATCAGCAGCACGGTTCTTTTTATTTGCATCTCGTGATGTCTGGTTTGTTGTTGGCTTACCGGTTTTTTTATATGAAGTATTGCAATGGTCTTTAACTCAGATCGGTACCTTTATGGCATTATGGGTGATTGCTTATGGCCTAATTCAAGCCTTTGCTCCGAGAATATTACGCAGTAAAAATACCTCAAATCCACCGGGGGGTCATACTGCCAGATTATGGGCCTTTATTCTGGTAATATTTCCTTTCACGATGGTTTTGGGCCTCTATTTTTCCTGGCCTTCAGATGCAGTGATTATAATTGGTCTCACCTTATTTGGCATTGTCTTTGCCATTAATTCCGCCTTACATTCTTATTTGATTTTGGCTTATTCAGATCATGATAAAGTAGCAATGACGGTGGGATTTTACTATATGGCTAATGCGGGTGGGCGATTGATGGGGACGGTAATATCTGGACTGGCCTATCAACAATATGGCTTGATAGGCTGTCTGATAGGCTCCACTGTTTTTGTTTTAATTGCCGCCCTAATCTCAATTAAATTACCAGAGGTCGACGCTAATGGATAATTTTAATTTACTTCGCTTGCGGCTTACTCACAACGTACAACCAGATATAACCTGTAATGCCCGCTAGTAGCGAAGCTGCTAAAATACCTGTTTTAGCCATTAATAATAGATCTTCTCTGCCTGAAAATCCTAATTGCGCTACAAATATCGACATAGTAAAACCAATACCTGCCAATAACGAAACACCGGCAATTTGTGTAAAGCGTGTGTCCTTTGGTAGAACCGCGATTCCTAACTTAAGTATCAACCAACTTGCACCCGTAATACCAATGAATTTACCTAAAACCAAGCCCAAAGAAACACCTACCATCACAGGATGAGTAAAGGTTTCTGCCAATGAATCAATGTCAATGCTTATTCCTGCGTTTGCTAGGGCAAAGATAGGTATAATGAGATAGGCTACGGGTAAGTGCCAAGTATGTTCTAATCGTTGCAAGGGTGTTTCAACACTATGCACACCATTTTCCAATGTTTGCACAACAGCGCGTAACTTGTCGTTGGTCATAATGCTTTTTCCAGGCTCATGGCTGGCTTTAAAACGACTCATGAGATCTTTGACATGTTCGCTGAACAGCTCCGGATCATATTTTGGCGTTGCAGGGACAGTTAATGCCCCCAGAATACCTGCAAGTGTTGCATGAACCCCGGATTGTAATAATGCATACCATAATGCCACAGCGACAATAAAATAAGGGGTGGTTTTACGAATGCCCAGTAGATTAAATGCCAACAAAAGGGCAAATAATCCCACGCCAAACATTAAGGGTGTGATGGAAATTGTTTCTGTATAGAAGATTGCAATCACTAACACGGCACCAATGTCATCAACAATCGCTAAGGCCACAAGAAAAGTAATTAAGGCCTTCGGTACTCGACTGGCTAATAGGGCTAAAGCGCCAATGGCAAAGGCAATATCCGTCGCCATTGGAATGCCCCACCCTAGTGCCTCATCACCTTGAGGATTAATGGCAAAATAAATGAGTGCAGGTACAACCATACCGCCGATTGCTGCTGCAATCGGCAAGGATGCATTCTTTAAACTAGCTAATTCGCCCACCAATAATTCTCGTTTCAGTTCCAAACCGACCACAAAGAAAAATAAGGCCATTAAGGCATCATTTATCCAGTGATTGAGGCTCATTTCTAAAGACCAGTCACCTACGCCAATGGAAACAGGCATGTGAATAAAATGTGCATAGGCGCTAGCATAGGGGCCATTAGCCAAAAATAATGCTAATACGGCCATGGACATAAGTAAAAGTCCACTGGTGGTTTGTTTGTGAATAAATTCTTCAAAGGGGGTGACTATTGAATCGAAGCTTTTTTCCCAGGGGGAGTTATAAACCCCTTTGTTTCTTTTAAAAATATCTTTTAAGTTATTTTTCATAATGTTTTCCGTTAATTCTTTTGCTTAATTCTAACTGTTCAGTGTAATTTACCGCATGCGATGAACACTAATTATTTATTATTTACAAACAGTGAATCACGCGCCTCGTTCAATACTGCTGAGGTCACTGAATGGGTAATACGCCTTTCCACTGAAATGGCATAAAAATGTTCTTTAATTTCATTAACCTGACCAATAGAAGACACTTGATATTGCCATTCTACTTCCGATTCAATGACTGACGGGGCAATAAAAATCCCCGCCCCTTCCTGTCCAAATACCTTCATTAAAGCACTATCATCAAATTCTGCCACCATACGTGGATAAATCCGATATTTATCCAGCCAATGATCGATCGCAGAGCGCAATTGTGACCCACGACTGGGTAATAGTATAGGCGCTCCATTGAGACATTCAGGAAAATCACCTGTTAGACTTTTTCTTAAGGCTTTAGTTGCAAAAAAACTCACCGAACACTCTCCTAATTTATGACTATAACCTCTAGTACTAATAGTCGGAGGGATGGGGCGATCAGCGATCACTAAATCAAGTCTGTGAATAGCAAGTTCTGCCAAAAGCATGTCTAAACTGGCTTCACGACAGACCATACGAACCGATTCTGAGGTATGTAAGGCCGGTTTTAATATTTGGTGTGTGATAGATTTAGGAATTACATCAACGACACCTACGCGAAATAATTGTGGACGACCTTCTGGTAGTTGATGGATTATTTCTTCTAACTCACCACCTAAGGAAAAGATTTCATCGGCATAACCCAAAATTTGTCGGCCAATCTCAGTTATTTCAAGATTTCGACCAATACGGGTAAACAAATCAACCCCTAAGTAATTTTCCAACATAGTCAGTTGGCCACTGATCGTCTGTGGTGTAAGGTTTAATTGCTCACTAGCACGGGCAATACTACCTTCTTTTGCGACCGTCCAGAAATAATGTAAGTGCTTATAATTGATCATTCACCTTCCCGATTCGATTTATTCGAACAGTAAGGCAAGTATAATCGACTTTTATAAATAATTAAAGTTGTTATTATAAAACTACGGCGAGATTCATAGTGAATTGAGTCATCTTAGCCTATGGTCTTTTTGTTGCCAGACCAACTTACCTAACTCCCCTGGCAATGAAGAGGCCATCTTTTAAGCACTCATTATTTGCTGGTGCTCTTGAATGATTTAATAAAACCACAGCTTATATTATCCTTATCTCTATTATTTTTTGCATTATGCTCACAATCTGAAACATAATGTTGTAATGTTTGTTTAATCTGTAGCAGTTCTGCAATTTTTTCTGTCACCAGATTTAACTTCTGCTGGGCCAATAAGCTCGCTTCCCTGCAATTTGCCTTCTCATCAAGTATTAATAACTCTTGAATTTCACCCAAAGTAAAACCAACCCGTTTAGCCCGCTGAATAAACAATAGTTGTTCATAAGCTGCTTGTGAATAAATTCGATAGCCCTGATCGGGTTTAACGGGTTCTTGAATCAGGCCACGTTTTTGATAATAACGAATTGTTTCAACATTCACTGAAGCCATTTTTGCTAATCTGCCAATGGTTAGGGCTATATTGCTCATAAAAAACCTATGTAATATGATGGTAATTGTTTTTAAAATAGTATTGATGAATATTGACTCTGTACCATGGTACAGAGTATACAATAGCTTTGAAGCAAGTACCGCATAAATTAATATTTGAGCCGATTATATAAATGAACTACTTTCCCCCTAAACTGAGCAGTTTACTCATCTTTTTTGCCATTGTTAGTCTTCCACAAATAAGTATGTCTAAAGAATACAGTGGACCCCATTGTCAAGACAGCTTTCTCAAATATTAAGATATAATTCTGTTGGTTATTTATAGTATTAGTCTTATCCACATATCCACAGGTCTGCCAGTAGTCCAGAGACGCTTGCGATATATCTCAGGGCTACTGGCTTGGCCTGTGGATATGTGGACAAGGCGGTTGCCAGTAAAGTTGATTATCCTCTCATCATGCTGCCCGTTTTAAGTCTGGAACAACTTCTTTCATCACGCCATAGATCTCTGCAGGCGTTTTTCCACCGTGTGTACTGTGTGGTCGTTCATGGTTGTAAAACTCAAAATATTCCTTTAATGAGCTCTTTAGCTCATCAATACTTTGGTAATCCTTGAGGTAAATTTCCTCATATTTTACACTTCGCCAGAGTCGTTCAATCATAATGTTATCCATTGCTCTGCCTTTGCCGTCCATGCTGATTTTTATATCATTGGCCTTTAGAACACCTGTAAATGCTCTGCTAGTATATTGAGCACCTTGATCCGTATTGAAGATTTCTGGCTTTCCATATCGTCGCAGTGCTGTTTCCAGACTACTGATACAAAAGCTTTCTTCCATGCTGGTTGACACTTCCCAGGACAGCACAAAACGGCTACTCCAGTCCATAACAGCACTTAGGTAGACAAATCCATGTGGCATCCGTAAATACGTGATATCTGTGCACCAAACCTGGTTATTCCTATTAATATCAATTCCTTTGAGCAAATATGGATAGAGGTTATTTACTTTGCAAGGCTTGCTGGTATTGGGTTTTGGTGCCACTGAAACCAATCCCATGATCCGCATAAGCCGTTGAACTTTTTACGATTAATTTTATAACATTTCAATCTTAATGCATTACGAATTTGACGACTGCCATAGAATGGATGTTTTATGTACAACTCATCAATCAAATTCATTAATGTTAAATCTTTATTTTGCAGAGGCTTTTTAGGTTGATAGTAATAGCTTGAACGGTTCAGGCCGATAAGCTCACATTGTTTTTTGATGCTCAACTGAGGGTGCTCTTTTTCTATGCAACACCGCTTTCTGCTCTACTCAGTTGAACATCTTCAACTTTTTTGACAGCCAGTCAGCCTCTACTTTTAGTTGACCTATTTGGCTGTACAGGTGTTCTTTTTCCTTTTCATGTTCAGCATCTTTATTCTCTAATTTTTTTGAAAAAGTATCGGCTGCACCATCAAGCATCTGCTTTTTCCAGCTATTGACCTGGGTGGTGTGCACTTCAAATTCTGACGCAATTTCTGCGACTGTTTTTTGACCTTTCAAAGCCTCAATGGCTACTTTTGCTTTAAATTTGTTGTTGAATGTTTTTCTTTTTGTGCTCATTTTTTTGTTCCCCGTTAGGTTAGCTCTTATATCTTAACCTATTGTCCAGTTTTCGGGGTCCACTATAGAATTTGTTCCCCAATAAAAGCACCTGATAGCTATTTTATGAGTCAGGACAAAGAGATTAAGCTATCTGAATTTCAGGGAAAGAAAACCATTTTATGGCTTTTTTCAACTTGGTGTCACACCTGTGCTGCAGGTGTTAAAGCCTTTGCGAAAAGAAAAGATGACTTTGAAAAATACAATATTACTTTAATCGCCTTGCGTAACCATAAAAATGGGGGCTATCCTGGGCCGAGTATCAATGAGTTTATTGACCATTATGTTGCAAATACAGAACTGACCAAAAACTGGGTCATAGGTGAAACGTCCAAAATGATGGATAAACAATATAATTCAATTCAATATCCAGATATCTTTTTTTAATTGGTGAAAATGGCATCATTCAAGATAAAGGCACTGCACCTGCTGTTTACATTAAAAAAATTATGCATTTTGTTAAAACAAAAGCTAAAACTCAGCCTAAGCAAGACGGAAAAACTCAATGAAAACAATATATTGCGCCTTAATGACCGTATGGCAACAAATAAGTTATCGCTGGCTAAGTTTATTGGCTTTTATAGCCTTCCTAATACTGTATTTATTTACTCTTCCCTCTGCTTTTACTGGCGGACAAATAAGCATGATGACACTGGAGTATTTAGATGTCAGCATGGTGTTATTATCCATTAGCATGGCAAGCTTAGTTGCATTAATTATTAGTTTAATGACATGGCTAATCAGGCAAGGACAAAAATCCAGTAAGGCATCTGCAACCAGTGGTGTCTTAGTCGGTATTTTCACCCCCTACTCTGTTGTTCGCCATTAATCCCCATTCTCTTTGGTTCCATGGCCAGCCTATTACCCTCCTTTATCGGTAGTTCAGGGCCATTATTTCAGGGCTTTATAGCGACACATCAAACAGAATTATTTGCTTTTGCAATTTTATTGTTAATATTAGCACTTTTTCAAAATGCTAAAAAAATAGTTCAAGGTGTTGTTTGCCAGTCAAATAATCCACAGGTATAAATCATGTCAAATTGTTGTTCAACAACTAACGCTAATAAAGACATTTTAAATTTTCCAAAAAAATATAGCTGTCCGATTAATAAGAAAAGCTATTCATTGGTTTCTAAAACAACCATAAAACACCATATAAAATCTCCGTGGAATTTACCTGAAGGCGAACAGGGCTATTATTTTTGTTCAGATCCAAATTGTGATGTGGTGTATTTTTCTCAAGATGATTTTATTATTCATAGTAATCAATTAAGAACGGAGGTGGGAATAAAAGTTAAGTCCAGACAAAAGACTTTATGTTATTGTTTTGGCATTGATTACACACAAGCTACCAATGAACCTGAACTAAAAAAATTTGTTATCGATCAAACCCGATCTAATGCCTGCGCATGTAATATTAGACACCCCTCAGGAAAATGTTGCCTAAAAGATTTTAATACGATTAAAAATAACTATAAGATTACGCGGATTCAACTCTGAAGTGCAACGCAGGAAATTCCAGTTCTTGCAAATGATTTTTTCATTGCCTGGAATGGTGTTTGAAAGCCGAGTGCCTTTCTAGGTCTATTATTAAGTTTTTCCATCATGTTGTAAACCTCTTTATCAGTCACTTCTTTAAAGTCTGTATCTTTAGGAAAAATTGTCTAATCAGTCCATTAGTATTTTCATTTAACCCTCGCTCCCATGAAGAATAAGGGTGGGCAAAATAAAATGCTGTATCAAGAGCTTTGCTTACCTGCTCATGATAAGCAAACTCTTTGCCATTGTCTGCGGTAATACTATGAAGCCTGTCTTTAAAGGGTTTAAGCAATTGTATTGTTGCTTGTGTCACCCAATCAGCCTGTTTGCCATTCACTCTTGCTACTAATGTGTAAAGCGTTTTTCTTTCTACAATCGTGACCAGAGCACCACTGTGTCCTTTACCGATCACTGTATCAATTTCCCAGTCACCAACACGACGTTTATCATCAACAATCTTAGGACGGTCATCAATGGAAATTCGATTAATTATTTGTCCTCGACTGCTTTTACCGTTACTACCACGCTTTTGGTATTTCTTTCCCTGACGCCTTAAATACTGATGTAAATCACCACCTTGCTTCTTATCATCCCATATGTGTTGATAAATACGTTCATGGCTAAGAAGTAGCATTTTGTCATTCAGTAACCAACCTGATATCTGTTCAGGACTCCACTGGTGCTGTGAAAGCTTTTCATCAATAAGGGCAATCATGTCATCCGTCATTTTAATTGCTTTAGAAGCATTGTAGCGACGCTTAACGGCTTTTTCTTGAGCTTGCTTAAATCGATAGCCACGTAAACCAGCGTTGCGTTTAATTTCACGGCATATAGTAGATTTACTCACCTCAATCGCCTGAGCAATTTTAGACTGGGAAATGCCATTTTTAATCTCAGTCGAAATGTAGTATCTTTGTTCTTGTGTCAATTGCTTGTAAGTTCTCATAAGTCACTTTACTCTTGCAGGAGAAAATGGCCGATTTTACAAGCAATTGGCCATTTTTTCGAGCAAATCATTACTGTACTTATGATTTTTTTAGTAGCGCCGTCAGGCGCGTCGCTGGCTCATGAAATTCCCGGGGTGGCCATCGCTACGCTCGGCCACCCCGGGAATTTCATGAGCCAGCGATAAACCAGCAAATATCACAAATACAACCAAATAGTGTTGCACTTATGAGTTGAATCTAAGTTAGGTAATATGTATAAATTTCTCATTTAGTTACCCAGCATTGCCTGCTTTAAATCTGAATCAGCCGGTTCAGATCCTAACCAAATTTTTAGTAAGGCTGGGAAAAAATCATCGCCTTCTACTACGCCTGATAGTTTTTCATTAATAACAACTTGTGTTCCTTTATTAGGAATGAAGTTTAAGTTAATAGTATCGCCTTTCTTTACACTGGTAAAAAATGAATTGAATAGTTTGATTCTTGGCTGTAATTGTTCATAAGTATCTTTTGATAAGTTGTTCTCAAAACCATCTAACCAGCCATTATTGAGTTTTTCTTTACTGACTTCACTATAAAGAAAGTGCATTCTAATGCTTTTCTCACCTGTCAGTTTATCAATTTCTTCTAATGTCGATACTTTTGTTTCAAGATAGAGTGAGCCAATATAAATATCAAAGAAAAATTTACTTCGAATACCTGCACCATTTAACTTAAGTTCAGTGTTACTCGCTTGCGATGAAATGGTTTCAGGAATATTTACGTCAGAAATTTCTCTTGAAAATACTGGGAGTGAATAACTAATTGATAACAAAATAATTATATTGATAAGTTTAAATAGCAATGTGTTAGTCCTTTTTAATCATGATTAATATATTAGTCTAAGTCAAAGCAAACAAAAAGTCACATTTTATACTTTATGGTGCAACATTAGAAATAACGGTATCATCAATAAAGACACAATTTTAAGCATTGATAACGGGCTGATAGAGAAAAATAGACTGGAAAATAAAATACGCTAAAGTGTCACATTACCTGACACATTTAGCTTTTCTAAATGTCATGGAACAAATATTCTTTGATGAGTTTATAGGCCTACAGATTGACGGGCATATTGTGAGTAACCGTACTCACCACCTTGCATATAATGCCATTTCTTTATGCCGGTAATCTTAATCATCTCATAGAGGCCATTAATCTGGCGTCCGGCTGTATCATAAACTAATAATGTTTTTTTACTCGTTTTAATAGAGTTCAAGTAGGCAATTAATTCTTCTCTTTCACTCAGTGTGATATTTTTTTCTTTTTGAAACATAAAGAGTTTAAAGGCTAATCTATCACTTTTTTCTCTGATATCTAAAATTGCATAATCATTAGTTTTATTGTCCATAACGAACCGTTCAAAAGCTTCTGGTTCAAGAGTATGTTTTTTTATTTTTTTGAATGAGATCAAAGGGTTTCTGTCTGAAACTTCAAGGCCATTTTTTAACACTAAATCATTATAACTATAGGCAATAGCATTAATACCTGAGTCATAAGTCAATATTTTTTGTTGAATATTGTTGGCTTTAAATAATTGCAGAATTTTTACCGATGCAGTATAGCTTTTAGAACAAGAGATGCCATTACAATATGCCACGATTGGTTTATGATGCGTCTCTATGAATTGCAGAATTTGATGCTCAAAATCCTTACTTTTGACAAAAATATTTGTTGAGCCCTTAACATGCAAGGCATTGAATGAGGTTTTATCACGGACATCAATCACAGCAAAATTATTATCTTTAACACCGGCTGCAAATGTATTGGTATCAATATAACTGAGTTGTGGATAAAAATGTCGCTTAGGGAATTGGCTTGATTCATCGCTTGCATAACTATTTGCAAACCACAAACACAATAAAACAATCAATAATAAAAAATTAGAGCTTTTCATCATACTTCTCCTAAATAAACTTAAAGCGTTAGTTTATTAATCAAATGCAAGGAGGACGTAATGATATTCAATCAGAAATGATCGACAACCATGAGATGTCCAGGTAACCCCACTTTCATAGATGCTAAATAAAATAACACCCTTAGAATGGTAGCTTTGCGAGCCTGAACTTTCGAACAGGTTGCCCTTTTCTGTGATTACTTAATTCAACTGTAGATCATATATTGCAAAAAATCAATGATCAAACACAAAATTTGATGACTCCAGATAAATATTATTTTGGCGGTAAATCACTAACTTGATAAATTTTAAGATGACTTATATAATTATATTTACATTTATACAATCTATTCAAGGAGAATATCATGCAAATTGATGCCAGTTCACCTATCGCCGCAAGTTATACTCAGCCATCTAACACACAAAATATTGCCACTCAGTCAAAACAGGTTCAGGCGACCCAATCCCCTAGTGCTGAAGCCAGTGAATCAACGGTACAAGAATCAAGAGAGTCTCAAAAAACACAACAGGTAGAATCCAGCAGTTCATCTGAAGGTGGTCGTTTAGATGTTTACGCCTAACAAATATTAAACAAAGTGTCTTTAATCATTTGGCTACCTTCTTTGCCAATTGCTCCGCTTTATATTTAGCCTATACATAGAATGAGAACTGGTGAACCACACCTAATAATAACTATTGTAATTATTAGGTGTGGTTTTATTTAATCTTTTTGTTCTAAATGCATCTCTTTCAATCTGCTAGCATGCTATATGTGGGAGATCATTGAGCTTCTATTTTCCTTGATTTATATTATCGAGAAAATTACTGATAAGCGTTATTATTAACTTTACCAGCGTGGTTAAAATATCCAGCTTATTAGCAAATGTTTTCAAAATTATTATGCTATAAATAGTCTAAATTAATATTGGTAAGAAAATGAAAAAGAAAATAATTATTCCCCTATTGATCGTTATTGCCATTCTGTCTGGCTGGTATTTCTATAGCACAGCAAAGAACAATCAACATACCGATCAAGTCACTTTATTTGGTAATGTTGACATCCGTGAAGTTAATCTGAGTTTTAATGGTATTGAACATATTAGCTCAATAATGGTTGAGGAAGGTGATCATGTAAAAAAAGGCCAGGAACTGGCTTTTTTGCACACTGAATTATTGCAAGCCAATTCTGCACAGGCTAAAGCTCAAGTAGAAGCACAAAAACAAATACTTGCCGCTCTAGTAGCGGGAACACGACCTGAAGACATCAGCAAGGCTAAAGCTGATTTAGAATCAGCCAAAGCAATAATGAGTAGTTCCGAACATACGGCTGGACGTATAACTAAACTTGCGAAAAAAAATCTTGCTTCAACTGATGAAGCAGAACATAGCCGTTCAGTTGCTCAGGCAGATTCAGCTAAGGTTAAAGCCCTGCAGGCAGCACTGGATTTAGCAATTGCTGGTCCCAGAAAAGAAGTAATAGCTCAGGCCAGAGCTATATTAAATGCCAAACAAGCTGAGTATATAAGGGCATTTCAAAATCTTAAAGATGCCACTCTTTCTGCACCCTCTGATGGTATTATTCGCAATCGTATACTTGAGATGGGTGATATGGCCTCTCCACAAACGCCAGTGTTCACTCTGGCACTCACTGAACCTGTCTGGATACGAGCCTATTTAGCTGACCCCCTATTAGGTCAAGTTAAACCAGGAATGGAAGCCAGTATCTATACTGACAGTTACCCGGAAAAAAACTATGCTGGCTGGGTGGGTTATATCTCACCTACAGCAGAATTCACCCCAAAAAATATTGAAACAGCAGAATTACGAACACATTTAGTATATCAAGTACGTATTTATAGTTGTAATGACAATAATGAATTACGTCTTGGAATGCCAGCGACCGTTAAGATTGATTTGAAGCAAAAAATAGCTGATGATTCTGGTGTAAAAAAACATTGTAAAAAAGCATTATAAAATGACTTATACGTCATCAAGTATTATCCAACTAAAAGATATTAATCTATCCTTTACGTTGCCAGGTCCCGGTAAAACCATAAAAGCGCTAAAAAATATTAATCTGGAAATTCAAGCAGGACAAATTACAGGCTTAATTGGCCCTGATGGTGCAGGTAAGACTACATTAATGCGCCTATTGAGTGGACTTTTAAAAGCAGATAGCGGTGAGGCTCAATTATTAGGCTTTGATGTTCATCGAGATGCTTTGCAAATACAATCAGCTATTGGTTATATGCCCCAACGTTTCGGATTGTATGAAGATCTTACCGTACTTGAAAATATGAACTTATATGCTGATTTGCATAATATTCCTATGCAAGAAAGAGCTAATCGTTATGATAAATTATTGTCAATGAGTAACATGACTCCTTTTACCAAACGCCTAGCGGGTAAATTATCAGGAGGGATGAAACAAAAATTAGGTTTAGCCTGTACTCTGGTATCCCCTCCTCGTGTGCTTATTTTAGATGAGCCAACAGTCGGTGTAGATCCTGTATCCCGCCGAGAATTATGGCATATCATTAATCAAATGCTCGAAGAAGAACAAATTACCGTTTTGATGAGCACTGCTTACCTAGATGAAGCTGAACGTTGTCATGATGTTATCTTAATGCATGAAGGAAAAGTTCTCGATCAGGGTAGCCCAGACTCCTTTAGTCAATCATTAAAAGATCGAATACGAACCCAGCAAGTAATGAGACGAAGATTATTGAAGTGAGTCACGTGGTTCGCCGCTTTGGTGATTTTTATGCGGTAAAGGGAATCAGTTTTTCTGTGAACAAAGGCGAAATCTTTGGCTTGCTTGGGGCTAATGGTGCAGGAAAATCAACACTATTTAGAATGTTGTGCGGCCTGTTACCTGTCAGTGATGGTAAGGTTCTGGTTGCTGGTCACAATTTACGTACAGCATCTGCGACTGCACGTGCTCATATAGGTTATATGGCACAACGTTTTTCTCTCTATAGCAATTTATCCGTAAAACAAAACTTAATGTTTTTTTCCAAAGTTTATGGTCTCAGGGGAGATCAGCAAAAAGAACGGATTCAATGGGCTTTAGATGAATTTGACTTACAAACATATTACAACACCAATAGTAGTGATTTACCCTTAGGTTATAAACAACGGTTAGCTTTCGCTGTGGCACTAATGCATCAACCGGATATTTTATTTTTGGATGAACCAACTTCTGGTATCGATCCTCTGGCTCGACGTGAATTTTGGCAACGAACTAATAAATTAGCTGAATCGGGTGTAACTATTTTAGTGACCACTCATTTTATGGACGAAGCTAATTATTGTGATCGATTAATTATTATGGCTGACGGTTGCGAACTTGCTAGCGGTACACCACACGCATTAAGAAAGCAACTTCAATCTGATAAAAACCCTGACCCTAGCATGGAAGAAACTTTTATTGCACTTGTCGAAAATCGAGAAAAGTACCATGACTGATAATAAAATCCAATCAGAAACCAAATCATTTAACCTCCAGCGTCTCAGTGGTATGATCCGCAAAGAATCATTACAAATTGTCCGTGATCCCTCCAGTATTGCTATTGCATTTGTTTTACCTGTCATACTGCTATTGTTATTTGGTTATGGCGTTTCACTCGATGCCAAACAAATTCCCATTGGTTTTGTTATTGAAACATCGGATACGCAGCCCCAATCTTTTGAAAGCCTATTTAAACATTCAGATTACTTTTCACCATCGTATTACTCTACTATTCATGATGCAAAACAAGCAATGGATAAGCGACAAATATCCTCTATTCTCTGGCTGAAAAATAATTTTACTGAGCAACTAATGTCTGGTGGTAATGCGCCTATTGAACTCATTGTAAATGGTGTGGATGCTAATCAAGCACGAATCACAGAAGGCTATATTCAGGCAGTTTGGCAGATCTGGTTAAAAAACAAAGCAATTCAGAATAAACAAATTATGACGATACCAGTCGATATGGACTATCGTATCTGGTTTAATTCTGCTTTAAAAAGCCGTAATTACCTTGTGCCTGGTTTAATTGCTGTCATTATGACTCTGATAGGTGCAATGCTCACAGCAATGGTGGTTTCTCGTGAGTGGGAACGCGGCACTATGGAGGCAATTTTAGTTACACCAATACATATTAGTGAATTTATCCTAGGTAAACTAATTCCCTATTTTATTTTAGGAATGGGTGGTATGTTATTGTCAGTAGCAATGGCTTATTGGTTATTTGATGTGCCTTTCAGAGGAAGTTTCTGGGTTTTGTTTGTTGCTTCTGCTCTGTTTATGCTGACCTGTTTGGGGATGGGATTATTAATTTCAACCACGACAAGAAGTCAGTTTGTTGCCGGAGAAATTTCAATTTTAGTAAGCTTCTTACCCGCCTTTATTCTTTCCGGCTTTATTTTTGACATTAATTCTATGCCGACAGTTATTCAGTGGATCACCTATCTGGTGCCTGCACGCTATTACGTCGATATTATTCAAAGCATTTTTTTAGCAGGCAATGTGTGGTCTATCATATTAATAAATTGCGCATATTTAATTCTGATGTCAATTATATTTTTTACTTTGATTGTGAAAAAATCTCACAAGCGTTTGGAGTGAACGGATCATGTTCTATCAAATATTAGCCGTTGCCCTGAAAGAATTTCAGGCTATTTTACGTGATAAACAAAGTCGTTTGGTGTTAATTGGTCCACCTATTGCTCAATTACTCATTTTTGGTTATGCCGCTACCTTTGATTTAAATAATATTCCAGTGGCTATTTATAATCAGGACAATTCACAAATGTCTCGTGAACTGGTCAGTAAAATTGAAGGGAGTCCGCATTTTGAAATGGTTAAGACAATAACTAAAAATTCTGAAATTGCTCCTTTGATTCTTAATAAAAAAGCCTTGATGGTTGTCCACATCAATGCAGATTTTATGCATCAACAGATCACAGAAAATGGTGCTCATATTCAGGTCATAGTTGATGGTAGAAACTCAAATACCGCTCTACTTGCTTTAAATTATATTCGCTCTATTGTGATTAATTTTAATCAAAATCAATTGGCCAATGATGGGAAAGCGCCATTACCAGCGGTTCTTAAAGTTCGCTCATGGTTTAATCCCAATTTAATATCCCGGTGGTTTATCATTCCAGGTATTGTAGCACTGATGACATTAGTTGTTCCTTTAATTGTCACTGCATTATCAGTCGCCAGAGAACGAGAAGCAGGTACTTTTGATCAAATATTAGTAACCCCACTTCATCCTGTACATATATTGATCGGTAAATCCATTCCAGGGGTAATGATAGGCCTCATTGAAGGCAGTGTGATTATGTTGTTCACTGTATTATGGTTTGAAATTCCCTTTCTTGGAAATTTAGGTGCGCTCTATATTGGTTTGGTATTATTTCTATTGTCCACCGTGGGCATCGGTTTAATGATTTCATCTTTATCCGCCACACAACAACAAGGTTTGATGGGGGCTTTTTTATTTTTAGTGCCAGCGGTTATTTTATCCGGCTTTGCCACCCCCATCGAAAACATGCCCGCTTTAGTTCAAGACCTGACTTACTTGAATCCAATGAGGTATTTCCTCATTATTGTGCGTGGAGTCTATCTTGAAGGCAACTCATATGCTGACCTGATGAATCTATACTGGCCAATGGCACTGATAGGATTAACTAGCCTCACATTTGCTGGCTGGTTATTTAAACATCGCATGTATTAGTCTCTTTAGATACTGGCATAAAATTACGAGTTAATGATGAAAATTATCATCTGCTTTCTTTGGAAAAGCAGGTGGGGAAATATCTAATTCTTTAATGACTCTTGTAATATCAAGGAGTAACATATCAGCCATATCTCGAAAAAACCTTCACGAATAACAACACGCAATACCTTTATTTTTTCAGTATCAAGTGGCATAGTGTTCTGGTCTAATAGAACTGGATACTTTAATAAGACGCGGATTCAACTCTGAAGTGCAACGCAGGAAGTTCCAGTTCTTGCAAATGATTTTTTCATTGCCTGGAATGGTGTTTGAAAGCCGAGTGCCTTTCTAGGTCTATTATTAAGTTTTTCCATCATGTTGTAAACCTCTTTATCAGTCACTTCTTTAAAGTCTGTATCTTTAGGAAAATATTGTCTAATCAGTCCATTAGTATTTTCATTTAACCCTCGCTCCCATGAAGAATAAGGGTGGGCAAAATAAAATGCTGTATCAAGAGCTTTGCTTACCTGCTCATGATAAGCAAACTCTTTGCCATTGTCTGCGGTAATACTATGAAGCCTGTCTTTAAAGGGTTTAAGCAATTGTATTGTTGCTTGTGTCACCCAATCAACCTGTTTGCCATTCACTCTTGCTACTAATGTGTAAAGCGTTTTTCTTTCTACAATCGTGACCAGAGCACCACTGTGTCCTTTACCGATCACTGTATCAATTTCCCAGTCACCAACACGACGTTTATCATCAACAATCTTAGGACGGTCATCAATGGAAATTCGATTAATTATTTGTCCTCGACTGCTTTTACCGTTACTACCACGCTTTTGGTATTTCTTTCCCTGACGCCTTAAATACTGATGTAAATCACCACCTTGCTTCTTATCATCCCATATGTGTTGATAAATACGTTCATGGCTAAGAAGTAGCATTTTGTCATTCAGTAACCAACCTGATATCTGTTCAGGACTCCACTGGTGCTGTGAAAGCTTTTCATCAATAAGGGCAATCATGTCATCCGTCATTTTAATTGCTTTAGAAGCATTGTAGCGACGCTTAACGGCTTTTTCTTGAGCTTGCTTAAATCGATAGCCACGTAAACCAGCGTTGCGTTTAATTTCACGGCATATAGTAGATTTACTCACCTCAATCGCCTGAGCAATTTTAGACTGGGAAATGCCATTTTTAATCTCAGTCGAAATGTAGTATCTTTGTTCTTGTGTCAATTGCTTGTAAGTTCTCATAAGTCACTTTACTCTTGCAGGAGAAAATGGCCGATTTTACAAGCAATTGGCCATTTTTCGAGCAAATCATTGCTGTACTTATGATTTTTTAGTAGCGCCGTCAGGCACGTCGCTGGCTCATGAAATTCCCGGGGTGGCCATCGCTGCGCTATATTAAACAACTTGGAAATAAATGCAAAAAGTTTTTTCAGAAAAGACATTAAATGATTTGGGGAAATCCTTAAAACTGGCATCACGCTGTAGGCAAATAACACCTTACCGATTGGGCATGGCTTTTATAACGGTTCTTTCACAACATGAGATAAAAACAATAGCAGATCTTCATCGAGGATTTAATAATCTGTTTGGGATCAATATTGCTTATAAGCCATTTCATAACCAACTACGAAAAAGCAATTCCCTGTTTTTATGCGTCATATGTTAGAACATTTACTCAATGAGTTTGCCTATCAATCACTGGCATTTAACAAAGGTAGTCCATTTGAAATATTTAAGAAAATCCTATTACAGGATGGTTCTTCTTTTGCTGTTAATCCCAAATTAAAAGACAAGCTTCCTGGTCGTTTCAGCCACTATAACCCAGCGGCAGTTGAGTTGCATGTTGCATTGGATTTATATTCAGAAACACCTGAGACGATTATATTAATTAACTCCCGACACAAATGCTGAAGCCCAATATTTACCAAAGCCTGAGCAATTAGAAGACACTTTAATTATGGGAGACAGAGGCTATTTTAAAAAGGATTACATGTATCGTGTATTACAACAAAGCAGTGTTTATTGCATCATTAAAGCGACTTCAGCAATAAACCTAATGTTAAAAAGTACTGATCGATGATAAACAGCTTAAGAAATTTTCAAATAAAAAGCTCAAAGACATAAAAGAAAAATTATCTAAAACTGATGTAATTGATATGGATATTCAATGGGAAGAAAAAGATAAAATAATTAATTGCCGAATGATTGTTAGTTGGAACCCCGTGGCCAATTACTTTCAATATTTAACGACAAATTTGCCACGAGATACATTTTCACCAGAACATATTATTGAAGCGTACCGACTTCGCTGGCAAATTGAGTTGATGTTTAAAGAATGGAAATCATTTGCCAATCTGAGGACATTTGTCACTGAAAAAAGCCATTGTTGAGGGCTGATTTGGGCTTCCTTATGTGCGGCCATTTTAAAAGGTTTATTGCCCATGTTGCTCAAAAGGCGACAGGCGTTGCCATTTCAACACACAAAGTGGCTAAATCTGCTTGTTACTTTATGGGTGATATTATGAATTCAATAATACATGACCCCGATAAAATCAGAATGGCTCTTGAAAAAGCGATTCTATTTTTAAAAAACAATACTCGGCGTGATAGTATAAAGCGAGATAAAAAATCTGGGCGATCAAAACTGGGGCTAAACCCTCTATATGGAGCGTAAATTTATGATGTTAAAAATTCATAATTCCTTAAGGTCCAGCCTATGAGGTAATAGTACAACACAGCCTCTACAACTAACTGTTAGAGATATTCCTGAGGCAAGTCATAATAGTCGGGGCGAAGCGGTATGGCTAGAAATTGAAACGTCACTTAAGGCCGACAAAATGGAGTTAATGGTACAACAGGAAGTCCCTATTACTGTCAGATTATTTACCGCTATACCTTTAAGTGATGTCAGCATCAGCAAACCTTCACCTGAAAATGCCATTACTGAAAAACTGGGCGATAACCGTCAATATCGTGTTAAACATAATGGCAGAAAATATAACGTGATTGAACAGCATTATGTTGTATTTCCAGAACAGGCCGGTGATTTAGTCATACCACCCGTTATATTGCAGGCAACCATGCCTGATACTGAACAAACAACACGCAATAGTCCTTTTACTAATGATCTGTTCAATGAGCCATTTTTTAAAAATGCTTTTGGTGGTAATGGGCAAATTCAGCGAATGCTCAGAGGCAGCAGTATGCTTTTTGGTCGTTCGGGTAAACCATTGACCCTACGCAGTGATGGTCTTAAGTTTTATGTACAAAATATTCCTATAGCGGCGCAGGGCAACTCATGGTTGCCAGCAAGAAATGTCACCCTGAATAGTTCATGGGAAAGTAATCCGCCAACTTTAAAAACCGGAGAACCCGCGACTATGACAATCACCCTGAAAGCTGAGGGGCTGACCAGTGCTAATATTCCAACGCTTAAAATTGAGGACAAACCAGGTCTTTATCGTCTTTATGCAGACCCCATTGAATCAGAAAATCTGACTGATGGAGAAACAGTCACCGGTGTGAGCAAACAAAGCTTTACTATCATCCCTGAAAAATCCGGGGTACTGAATTTCCCTTCCATAAAACAGGTTTGGTGGAATACCCAAAGCAATACCCTACAGACAGCAGAAATTTATCCGATGACACTCAATGTAACTCAGGGTGCTGCTATCAACGATAGTAATCATATCAATACGCCTGACTCAAACAACAGCTCTTCGAGCATAAATACAGGCAATCACTTTAAAGCGAATAACAACTTAAGTGACACATCAAACGTTAGTAAATTATTAACTAGTACAATTCAATCCAGAGGTTTTGCCATAGTCTTGCTAGTGATAATACTGTTACTTCTAAGCTGGGTTATTTTAAGAAAAAAATCCACTTCATTTGTTACAGGCACACAGAATAATAATATTATAAAAAATCAAAAATTACAGCAAGTAGAAACACGCCAGCGTGCAGAAAGCTTTCTAAAACAGGCAGTTTCTGCCTGTGAATCAGGTAATGCAAAACAGGCAGCACAATTCATTTTACAGTGGAGCAAAGTCAAATGGCCGGAACTAACACCTGTTTCATTACTGGATGTGGCAGACTCTATTATCCAGGGTAGTACTAATATTCGTCAATTACATCAGTTCTTATATCAGCCACAAGAGAATAAAAAAACATGGCAAGATCGAGAATTGGCAAAATTATTACAGAAGGGACTACAACTCAGGACAAGGCAAAATAAGCATTTTGATAAGCATAATTTACCTCCCCTATATCCAGCTTAAGTCATACTTAAAGCCTGCTGATAACGCATTAGAAAAAGGACTAATGCGTTATTTTTACCAGTAATACTGTGCCGAAACACCCAATTCCCTTTCAATTTCCAACAATCGATTGTATTTAGCAATACGCTCACTACGACTGGCTGAACCAGATTTCAAGTGACCACCATCCATTGCAACGGCAAAGTCGGCCAGAAAAGTATCTTCTGTTTCACCGGAACGATGTGAAATAAAATAACGCCAACCAGCATCACGACACATTCTTACCGCTTCAATAGATTCCGACACCGTGCCAATTTGATTCAGTTTTATCAGTGCTGAGTTAGCGATTCCCTGCTCAATACCACGCTGTATATATTGAGTATTGGTGACAAAGATATCATCACCTACTACTTCAATTTTATCGCCCAGTTCCTGGGTAAACTGTTTGAAACCAGCCCAGTCACCTTCAGCCAGAGGATCTTCCCAAAGTACAATCGGGTATTTTTTCACCCAGTCTTTAGCCAGTGAAATTAAATCACTGCTTTGCATTTTTCCCGCACCGGACCATTTCAGATCATAAGCTCCCTTCATGTCCACCGCAAAAGAATTTGCCGCACTGTCTAATGCAATGGCAATATCTTCACCGGGTTTATAGCCTGCCTGTTCTATCGCTTGAATGATAGTTTCTAAAGCATCTTCATTACTGGCCACATCCGGTGCAAAACCACCCTCATCACCCACACTGGTAGCCAGACCACGCTTCTTTAATATTTTTTTCAGAACATGAAATGTTTCTGCCACATAGCGCAGACCTTCCCTAAAGGTGGGCGCTCCAATAGGAACAGCCATAAACTCCTGAATATCAACATTATTATCAGAGTGTTCACCACCATTAATAATATTCATACAGGGAATGGTCAATCTTTTTGCACCGGCTCCGCCAAGATATTGATACAAAGGCAGTCGAACAGACTTGGCTGCAGCTCTGGCTACTGCCATTGAAATGCCCAAAATAGCATTAGCACCCAAATTTGATTTATTATCTGTACCATCCAGATCGATCATAGTCTGATCAATTAAGGATTGCTCCGTAACGGTCATACCGAATAAAGCCGGTGACAGTTTTTCATTGACATTAGCAACTGCTTTTAGCACCCCTTTACCAGCATAGCGACTGGTATCTTGATCCCTCAACTCAATGGCTTCATTTTCTCCAGTACTGGCCCCGGAAGGTACCGAAGCCACAGATGTCGTCCCATCATCCAGCTCAATAAAAACCCTAACGGTTGGGTTTCCCCGTGAGTCTAATATTTCCATGGCTTGAATAGAGCTGATCTTTGCCTGTTTCATTACTTATCCTTTAATGTGAAAGCCTTAAGAATTTAATCCGTATAGTTAATAGAGTACTCAATACCTGCTTAGTTCAGTCTGTTTCCAGAAAATATAAATAGCGCCATTAATAGCCAACTCAATATTAATAAAGTCCAAGGCAACCATTGGGTTTTACCTTGAATCGTATCATCAGCCAATGATTCTGTCTCAGGGCTGTGTAAAGAGCCGTGTAAAGAACCGTGTAAAGCGCTATGCTGATGAGTAATTTTCTTTTTTAACCTGTTCAGTTCACGCACTTTGCCCTTTTGCTGTTTTTTATACTCAGCAATCCCTTTCTGGATCCCCAGAGCAATTAATTTAGTTTGCTCTTTGGTCTGATTTAGCTTCTGATTAGCTTTGGCAATTTTCATTGCCGTATCGATTGTTTCGGGTGATGCTGGCAGCACTGGTTTGTTTTTCGCCATTACAATATTCCTTGATAGCATTCACTATCTCATTTTTTCTCAATGCCTATATCAAACAAATTGAAATTCCATCTGTTGCACTTGTTCTGATGCCTGATGGTTAAAGGATGAAAGACCCACTCCCAACAAACGCACTTTTCTTAGACCCGCATCCGTATTCCTCAACAGATTTTTGCAAATACGGTATATTTGTTTCTCATCATTAAGCGCCTGCGGAAAAGTCTGACTACGAGTCACCTGCTCAAAATTATCGTACTTCACTTTGAGCGTTATCGTTTTACCCATTAAGTTCTGCTGTTGTAAATCGTCTGCAACTTCTTCGGCTAATTGTCGCAAATAGCTTTTCAATTCTTTTATGTCATCAATATCATGGGCAAAAGTCGTTTCATTACTCAGCGACTTTCTAGGACTTCTATGCCCTTTTACCGGTCGTTCATCAATGCCTCTGGAAACATTGTAGAAATAATTCGCTGAACTTTTAAAATGCTGTTTAAGAAACTCTAATGATTTCTCTTTTAAGTCTTTTCCTGTCTGGATACCTAACTGCTGCATCTTCTTTTCGGTGACTTTACCAACCCCATAAAATTGACCAATAGGCAGTTTAGCAACAAAGGCCTCACCCTCTTCAGGCAAAATAACTTTAATACCGTTAGGCTTATTAATATCAGAAGCCGTTTTGGCCAGAAACTTATTGTAAGACACACCGGCAGAGGCGGTCAGACCTGTCTGCTGGTAAATATCACGTCTAATTTGCTCTGCGATGATTGTGGCTGATGCTTGTTGTTTTTTATTATCCGTCACATCCAGGTAAGCTTCATCTAAAGATAATGGCTCTATGGTATCGGTATAATCTAAAAAAATACGTCTAATCTGGGCTGATACAGCTTTGTATGCATCAAAGCGAGGCTTAATAAAAACCGTCTGGTGACATTTTCGATAGGCCTGAGAACATGACATAGCAGAGTGAATACCATACTGACGTGCCTCATAACTCGCAGCAGCCACCACACCCCGACTATCAGGCTGACCACCGACCACCACAGGCTTACCGCGTAGCGAGGGCTTATCTCTTTGTTCTACCGAAGCAAAAAATGCGTCCATATCAATATGAATGATCTTTTTCACTCTAATATTACTCTCTGAATAAAGCGCTATACTGGATTTGATTCATTATACATTAATGGCAAGATCTGAAACGATAAATCATGATATTAAAAAGCGTCTTTCTCAAGGTAGCACCATAACCTAAAATAGGATTGACCTAATAAGCTAAATATAAGATAACCGTTTAAACGCCTTCATAATCCAACTTAAATCAATAAAAAATAGAATAATCGTTATAAACAAGCAAAACTTAATAGACCTAATTAAGCTATTTTAGTATAATACATTAAACTAAATAGAGATTCAGTCTATGATAAACCCATTAGAAAATTTAAAAAGACTCTATCAGCTTAAACTTAAGCAAAAACTCCCGGCTTATAAACGCTATTTATTTGAGGATTTAGCTAATTCTCCAGCCAAAATAACCGCTATATATGGTAGTAGAGGCATTGGCAAAACCACTTTGCTCATGCAATTACTCCAGGCATCTGATGTACCTCAACAGAGTAAACTCTATATTTCTTGCGATCACGCCAGTTTTACTGACCTCTCATTATTTGACTTTGTTGATGAATTCAGTAAAAGAGGCGGTGAAATCATTGCGATTGATGAAATACATGAAGCCAACAATTTTGAGCAAGAATTAAAATCCATTTATGATTTTTTAGACATCAAAATTATTTTTACCGGCTCCTCAGCATTACACCTCACAAGCCCTGATTTTGCCAGACGTTATTCAATGTATCATTTGTATCCTTTATCCTTAAGGGAATACCTAGAGCTTAGCCTCAATATCAAACTCCATTCCTATCCACTCAATGAAATCTGGGCGCATCATGAAGAGTTAGCCAGTGCGATTATTCAGTCACTACCCAATAAAAAGCCTTTGAAATATTTTGATGAGTTCATGAATGTCGGCAGTTACCCCTTCTATTTTGAGGATCCTAATAAATATACTGATAGAATTATTGAAACAATCAATACTATTTTACATACCGACTTAAGTAAAATATTTTCAATCCAACCAGATAAAATTGATGTGCTAAAAAAATTACTCTTAACCGTTTGTGTTTCCAAACCACTGGAATTATCCATTGAAAAACTGGCCTCCCGGGTTGGCATCACCAAATCAACATTATATAAATATATAAGTTACTTAAATGATGCTGAACTTATCAGGCACATCACCCATGAAGGGAAACGATTTGCAGCCATTAGAAAACCCGACAAACTCTATCTTGCCAATAGCAATCTTTTTAATGCCCTATGCATTAATAGTAATGCAGGCACAAAAAGAGAAACTTTTTTTGCCTCAATGTTAGCGGTCAATCATACTCTACACTATATTCAAAAAGGTGATTTTTTAATCAATGAGAAATATACGGTTGAAATCGGTGGAAAAAACAAAGGCTATGCACAAATAAAAGATATGCCAAATGCATTCATTGTAGCAGATGATATTGAGATAGGCTTTAGCAATAAAATCCCACTTTGGTTGTTTGGCTTTTTATATTGAGTTGCCGATGAAGAACTCTTGGAACAATATTGGCAGTGTTATTTTCTGGCATCGGGTGAGAGATCATAAAAAACAAAAATGAGTTGCTAGTGAATGTTCTGGTCAAGTCCAACTGGGCAGATTTTTCCTTTTGATAAGTCTCTCAATTAAGTCACAGCACAATAAACGAATTATCGCACAGCTCGATAAGCGAAGAATAGGACGATAGCATACGGTTAGCCCATCTGAAAAATTAGCAGAATCCCTTGAGGTTCTACATCAGCTACAAGAGCGGGGCTTAGTGGCCATACGATCGGGTGATTTAACACGAACGCACCGAGAAAGGCTAACGCAAAATGGTTTTCAGTGACGGAGAAAAATTTTCAGCATTGGGCAAATACGTCCGGTATTCCATGGCGTGCGCTTAAACCGCATATCAACGATACTGATATAGGTAATATCACCCACATAGTAGCGATCAGGTTGAGAGACAGTAAACTCTCTTTCCAGTAAATTTGGAGATATACGCTTATTATGCTTGGAATTAGTCGTCGCTTTAAAGCGTCTCTTCGTTTTACAAAACAAACCGGCTTTTTTCATTAATCGACCAATTCTCCGGCGGCTTATATGAACGCCTTTTTCAGCCAGTTTTCTTTTAAGACGACGGGTTCCATAAGTCTTGCGACTGTCTTCAAACAGTTTTTTAGCTGCTCAGTAAGCGCTTCATTTTCTTTCTCTCTATCCGTTTTAGGAGAGCTAACCCAATCATAATAGCAACTACGGGAAACATCCATAAAACGGCACAGAATCGTTACCGGGTAATCTTTAGCCTGATCAGTTATCCATGCGTACTTCACAAAGTTTCCCTTGCAAAGTACGCTGTGGCCTTTTTAATAAATCACGCTCCTGAATCACTTTTGCCAATTCTTTTTTCAGACGTTTTACCTGATTCTTTATATTCTCTGGGGAAATTAGGACATTTCAATCAATGACATAAAAAATATCAGTCACCTAGTAACAAATCATATAGTAGAGATTGTAGATGGTTCTAGAGTCCCATCTAATTATGCGGCTATTTTATAAAAAAGTAAAAAGAGTACCTACTTTTCTAATGATAACAATTTAGCTACTTTTTCATTGGGATAAATAAACGAGTTCTATCTTTGTTTAAATTTAATTTTTCAAATCATGTCTTCAGATGATTTTGATAAAATTCCCAGGCAGTTAATGAATTAGCACATTTTTTACAAATAAAATGTGCTAACTTTTCAGCATCACCAAAAATGCCATCTTCTTTATCGCTATTGAAAAAATGCTGGCAGACATGACATTTTTCCACCATAAACTCATCTGTTGAAATTCGTTCAAGTATTTCATTAATCAGTATTTTGAGTGGAATGTATTCAGCAAAATCAATGGTATTATTTTTAACATTCCATATCACTTCTTTGATATCAATTAGCCTGACCAAAAATTGCCAATATTGCTCATCATAATCTTGATTAATTTGTTGATTGGCCTGTTCAATAGTCCATGAGCTTTGTTTTAAATGCTTTAAAGACATTGTAGGTCTCCTTTATACCATTGATAATTTCTCGGGTATTTAGATAAAGTATTAAGCGACAATTAACTTGTCCGGTCGTACAAAGTAATTGAATTCAGGAAGGCAGATAAACAGGTTTTGAAAAAAAATTATCTATCGTTAGTTTTAACCTTAAATACCATAAATCCAGGATTATTTAGTGATGTTGTCATAATTTGATTTCTATTATAGTAAACTACATACAGAATTTTTCTATTATGGAGTACAGCTAATCCACCCCTGATAATGCCCTTTGTTATTAACATTTTATCAAACTTGTAACACTTTATATACGCTACTAATATCTTCATCTGATACGTTATATTGCTGCGCCCAATTCTGCCATTGCTCAACAGAATTTATCACTTCATCTGCAATTTGTTTAACAATTGTTTTTGGTAAGCCAAAGATTTTGCCTTTTTTTGTAACTTCACTTGGTTTGGGTGCTGTTGGGCTGTATTGATACCCTGCAACCGGATAAGCACCTATTACCAATGAAGGCACAATATCATAGGCAGGTGCCATACAATATCCCTCACCATCATGAATTAAGCTGAAGTTTCTTTCATGATCATCGGTGTTATTAATTGCGCGATTAAATTTAGCCAAATAAGGCGTTCCGCTCTCATAAACTAAAGCCTTAGGCCTTGCTCCCCCTACCCCTGTTCCCGCATTCGCTAAATAGAGTAAACTGACTTCATCAAGATGGTCTGATAGTGATTCAGGGGTATCCACTGACTGAGCAGCTAATTATGCACGTTCAATAAACTGTATATCACAACCCATACCATAATCTGGCTCTTCACCCGGCTTTGTCCATTGAAGAGCACCAATACGACTATTACTCAACTGGGATAACACATCAATGGCGCTATGCCTATCCAATTTGCGTTGCTCCCTATAAAAAGACAGCATAGCCAAAACTTTACGTCCCCATGCATCAGGTAAATAATCATCCAGTATGCCAGGCATACCACCTGCACAGTGAAATTCTATTTCATTAGAAATCAGTGGCAGTTGCACAGGATCTAAAGCAAATGCATGTGAGTGTTCTCGATACGCTTCTGTGTAGCGAAACCCCATATTCGTCAACTGTCCCGATGACTCTAATAAAAACAGTCTCAGCAGCCTTTATTAGTCCAGTTTCTAAGGTATTTAGATAAAGATCATATCGTTGTTTGTTTGCTTTAGTCATCAAATAAACTTGCCTTTAACAGGAATAACTGACTGAAGTCATTTTCCACTCCCAGTAATTTAGCAGTTTTATAATAATATTTTAAACTGACTGATAAATCACCTTTTTCCATCTTTTGATAAGTGGCACGACTAATACCAACACGCAATGAAAAATCTTTCATATTATCCCGTGGAAACTGTTTTTTTCGAGCGAGACGGATATTTTGTCCCAGTTCAGGAAGAAACATCATAAACCACCTTTTATACCATTATTATGGTACATAATACTATACAGATATATTTTGTCTAGAATTATGGTACATGCGTGAATATAAAATATAATACAGATGTATTAATTCTACCTGCCACCCATTTGATTGGTTGCAGAACCAAAATCTGCTGCAAGTAATTGACTCAGAAAGTTAGGCTGTTTTCCACAATTTCTGCTTGTGCAAGTGGGCGTAGTCGGATTATTTCCATCTGGCCTTCTAATATATCTAACTGATTTTATTAGATATATTATAAAAGTAAGGGCTCTTCTCCGCTTTGATGAGTGAACAACTTATCCATTTCAGCCTATAGAGCTCATCTTTATTTGGCTGAGCAACATAAGCAAGGTTATGTGTATAGGTAAAACTATAAAAAGCCTTCTTGATAAGAAAAGTTTTTATGTATCAATGCTTAACAGGGTTTTGAATGTGAATTTACACTCATCAAAGCGGAGAAGAACCTCTAAAACAGTAAAAAGTATCACCCTTCAGACGAAAATAATTCAGCCACTTTTTTCATTGGAAGAAATAGGCGAGTTCTGCCTTGATTTGGATATAATTCTTCAAAACCAAATTTTAAATAAAATTTCTCAGCATTAGGGTTTAGACAGTCAACAATAATAGCAAAAGCACGCATATATGAATTAACCTCATACAAATATTCTAAGGCTTTAATCAAAGTTATTTTACCTAGCCCATTACTTTGCTCATTTTTATGAACAGCTAACTGGGCAAAAAGAAATACTGGAATCGGATAATGAGGTAGCTTTTTTGCAATACTTTCAGGCAGTGTGTTTCGGTTAATTGAACTGGGGGCAATGGTATAAAATGAACATATTGAATATTTACCGTTAGGTAATAGAGAAGCAGAAGGTAATATCATCGTCCTACTGACTCCAGCCTTCATATGCTTCAATGCCTGAGTTTTGATAAAATGATTTAATTCCAATTCACCACAATCAAACGAAACCCTGTCATGTTTGGTTTTGTCCAACTCAATAAATTTTTCTGACCAAGATGTAGATGTCATTTAATGCCAGATTTTTTGGTCAATTCCAAAGCATCTTTCAATGCCTGGTTCGGGCTACCAGCACTATCACAAGCTTTTACAAACCGATCAAACACATCATTTTCAAGGGTTATCGTTTCATGTTGACTAATAACTCTTGAAGCATCTTCATCCATTAACTTAGAAACATATTCTGTAAGGCTTTTTAAACCAAGCAATGCAGCAGCTTTTTCTGCTTTTAACTTAATAGCATCATCCAATCTCATATCAAACCGTGTTATTGACATTTTTTGCTCCAGTTTAAAGTCGTTAAATCCAGTAATTTAATGATATTTTACCTCAAACCAATCAACAAATCAATTGTACGGAACTCATCCGTACAATTGTTTTGTTGATTAATTTTAATACTTAGCAAGCAAATTAATTTTATATGGGAGTTATTTATTCAACTCATGTCTTCAGTGAGTTTGATAAAATTCCCAGGCTGATAATGAATTGGGCTATTTTATACTTCCTTTTTTTCTACTATTTTTATCTTTAATTTGAAGATATTGATTGTTATTTTACAGATAAACAGCAACCTGCCGATCATGAAGATAAAGTCACTAGTGCGCATGGGCGAGTTGAGATCAGCAGAATATGGGTAACGACTGAGCTTAATGATTATGTCACATTCCCTCATGTTGCTCAGGTTTATAAAATTGAACGTGAAACCGTGGACAAAAACAGGAAAGGCATCCATTGAAATTGCTTATGGTATCACCAGCAGAAAGGTTGAAGAGATTTCTGCTAAAAAAATATTGTATAAAGTCAGAGGTCATTGGTCGCTTGAAGCATACCATTATATTATCCTAAAAAAATCAGTTGAACCTACTGCGACCGCCTTATGCACTGAATCTTAAGGATTATCGATTGGATATATGATGAAGATCGGTCAACCATTCGCACGGGTTATGGCTCTGAAAATGTCACACGTCTCAGGCGATTTGGTATTGGATTGATAATCTATTGAATGTAAAACAAAAAGAATGGTGCCCAGGGCCGGAATCGAACCGGCACGGTGTTGCCACCGAGGGATTTTAAGTCCCTTGCGTCTACCAATTTCGCCACCTGGGCAAACAGATGTGTTTGGAGCGGGAAACGAGATTCGAACTCGCGACCCCGACCTTGGCAAGGTCGTGCTCTACCAACTGAGCTATTCCCGCAACAATATTTTTAAAAAAAATTTTAAAAATAATTAGTCAAGAAAGTTTGTTTTTGTATGGAGGCTGAACCCGGAGTCGAACCGAGGTCCACGGATTTGCAATCCGCTGCATAGCCATTCTGCCATTCAGCCACATAAACAAATACTACACAATATAAATGTGAATTTTAACATATATAAGTGGAGTGTTTTTCTTGGTTAAAACTTGAAACTTTTATTGGTAAAAAAAGTTTTAGTTAAAAATCAAATTGGAGCGGGAAACGAGATTCGAACTCGCGACCCCGACCTTGGCAAGGTCGTGCTCTACCAACTGAGCTATTCCCGCTTTGTTTTGATGGCGTGTATTTTAACGTTTATGTGAGCTATGTCAACGGTTTTTTTAAATAAAAAGATTTATTTATCTGGGCTTGAAAATTATCGTTCTTTCAGTGTTGGCAAGGCTGCTGAAATGTAGTCTACCATTGACCAGAGTGTTAAAAAGACTGAAATATATAGCAATACAAAGCCCACATCTGCTAAAGGAATACCGAACATGGGCTCTTCATAGATCAGCCAAATAAGAGCGGTCATTTGAGCAGTGGTTTTGATTTTGCCAATAATAGACACGGCAACACTGTTTCTGGAACCGACTTCTGCCATCCACTCGCGAAGTGCAGAAATGGTAATTTCACGACCGATAATAATCACCGCAGCCATGGTCATAAAGATGGGTGGATAATCGGTAGGGTTTTGATCGACCAACAAAATCAATGCCACGGCCACCATGACTTTATCGGCAACGGGGTCTAAAAAAGCACCAAAGGCTGACGTTTGATCGAGTTTTCTGGCCAAGTAACCATCAAACCAGTCAGTAATGGCGGCAATCATGAAAACCCAGGCCGCCGCCTGATGTGCCCATTCAAAGGGTAGGTAAAAGCATACAACGAATACGGGAACCAGTATAATTCGAAATGAGGTCAATATATTGGGAATGGTGTATTGCATAAGAATTTTAATGCTCTTTATTGATGAAAATGGTCATATATTTTTTGCGCCAGTGCTTTGCTAATACCATTTATTTTAGCTAAGTCTTCTATGCCGGCACGAGTGACAGCTTGTAAGCCACCAAATTGTTTCAATAATTGTTGCCTGCGTTTTGGCCCTAAACCGCTAATTTGTTCTAATTGAGAGGTTTTTCTGGTTTTCGCACGTCGGTTTTTATGTCCGGTAATGGCAAAACGATGTGCTTCGTCCCGAATATGCTGGATCAGGTGCATCGCTTTTGAATTAGCAGGGAGTATAACTTTCTCATTTGTCTCAGACAAGAGTAATGTATCAAGTTCTGCCTTGCGCCCTTCTCCTTTGGTGATGCCAATAATTTTTACCGAGGTGATTTCTAGCAACTGCATCACTTCCCGTGCCTGTTTCACCTGCCCTTTACCGCCATCAATGACCAATAAATCCGGTAATTTAGCTGTCGATTTTTCATCTCGATGTCGATAACGGCGCGTTAAAGCTTGATGCATGGCAGCATAGTCATCGCCTGGGGTAATATTGTCTATATTAAAGCGTCGATAATCACTTTTTAGTGGCCCTGACTGATCAAAAACAACGCAGGATGCGACCGTGGCTTCGCCGGAACTGTGGCTGATATCAAAGCATTCCAAGCGTTCTGGCAATGAGTCCATTTTCAGTGCATCTTGCAAATCTTCAAAACGCTTTAAGACACTAGCACGATTGGATAAGCGACTCATTAATGCTGTTTGTGCATTGATTTGAGCCATTTGTAGCCATCTAGCCCGCTCGCTTCTCACTTTGTCTCTAATTTCAACTTTGTGTCCCGATTGTTCATGCAGTATGCCTTCAATAATAGCGCGGTCATCAAACGCATGGCTCACCAGTATAGTGTCGGGAATAAAGCGGTCAGATTGAGTGGTGCTGATGTAAAATTGGGCAATGAATGCTGACAACAGCTCAGAAATACTTTGATGCTGGGCATTTTTGGGAAAAAAGCTCTTATTTCCCAAATTTAAACCATCACGGACAAAAAATAATTGGATACAAGCAACCCCTTGCTGATATTCAATGGCAATAATATCTAAGTCACCTTTTTCATTGCTGACGTATTGTTTTTCTTGCAAGCGTCTTAGGCCGCCAATTTGGTCACGATGCACAGCGGCTTTTTCATATTCTAAGTTTTGTGCTGCTTGCTCCATGCCATTGACTAACTCATCAATTACCTGATTGCTTTTGCCTTCTAAAAACAATACGGTGTGACGTACGTCTTCGGCATAGTCCTGCTGTGAAACCAAGTCCACACAGGGGGCTTTACAGCGTTTGATTTGGTATTGCAAACAAGCTCTGGAACGATTTTTATAGAAACTGTCTTCACATTGACGCACAGGAAACAATTTTTGCAAGAGGTTTAAACTGCTCTTCACCGAATGTCCATTGGGATATGGGCCAAAGTAACGGCCTTTTTTATTGCGTGCCCCTCGATGAAAGGCCAAGCGTGGGAAGTCATCCTGATCGGACAAAAAGATATAAGGATAGGACTTATCATCACGTAACAAGATATTGTAGCGTGGTTTAAGGGTTTTGATCAGGTTGTTTTCGAGTAGTAAGGCTTCACTTTCAGTATGGGTGATAACGATTTCAATGTTAGCAATCTGCCCCACCATAACGGTTGTTTTGGGTGATTGGCCTGCTTGCCTGAAATAGCTACTGACTCGATTTTTTAGATTTTTTGCCTTACCGACATAAATCACTATGTCATTGCGATCTATCATGCGATAGACGCCAGGTCTTGTGGTGAGATCGGCTAAAAACTCAGCCAGCTCGAATTGTAGTTGGGGAAAGGCTTGTTTGGGTTTATCGCACATTTAAAGGCTTAAGGAACGGAATTAAACCGTATCATCAATCAGACCGTATTGCATCGCTAAACGGGTTAATTCAACATCATTGGAGACATTAAGTTTATCAAATAAACGATAGCGGTAAGTACTGATGGTTTTAGGACTTAAATTCAATTGTTCAGAAATTTTTTGTCCTTTCATGCCCTGCATACTCATCATCATGACTTGCATTTCACGCTGTGACAGCTTGTCAAAGGGATTTTCGTCTTCAGGTTGTACGTTCATTGCCATTTTTTGAGCAATATCAACACTCACATAACGACGACCATAAAATACTTCTTTAATCGCATGGACAATTTCTTCAATATTGCAGCCCTTGGTCAAGTAGCCCATGGCACCGGCTTTGAATAATTGTTGTGGGAATGGTTCGCTGTCATGGACGGTGACGACAATGATTTTTAGGTGTCGATCTTTTGCAATGAGACGACGGGTTGCCTCCATGCCACCAATACCGGGCATATTGAGATCCATCAACACGACATCGACGTGTTCATTTTTAGTGAACTCAATGGCAGCCTCACCTGTTTCGACTTCTCCAACGACTTCAAGACCATTGATATCGTCGATTAAGCGTCTTATCCCTGTTCTGACGAGTTCATGGTCATCGACCAGTAACACTTTTATCGTAAGCGCTTAACGAACAGCGTTCTTTACCTTTTCCAATTCTGATTTTTTAAAATTCCAGGGAAGCAATGCTTCCAGCTTTTCAACCGTATCCGCATAAGGTAATTGGGTTAATACATAGACCATATACGCATATGGCTCAATATCATTGGCCTTAGCGGTTTCAATAAAACTATAATGAACTGCACTGGCATGTGCACCCTTTGGCGTATCTGAAAATAACCAGGCCTTTCTACCCACGCAGAATGGACGGATAGCATTTTCTGCCAGCACATTACTGATATTCAACCGACCATCTTCACAATAAACAGTCAGCTTAGGCCATTGATTATCAATATAGGTGAGTGCTTTTCCTGTCAAGCTGTCGTTCGGCACTTTGCCCAGGGTGTTATCGACCCATGTTCTTATTTTCTCAAGAAGCGGCAGGCTCTGTTTCTGACGAACCTTAAATTTTTCATTAACACTGGCTTCTTTTATCTCACGCTCAATTAAATACAGCTTATTGATATGGGCCAGTGCCACATCGGCTTTTGTAGGCTTTTGATTGCTCTTTTTCTTTGGTTGTGCCGTCTGAGAATCTTTGAATTTACGGCGAGTGTGATCCCAGCAGCCGACCGATGTGGCATTATTTTGTGCACACACGGCATTGTAACCGGCATAGCCATCGGTTTGCAGATAGCCGCTAAAGCCATCAAGCAGGCGCAGTGGTACTTCCTTCTTACGAGAAGGATCGTATTCAAACAGCACACTGGGTTGTCCAGGTGGCCCGCCACGACTGACCCACATGTATTTGTTCGAATGAGCACTGAGTCCCGGCTCTTTTAATACTTTGAGCACCGTTTCATCCATTTGGATGATGTCACCCGACAGTTGATGTTCTCGCATGAGGTTGATGAGCGGCTGGAACTGATGAGCCAGTTTAATAGCCCAATTGGCCATGGTGGCTCGGGTTATATCGCCGCCATAGCGTGATAATATGCCTTCCATTCGATACAGAGGCAAACCATCGGCATATTTTGAGATAATGATGTGTGCCATCAGGTGAATACTGCCCATTGATTTAGGTAATGGATGTTTTGGCATGACCGCAGCTTTCATTGAACGACTGTCTGTGTCATTGGTGCCTGCAAAGACGGCTTTTTCCTGGAAGTATTCCAGTATTTGGACTTTAGCTGGAATGATATCCAGCTCTTCTCTGACTTTAGTGTAAAAAACCTCAATGGCACCGGCTTTTTCTTCATCTGTCAGATCGATGAAGACAGGGACTCTTGGAATAGTCTTTGAGAAAGGCTTCCTGCCTGTTTTTTCTTTCTTCTTAGGCGAAGTGGTTTTAGGTTCAGGGAGCCCCTCATCGTCAGCCGCCTGCTCAGCTTCATCAAATAAGCGTTCCTGACCATCACTTTTTTCACTGCTGGGTGCAAAGCGTTTACTACGAGCCAGACGAAGGGCTTCTTCCAGTATTTTTATACGGTGGTTTTTCTGTTCAATGACACTCAACAATTCATTCTTGTCCGCGTGTGAAAAAGCGGAAAATATAGAGTCGTTTTTGTGGATTCAGCCTTGTTTTGCATGGCTTTATTATAACAAAAATAGACTAAAAAGTACTTAAAATACAGACTCATAATGCAATTTCTTATGCGGTTTCATGACACTGATATCATAGCCGTCTAATAGCCAGTTGATTTGTTGTCCGGTGATATTCATCAGGTCATCTTCACCCTTTGGCCATTGAACTTTTCTTCTGAGAGACTTTTGTAATAGAGTACAAAACCGGTATTATCCCAGAAGAGGCATTTAATTTTATTACGCTGACGATTGGTAAAGGCATACAGATGGCCTGCAAAGGATTATGACCTAATTCACATTCAACAATGGCACTGAGGCCAATAAAACTTTTACGAAAATCAACAGGCTTCAGATAGAGATACACCTGTGGCAGGCTGAGTGATGGACGTATGGCTGACTTCATTGGAACAGTCCTGCTAATTGTTTTACCAGCTGTACATTATCGGCAGTCACTCCTTCAATGCGTAGCTGATTGGGTAATTCTACAATTAATGCTGAGGTGCGGGCTGAATAGTGTTTCGGGGAGGATAGTTGAATAAAACCATTCCCCTTTGTCATCGCACTGGTTTGCGTTGTTGCACCCAGCAACTTACGCTTGTAATAGCCAAAACGTTTGATGGATAGCCCATGTTCCTGACAATAGGATGCCTGGCTGATACTGTTTTCATTCCATTGATTAACGTGGTCTTGCCAAAATTGTTTTGAGTTGGCTTGGGTTTCTGGTTTCATTGATATGTCTCATAATTAATCGATGGATTGATTATGAGGCAGGGGAGATATTTTTTGAATAACGCTAGATGGTTAAGCGCTTACCTTTTATCACTGAAATCCTCCAGGCTTTATTATTAATGTTGCCTGTTACTTTATCCTAAGCTATGTATGGGTGGATGTACTCAGTATTGCCTAAATGAAGAAAAAACACAGCAATAAACCCCATCTCCGTTATAGTGAAAGTTTAACTTGTTTAGAGGTAAGATGCTACAGCAAAAGACCTGCATAAGTATTCACTAACATTATATTTTAATTTTTATGTGGTATTACTAAAAGGAACGATGAAATAGTTTTGAAATAGATTCTATTTTCATAGGATGAAAATAATAGCTTTTTCTTGGCTCATTATTGTTTATTATTTTTAAAATAACAGCTTTTTAAAATAATGGCGATGGGCGAGGGAGTCGAACCCCCGAACGGGATAAACCGTTGCTGGTTTTCAAGACCAGTGCATTCAGCCACTCTGCCAGCCCACCGTCGAAAAAGTGAGGCGATTATAAACAACCTTTTCAAGTAATACTAGCCTAAATGTAAAAAAAATGAATTTTCCTTGATTTGTATTGTCATAGATAGCATGTTTAAGTCATAATTGCTTAATTACTACGTTCGTATACAGACTGCACATTAAATACAGTCTTTACAGTTTAAAGTACAGATTTGTGTATCCACGTATTACTAGCGTTTTTTACTAAAAAAGAAAAGCCAGGAGGCTAATCAATAATGAATCGTCCAGTAGAGTTTGCACAACCGCAATCAGCTGTTCTAGAAACCAATAAAGTACTTAAAAATACTTATGCGTTACTTTCTGTCACTTTACTTTTTAGTGCCTTAACTGCTTTCATTTCAATGCAAATAAATATCGGTGGCTTTATGCCTCTGGTGGCAACATTTGGTGCACTAGGTTTAATTTGGTTTGTATTACCTCGTACAGCCAATAGCGCAGCAGGTATCGCAGTGGTCTTCGGCATCACTGGTTTACTGGGTCTTGGCCTGGGTCCAATGCTCAACAACTACTTACAAATGGCCAATGGCAGTCAATTAATTATGACCGCTTTAGGCGGTACTGGTGTGATATTCCTAGCATTATCTGGATATGCACTCACCACACGTAAAGACTTTAGCTTCATGGGCGGCATGTTAGTCGTTGGTATGGTTCTGGTATTAATTACAGCGCTGGCCAATATCTTCATGGAAATCCCTGCACTGTCTTTAGCATTGTCAGCAGCGATCATCCTAATCATGAGTGGTTTCATCTTGTATGACACCAGCCGTATCATCAATGGTGGTGAGAAAAACTACATCATGGCAACAGTGGGCTTATATTTAAGTCTGTATAACATCTTTGTTAATTTGTTGATGTTATTAGGTGTCATGTCAGACGACTAAGTCTGTCCCTGCATTTTACCTTCCCTTTCTATCCTCAACAGCATAGAAAGGGAATGGTAAAATACATTCCCCTCAATTTTATCAGAGACAACGTTTTATGGATTGGATGAAAATTTTTTCCGCATTACTGATTGTAATGATGCTTGTTTACATTGTTCCCCGTGCTAAAGACATGATTAAAAACAGTCCTAAAGCATCCAGCAATGATTTGGTGTCTGTCTTAATACCTCTTGCGCTTGTTGCCGGTTTTGTTTTTTTACTGATTAAATCTGTCTAAGCCCTTTTCTCCCTTTGTTTTACAATTCGCATTCCCTGTTTCCGTTGTTAGCATTTGATATGAAAAGTTAGCATTTGATATGAAAAAATTCAGCAAACCCACATCCGAAGCCGAGCTGGAAGCACGAGTAAAAGCGCTTGCGGGGCAAACATTGGCTCAATTAGCACTGAATATCCACTGGACAGTACCGGACAATCTCAAACGCGATAAGGGTTGGATAGGTCAACTCATTGAAGTCCATTTAGGTGCATCAGCCGGAAATTTATCCGAGCCTGACTTTCAAAATCTAGGCATTGAATTAAAAACCATCCCGCTCACAGCACAGCACAAAGCCAAAGAAACCACCTATGTTTGCGTAACTCCCTTGCTCAATAATATTGGTTTAAGTTGGGAGGACTCCTGTGTCTTTCACAAGCTATCCAGAGTTCTCTGGCTACCGATAGAGGCCGATCCGGCTATTGCTATTGCTGAACGTCGAGTGGGCAAGGGCTTTATCTGGTCGCCGTCTGAACAACAAATGGATGAGTTACAACGCGACTGGGAAGAATTCATGGAACTGATCAGCCTAGGACAGGTAGAAAGTATTACCGCCCACATGGGTGAATCATTACAAATTCGCCCCAAAGCGGCCAATAGTTCGGTCGTCACTACCGGCATCGGTGAAAATGGTCTGAGAAAACAAACACTTCCTCGAGGCTTTTACCTCAGAACAAGCTTTACCAATCGGATTTTACAAGCAATTGTTCAGTCTTAGCACATTTGATTAAACTGGTTTTTCTAAGCTGTTTTCTAAGTTAAAGCCCGGCAAGCTATCTTCAAAACCAAAATCATGCAAATCAGTCAGTTGTTGTGGGTATAAAACCCCCTTTAAGTGATCAATTTCATGTTGAATAATCCGTGCATGAAAGCCCGTCACCGTTTTTTCTAAGAAATCTCCTGTTGGTGACTGTGCCCGATAAGTAATTTGAGCAGCACGAGCAACCTTACCTCTTAAACCAGGCAAGCTCAAACAACCCTCCCAGGCACTTTCCTGCTCATCTGAGGCTGCAATAATGGTCGGATTAATCAGCACATTCAAAGCAATACTCTCGGCCTGTGGGTAGCGTTCATTCACATCCACCTCAAGCACCAGTATTTGTTTGCTCAAACCGATTTGCGGTGCAGCCAAGCCCACTCCCTGATAATGTCTCATCGTATCAACCATATCAGCTATACTAAGGGCTAAAGTCTCATCCTGAAAATCAACCACAGGAGATGCGACTAAAGCCAATCGGGGATCACCCATTGTTACAATTTCCAGGATACTCATTTATTTATCCATCTATTTCTCAAATTCACTAATTTAGTATAGCTTTCCGCGAGGCTATTTAGCATAATATATCGCTTAATAAACGAGATCATTAAACTATGCACATTCTGTTAAAATATGGACGTTATTTACTGCTATTACTCTGCGCCAGCACCTCGCTTCAAGCAGAAGAAACAGCCAATACGGACGTAGCAACTGAAAAGAAACAATACTACATCGTTGAAGTCATCCTTTTTCAACATTTGAATGAACAAGGCAAACGCGATGAACGCTGGAGTCGCCCCGATCTTTTTGATGGGACATTCAATGACAATACAAATGAAAGCTCATTGAATAAAAACATTGGCACAGCACAAACAATAACTGACAATCAAACACTCACTGATGACAGCCCGGCATTAGCCGAATATGACCTACAAAATAAACGTTTTTTAGCCCTTAGAAATGACATCGCAGCCATTTCAGCAGAAAACTACAAACTGGCCGAATCAGCTGCTCATTTGCGTTATTCACCTAACTTTAAACTTTTAGCACATTTTGGCTGGACACAACGTTCACTATCAAAGCACCAGGCACTACCCATTAAAATCATCTCAAATCAATTTTCTGATAGTTTAATCCCTAGCGGTGAAATAAAATTATATGTCTCACGCTTCCTACACATGCAAGTTGACCTAAAAGCCTCTCGATGCGAATATTCATCTGAACAAACCAGTCCGACTATAGAAAAAGCCAGTGATGCCGCTTTAGATAAGCAATTAGAAAATGGCACATCGCAACTCGAAACGCAAAATACAGATGCAATAAATGACAACAACTCATGCACCAACCAAGTCTATTTATTTAAGCAAAATCGAAAAATGCGCAGCCGTGAATTACATTATATCGACAACCCAGTTTTTGGCCTGCTAGTCTACGTCACCCCCTTTACCAGCGGCGGCGAAACACAACAACAACAACAACAACAACAACAGTAGAATAAACCTCAAATCCGAGTCTATAAATAAAACTGAGTCTCTGAATGCGGTGGCTTTATTTCGCGCATTGATGAAATCTTAAGCGAAATAAAGCCACCGCATTCAGAGACGGATTAATCACTCATTAAGCATCCAAGTCCCAGCCTTCGATTTAACTCTTATTTAAAAGAGCCACAAGAAGCCGACGAACCTGTTTAAGCCCATCAGTAATATTCTTTTCAATCACATCCATAGTAATCAACTCATCACTGAGTCCTGCTGCCCAATTAGCATTCACACAGATAGACACATAATCAATCCCAAGCTCACGAGCCAAAGCTGCCTCCGGCATACCTGTCATGCCCACTAAATCGCAACCATCACGTTTGAGACGTTGTATTTCCGCTGCTGTTTCAAGCCTAGGGCCTTCAGTGGCAGCATAAGTCCCACCTTTTATAATATCAATCCCCTCTTCCTGAGCTGTAGATAAAACCAACTGACTGAGCGCTTCGTCATAAGGGTAAGAAAAATCAATATGTGTAACCGATGTTAAATTAGTTTCAAAAAAAGTATTCACACGATGAGTAGTATAATCAATAATTTGATCAGGCAATGCCAAGCTCCCCGGCACCATGTCTTCACGAATGCCACCCACAGCATTAACCGAAATAATCGTATTGACACCCGCCTCTTTAAGCCCCCAGATATTAGCACGATAATTGATCATGTGAGGGGGAATACTATGCGCATGACCATGTCGGGCTAAAAAAACAACTTCTTCAGATGTTGCATTATCAGCCTGTTGTTCATCAATCAGACGACCAATACTTAAAGTCGATGAAGCCTCACCAAAAGGAGTTCTGGCAATTTCACGACGTACTATTTGCAGATTTTCCAGCGCCGTCAGTCCAGTCCCACCAATAATACCAAAGTGCTTTTTTGTCTTACTCATTTACATACCCTTAACTGCATAAATACCGGAGACATTTCTTAACATGCCTTTATAGTCCATACCAAAACCAAACACATAGCGATCAGGAACTTCTAAAGCAATGAAATCAGCCCCCGTATTATTTTTTCTGTCATGTTTTTTATTCACCAATACTGCACTATAAACTTGTGCCGCACCTTGTTCATGACAATAGCTTTTTATGTGCTCCAGCGTAATCCCTTCATCATGGATGTCATCAACTAATAACACCGTTCTATTTTTTAGGGGAATTTTAGGGGATGCCAGCCATTGCATTTCACCCCCCGAAGTTTTATCGCGATAGCGCGTGGCATGTAAATAATCAACCTGCAAAGGGAAATCTAGCTCAGGTAATAATAATCCCATCGGGATCATGGCACCATTCATAATACCTATAACAATTGGATGACTATCGGCTAATTCATCTTTAATTGAGCGAGCCATATTGACAATGGCCCGCATTACTTCTGACTGTTCAAATAAACAATCAGCGTCGGCTTTGACCTGTTCACTATGGTGAAAAAGTTGTTTTAAATCAGACATATTTTTTCTTTAGTCAGCTTTATATTAATAAGTAAACTTGATTACCCATAAAGCTCCGCCATTTTTAGGAGCTTTCCATTCATAGGTGGCGTTTTCATCGCCACGCATAAAAACCTTGGCATCATGTCTTTTAAGTTAAAGCGTCTATTAAACCGATAACAAAATTCAGCAAGATACCGAGGTAAATGTTTTGAGTTAATGGAATGATAGCTTCCCTTCATAGAGTTTTTAATATTACCTATCATAGTGTTAACCCAGATAAACTCAATTTATCAACACTTGCCGCACCACCACCCGTGACGATTGGAACATGCTTACAGTCAGCTTCTTTAACCGCAGGAAAACAATTTAACCCATCTGAGTAAACAGTACTTCCAGGTGTTAAATGAGTTTGTGCCCATCGTTTTATTTCACTGGATTTAAACCCTTTAAGCACATTTAAATTCATTGCAATCGGGTGTCCATCTTCATTAGTAGAAACGGCTGCAACGAACGGTGTTTTATTTTCTGAACCACGACCTCTGGAGCCGCCTCTGTGCTCACCACCCCCAGTAGGCATCATCAATTTGAATGATGCCTGATAAAGGTTTACTGTCATCACGTTCTTTCATAACCTGCATGATCTTTTGTTTCATACTCCAGGCTGTATTGTAGCTTACCTTAAGCTGTCTCTTTAATTCTAATGCTGAAACCGCTGTCTTCAATTGAGTCATAAGATGAATCGCTAAAAACCACTTAGATAAAGGCAGTTTGGTACTATCAAATATTGTCCCACAGGTTGCTGATGTCTGATGATGACAATGGTGGCACTGATAAAGATGGCGATGTTCTAGAGTGCAATAAGTCTTATTGCCACACTCTGGGCAAACAAATCCATCAGGAAATTTCCATTTAAATAAGGCTTGTCGGCACTGTTTGTCAGTGCCATAATCATTAAAAAGCTCAAATAAACTATAACCTTCTTGAAACTGAATTTTATTTTTTGACATCATTCTACTCCACACATAATCTATACTTTAATTATAGTATAATTATAGTATAATTATCGAAATATGGCGGAGCTTTGTGGGTAATCAAGTAAGTAAAAGTAACAGTATTATCATCCATGGCTTCAGAAATAACATACGCGCCACCAATGGTTTCAGAGACCTCGGGGATTAAATCATCACCCCAAAGATCCAGCGTGGGGGTACACACTTTAAACTTAACACCAGCCTCATAGGCTTCACGAATATAATCATAAACCGTTTGTTTACTATCCGGTTTGATAAATAATTTTTCTGCCACACCACGGACAGCGAGTTCACCCGAACGCCCCGTTAAAATAACTTCCACTTCATATTCCATCGCAGCTGCCACCGTTGCCTGAAAAAAAGGCGCTCCTAATTCAGTGCCGTTATTGGGATCGGTGTTAACCATGATAATGAGCAACTTATCTGCCATTATTACTCCATATATTATTTGTTGATAGGGTTATTGATGCCATCGTTATTAATACCAAGGCTATGATTATTCGAACCTAAGTCACCATTAAGATGTAAAGTCGAGGTTGGAAAAGCAACTTCTGCACCATGCTTTTCAATGATTTGCAAAATTTGCAATAACACATCCTGCTTAACCTCATGATACTTAATCCAATTGGTTGTCTTAGTAAAAGTATAGATGAAAAAATCCAAAGATGAGGGGGCAAATTCATTAAAATTAACCATCAAGGTTTGCCTACTATCAATTTCATCATGATTTTTCAGCATTGCTCGCACATCATTTAAAATGACTTCCAATTTAGCGCTATCATCATAGCGTATACCAATGGTTTCTTTAATGCGTCGATGAGTCATGCGTGATGGGTTTTCCACTGAAATACTGGCAAAGGTGGAATTTGGCACATAGAGGGGGCGCTTATCAAAGGTACGAATGATTGTCAGTCGCCAGCCAATACACTCTACTGTGCCTTCTATACTGCGATCAGGTGAACGAATCCAATCCCCTACAGCAAAAGGTCTGTCTAAATAAAGCATCAGTCCACCAAAGAAGTTCGACAACAAGTCTTTTGCCGCAAAACCAATGGCCATGCCACCAATTCCACCAAAAGCCAGCACACCAGAAACACTGACACCCAATTCTTGCATCATGATCAATGCACCGGTAATAACAACCGATACACGAAACAATTTGGTAATTGCCTGTACCGTCGTGACATCATAATTGTCTTCTTTTTGACGGCCTATTTTAATCAGATTGCGTTCCACGCGAATAATTAAACGCAACACAAACCAAGTGAGTATCACTATGACACCGACTTGTCGGGTGGGTTTGACCAGGTTATCAAAGATACTGACATTGTTGGCATCCGCCATCACGTTGGCAGCAATGGTAATGCCCCACAGCCAGATAAATGCCGAGATAGGTTTGGCTAGGGATTCAATTAAGGCTTCATCCCAAGGATTTTTGGTGGTTTTTAATTTCGTGTACAGTTTATGAATCATGCGCTTTTGGAAAAAATTGAACATCAATGCAATGACAATGATCAAAAAAGCTTCCGTGACCCACAGCCCATCACCCCGTAAAAATTCCAATTGTAACAGCCACTGTTTTAACTCAAACTCAGCTGATTCCATAAGTACTCCTTATTGATTTATGAAGTGGTTTAGTTAGCATAATCCTAAAAAAATCAGTTGAACCTACTGCGACCGCCTTATGTACTGAATCTTAAGGATTTTCCAGAACATTTTGACTTCACCCGTAGGGTGACTACGAATAAAGCCAAAATAACCTGTAAAACTCTTAATCTTCAGCACCTAAGTCGCTCTCGCTACGATTCAACTGATTATTTTAGGATAATTAGTTGGGTCAAGTAGGTTCATCGATGGCTCATCAACATACTTATCCAGCATGGCTTTCACTTCTTTCCAACGTGGTTCTTTCACCAGTTCATCACGCGTTTTAGCCTGCTTGTGATGTAAATGCGCTAAGCGCAGACTCGATGCCGGATTTTCATAACCGTGCAGGCTTTTGACCACATCCCAGGCTGCTGCACGGTTATTGCACACTAGGATCATGTCACAGCCGGTCTCCAAAGAAACTTTTGCTCGTTGCGGATAGTCACCGGCAATGACTGCCCCTTCCATGGATAAATCATCACTGAAAATAGCACCCTGAAAATGCATTTTATCGCGTAAAATGGTTTTCATCCAAAAACTGGAAAAACCAGCTGGCTGCGGATCAACTCGTGAATAAATCACATGTGCCATCATCAGGGCATTAATGCCCGCATCAATCATGAATTGAAAAGGTTTCAAGTCATCCATTTCAATTTCCCGCATGGGACGCTCATCAATAGGCATGGCCACATGAGAATCGGCGGCAATCGAACCATGACCGGGAAAATGCTTGCCCGTAGCCAGCATACCAGCTTCGTTCATACCGGCAATAAAAGCCTGAGCGATTTTCCCTACGACAAAGGGATCACTATGAAAGGCACGATCACCGATCACTGAACTGATTCCCTTATCAATATCCAACACCGGTGCAAAACTGATATCTACACCGGTTGTACAGACTTCACTGGCCATTAGCCAGCCGCAATGTTGAGCCAGTTCCAAGGCTGTTTTTTGATCAGCATCATATATTTCACCAAAGCGTCGCATCGCAGGCAAAATGGTAAAGCCATCTTTAAAACGTTGCACCCGCCCGCCTTCTTGATCCACGGCAATTAATAAGCGTGGTTTTTTTAGGCTTTGTATGTCAGTCACTAATTGTTCTAATTGTGCGAGCGAGTGATAATTGCGACTAAAAAGAATCACCCCGCCAACCAAGGAATCCATTAATAAAGCCTTGTCATCTGCAGTCAGTTCTTGACCTGCAATGTCCACCATAACGGGACCTAATGTCATATTTATTTCCTTAAAACGCTGTCATTATTGTTGTCACTATTCTCAGATACGCAATTAACTTTTTACATCCAATTTATCCCGTACTGCATCGCCGAGCAGATTAACGGCTAAAACCACCAGCATCAATGCCAAACCCGGTGCTAAGACCATGTGTGGAGCCATCAAAAGATATTGACTACCATCACGAATCATACTGCCCCATGAGGCTTCTGGGGCTTGTACACCCAAGCCTAAGAAAGACAGTCCTGCTTCAGCAATCACCACACTGGCAATGCCAAAGGTAAACTCAATGATTAAGGGCGCAACAATCAACGGTAGGATATGAAAGCCAATAATACGTGCATGAGAAGCACCCAATGCTTTGGCTGACTGCACATGTTCACGTTGTTTAATGGCCATCACCTGTGCTCTGGAAAGCCGTGCATAGCCCACCCAGCCAACAACACTCAAAGCAATAATCACATTACTGATACCCGGCCCCATTAAGCCTGCTAAGGCAATGGCTAATAAAATCCCCGGAAAGGCCATAAAAATATCTATCACCCGGATAATAAAGTGATCCCAATGACCGCCAACATAGCCACTGATCACGCCAATAGCCGTGCCCAGTAGCAAAGAAATAAATATCACTCCGAACGTCACTAAAAAGGAAGTGTAAGCCCCTGTTAGCAAACGATCAATGATAGAGCGTCCTAAATCATCATAGCCCAGAAATGAAGTAGAATCACCCATCTGTAAGATTTTTTCTAGGGCAATTTCATTGGGCTGTAAATTCATAAAGGGTACGCTTATAACCATCAATAGCCACAGACCTAAAATACCTAAGGAAAAGTACAGTTTCATTATTATTCCTGCCCCTTATCCATGCTCTAGTCTGATGCGCGGTTCCAGCATGCCATAGGCAATATCCGTCAGCGTATTGATCACGACATAAGTGGTACTGATCAATAAGATACAAGCTTGCACGACGGGATAGTCACGCTTTTGAATCGCTTCTATCGTGAGTTGCCCAAGTCCGGGCCAGGAGAACACAATTTCGGTAATAACGGCTCCCGCCAATAATGCACCGATTTGCAAACCGATCAATGTGATCACCGGCAATAGCGCATTGCGTAATGCATGCACGCCAATGATACGCAGTCTAGAAAGCCCTTTTGCCCGTGCCGTACGAATATAGTCCTCGTTTAAGACTTCCAATAATGAAGCGCGAATCATCCGAGACAACACTGCGGCTAATGCTGTGCCAAGTGTTAATGCCGGCAAAACCAAAGAGCCAATACCACTCTTGCCACTCACGGGAAACCAACCCAGAAACACTGAAAACAGTAGAATTAATAAGGGACCCATGAGAAAATTGGGAATAGACACCCCAAGCAAAGAAAAACTCATTGCTCCGACATCAAGCCATCGATCTTTGTTCAGCGCGGCAAGAATCCCCAGTGGAAAAGCGATGATAAAAGCGACCCCTAGTGATGCAAGCGCCAATTCGATGGTCGGCCCCATTCGGCTGGCAATTAAATCCACAACGGCCTGTTTAGAATGTAAGGACGTGCCCAAATCCAAATAAAGCAAACCTTTCAGGAAAGAAAAAAACTGTTGCCATAATGGTAGATCCAAGCCTAAAGCATGACGTAATGCCTCTCGATCAGCCCCGCTTGCTGATTCACCCAACATCACCTCTACTGGATCGCCCGGTACGATGTGAATAAGCAAAAAAACCAGACAAACTACTCCCAAGATAACGATCAAGGCACTGGCAAGACGACTAAGAATATAATTATGCATCTGGGACGTTGTTCGCTATGTCATGCTCTTGAGCAATACTGGAAAATTTATCTTCGCTAATCAGCACAGCAATGCCCACATCAATGCGATCAAAGAGCTCAATCATGTCTGAGTTACGCATTTTTATGCAACCATGAGAGCTAGGAATACCCATGGGATGGCTATCAGGGCAACCATGAATATAAATATATCGCCGCATCGTGTCCTGAGTGCCAGAACGATTAAAACCTGGTTCTAGGCCATTAAGCCAAAGAATACGGGTCAATATCCAGTCTCGCCCCGGATGCTCTGCTTGCAGGTGTTCAGAGTAAATTTCACCAGTGGGTCTACGACCCACAAAAACGGTATTTTCAGCACAGTGTTGGCCGATTTTTGCCCGCACACTATGCCAGCCTCGTGGTGTGCATTCACTGCCAAACTGTTCACCCGCACCATTTTTCCCAGTGGCAATACTGACATCAAATTCAATTGAATCATTATCTATCAATAACAGCCTTTGTTCTGCTATCGAAACAAACACATAGCGTGTCGGTTTTATGAGTGAAGTATTTTTATTGTGCATAGATGCTTCAGCCTAATCCTTTTGCTTGTTGTTTATTTTGTTTGTTTTGTTTAAGGAGCGATAAACGTTCTTCAGGCCATCATAATTACCATCATGAGAAACCTGATAGCCGTGAATATTTTTACGATAAAAAGCAATATTATCTTCATACCATAAGGATACATAGGGTAATACTTGATGCAATTCCTGTTGCAGGATTTGATATAAATTTGCCTGCTGTTGCAAATCCATTTCTTGTTCCGCCAGTTCTATCATTTGGTCAATTTTTGGGTTATTTAAACGTCCCCGATTTGCCCCTTCAGGGGGTAATGAGTGACTATGAAACACCTGCCGAAAAACATCCGGTGTCTTTATGCCCACCCAGGTTAAGCTATACATTTGAAACTGACCATTTTTAATATCACCATAAAATGTTCCCCAGTCATAACTGCGTATTTCCACATCAATAAAGATATCTTTCAACTGACTTTGGATAATCGTTGCGATACGAATACGAAAAGGATCACTGGATGTTTTATACACTAATTTGAGATGCTTTTTTTCTGAATAACCCAGTTCCAACATCAAAGCCACTGCCCGAATCGGATCATAATCATAGCTTTTTAAGCGTGCTCCTGCCCAATGCTGAGCAGGGAAAAAACCATTGGCTTTTTGCGCGGCATTACCTAAAGCATACTGAATAATTTTATCCCTATCCAAAGCATAGGCGATTGCACTTCTCAGCTTTTGTTGCCCGGTATCTTTATCCTGCAAGTTAAAGCCGAGATAACTATAGTTAGCACCTGACTCAGTTAAAAATTGAATTTCATCCGAACTTTTTAGAAAAGCAATGTGTTCAGGTGGTAAATCATTCTGAATTAAATCCAATTCACCTCGGAGAAGTTTTAACACTCGCACCGTCGGATTTTTTACTTTAAGAAACTCAAATACTTGCTGATCAGATTTTCGTCGTAAAAATAACTGTCCGTCAAACGGCCAACGAAGAAACTCAAATTGACCACTACCAATCGGTTGTTGATTAAAAGTATGTGCTTGTTTAAGCGCATCAGCGGGTAAAATACCCACGGCTAAAAAAGCTGGGAAAAGAGGATCTGAACGGGTTAAAAAGAAATCAAGCGTACGCTCATCCAATACCTCTATGCGTAAAATATGCTTTAAAGCATTGCGATGGGGGGAGGCGGTTTTTGGATCGAGCAGTGCATCATAAGTCGCTTTGACATCGTTTGCAGTCAAAACGTGGCCATGATGAAAAACCGATTTTCCCGTTAAAGTAAAACGATAATGTTTTGCATCTAATAGTTTCCAGGTAGCAATGCCGGGAATAGGCTTATTATCTGCCCCGAATTCAACCAGACGTTGATAAATGAGGCGATTAATACGGGCAGAAGTCGCATCAGTAGCCTGAAGCGGATCCAATGTGACCGGCGCACTGGTCAGGCCAAAACGAATAATATCCGCCTCCGGCTCATCATGCTGTTCATCAGTACATGCAAATAATATGAATAGAAAAAAGAAACTGGGAATGATGAGCAAAATCCGTTTAATCACAGTGTTTCTCCATTAAAAGCAATCCCTCAATAAAAACTAATTTTATACGAACTATTTCGGGACAGATCAAATAAGCCCTTTATTTTTACACTTGTAGGATGTGGTGAGGAACGAACCGCATCAAAAAGGTTTGTTTAAAGCCATTGATGCGGTTCGTTCCTCACCACATCCTACATTTGAAGTGCAAAGCAGGTTGATCGGGTCCACTATTTCTTTACAAACTATTTTTTCATAAACAAGGCAATTGATTCCACGTGAGAAGTATGAGGAAACATATCCATCACCCCAGCTTTCACTAATGTATAACCATTCTTATGTACCATAATTTCCGTATCACGCGCTAGGGTCGAGGGGTTACAAGACACATACACTACCGTCTTAGCGCCAAACTTAGGAAGATATTCGACAATCGCCATTGCCCCACTACGCGCTGGATCAAGCAAAATACAATCATATTGCTGTTGCGCCCATTTCATCGTGGCGAAATCTTCAAATAAATCCGCAGCAAAATAATCAGTATTTACAATGCCATTTCTCAAAGCATTCTCTTTGGCTCGAATCACTAATTCAGAACTGCCTTCAACTCCCGTGACATGCGCCACTTGGCGAGCAATTGGTAGGGTAAAATTCCCTAGGCCACAAAATAAATCCAAGACCTTATCATTTGCCTTGGGTGCCATTAATTCCAGTGCCAAATCAATCATCTTACGATTAATTTCCATGTTCACCTGAGTGAAATCAGTGGGACGAAAATAATTAACAATATCATATTCCGGCAAGGCATAACTGAGTTCTTGAAAAGTACCCTCAGTCTTATTATCATCGTCTTCCAGCGGTGGATATAGGCGAATAACAGTATCAGGCCCTTTAGATTGCAGATAAATATGCAGGGACATTTTTTCTGCATAGGCTGATATTTTCTGCAAATCCTCTTCCGTAAATGCGGCTAGGTGACGCACAATAAACGCCCCTTGGTCATCACCATAGGCCACTTCAATTTGTGGAATTTGTTTATAGATAGATAAAGATAAAATTAATTCAGACAAGCCCCTTAAATGTAGCCCCACATCAGGGTGTAGTACTTTACAAGTCTCAAGTTCTGCCAGAAAATTACTGTGTTTTTCCCGAAAGCCAACCAGCATTTTATCTTTTTTGACCACAAAGCGTACGCCCAATCGCGCTTTGGTACGATAGCCCCAATGTGGACCACGCAAAGGCTCAAGCACCGTTTCAGGTTCAGACTTGCCCAAATGCTTTAGGTTATCCAGCATAATTCCCTGCTTGAGGAGAATTTGCTGATCGTCAGCCAGGTGCTGCAAGCTACAGCCGCCACAATAAGAAAAATGCTCACATTCAGGCTCGACTCGTAAGGGCGATGCCTTAATAATTTCGTGTACCTTGCCCTCACCAATATTTTTGCGTTTATTAGTATAAATAAAACTGATTTCTTCGCCTTCTAAAGCACCATCAATGAAGACAGTCATATCATCCACATGACAGACCCCCTTACCATCATGACTGACTGATTCGATAGTAACTGTGATTGGGTCTTGAGGTAATTTTGCTCTACGTCTTCTTCTGGCCATAATTGCTTTTTTGCTGAAACTCTTTGATTAGGGAAAGGGGTAAGTAAAGCAAGAATTTTAGCAGAATGGCAGATATTTAGGAATAAAGCAGGCTAATTAAAGAGATTTAATCCTCTTTTTCAGCGACGATAGTTCAAACCTGATGATTTTTGTGCCATTATTAATAAAGAAACGACTTAACTATTCCAACCACAAGGATTTATACCATGTCAGTATTGAGCAAATCATTTTATTCAATTCTTGCTTCTGCCCTACTCATTAGTCCTCTATTAGTTTCTGCTAGTAGTGATAATGATGACAATAAAACACAGAAAGCACCCATTCACTGGTCCTATCAAGGTGATACGGGCCCTATCCACTGGGCTGAGCTTTCCTCTGAGTTTCTTACTTGTAAACAGGGCAAGAATCAGTCTCCGGAGAATATCAGCCGTGCCGTCAAAGCCAAACTCAAACCCATCGCATTTGATTATGCCATGTTAGTGCCGGAAAATATTGTTAACACGGGGCATTCAATTCAGGTTAATATTCGTTCTGGGGGCAGTATAAAATTTGATGACAAAGAATTCTTCTTGAAGCAATTTCATTTTCATAGCCCCAGTGAAAATCAAATTGATGGCGTCAGCTATCCTTTAGAAGCGCATTTTGTGCATGTGAGCGATGACAATGAATTAGCCGTTGTATCACTCTTGTATCAACCTGGTTTAGATAACCTTGCCCTGCTTCCATTACTGAAAAATATGCCGATGAAAGTCGGTGGTTCATCACGCCTAAGCGCTCAGGATACACAATTATTTGAGCGTAAAAAAGCAGTAAAAAATTACTTTCGTTACAATGGTTCTTTAACAACACCACCGTGTACCGAAGGCGTCACATGGATTGTCATGCAGTCCAGACCGGGGATGTCTCAACGTCAGCTGAATGTGTTCAGGACAGCGCTACAACACCCTAATAGTCGTCCGGTTCAACCCTTAAATGCACGTACTGTACTTAAATAAAGAGTGCTTAAATAAAGAGTGTCCATCCGTTTATTCTAGAATTATTTGATAATTTTGACCGTAGGGTGGGCACGCTTTTTGTGCCCACGCTGAAAGTGTACATAATAAGCGCTTGAGTCAGCGTGGGCAGATAAAGCCATGCCCACCCTACGGTTCTTTATATAAAAAACCTATTTACGGATAGGCACTAACTCTCTAACGCTGATCTAGCCCGATTTTAAATCAACAATAACTGCAGTCACATTGTCCTTGCCACCAGCAGCATTAGCCGACTCAATCAAGATTTGGCAGGCTTTATCAGGCTTAGGATTGTCTATTAATATCTGAGCAATCTCCTGTTCACTCAGCATATCAGTCAAACCATCAGAACACAGCAATATTTTTTCTCCCGACCAGATAGACAAGGTATTCACATCTGGATTCGGGGCAAGCTCCATGCCCATATACTGTACTAATTGATTTTTCCCGGGGTGTGTTAAGGCATCTTCTTCTGTAATCGCACCCGCCTGTACTAAATCTCTCACTAAAGTATGATCACAGGTTATTTGGGATAAAGTCTTATCTTTTAACAAATAAGCACGGCTATCACCTAAGTGCACCACATAGAGTCGATCTTGTAAGAACTGCACTAACACCAATGTTGAAGCCATGCCGCTATAGCTGGCATGATGCTGACTTTCCGCTAACAAGCGATTACTCAAATCGATCACTGCCTGTCGTAAACAGACTATGACCTCATCATGTTTAAATAATCGCTGTTGCTCAAGACGTTGCTGTATTAAAGATGGCAACACTTCAAGCACCAGCATTGAGGCAATATCACCCGATGGCATACCACCGACACCATCAGCAACAAAAAACAATCCTTGCTCAGGCAATAGCGCATAATTATCTTCATTCTTGTTACGCACCAGTCCAGGATCAGACAGACCGGCATATGCTTTAATGTTAATAACAGATAATAAATTATTAGTCATAAGTTAAATCACTTTTAACAAATCAAGTTTAAAATCAATGGCACTTTTATAAAACAAATCGGGTTGTTCGAGTAAAGCCTTATCGATTACTTTGGCTAAGGCTTTAGGTATAGACTTATCATAAGTACGAATCGGTGAGACAGGTGATTTTAATGTGGTGAGCCAGGGATCGGTTTTTTTACTATAACGTCGTGGATAGCGACCAGTACTCATGCGATAAAAAGTCGCTGCTGCAGCCCAAACGTCCACTTCAGGCTTGGCAAACTTAAAGTTAATCACTTGTTGTCTAGGCATATAAAAAGGTGTCCCCGCAGAAACACCGGTTGCCGTTCTGCCACTCAGCCCTGCCACATCAAAAGCTTTGGCCAAACCAAAATCAGCAATTTTTGCCTGTAATTCCCCCTTGTTTTTTGTCAGAAGAATATTGCCGGGTTTTAAATCTCTATGCACCAAACCGACTGCCGATGTTTTCTTACCATCAGCTAAAACCAGCATAGGAATTTTTATATTATGTGCATATTCAAGTCCATCAAGTATATTGATGAGTATTTTTAAGGCTAAAAACAAGGGTAATTTGCCACCATTTTTTCGTATTAACTGAGAGACACTACCTGCTTCACAGTATTCACTGGTAAAAAAATAGGTGTCATCATTGCAACCAACATCATGCACTCTGACGATATTATCGTGTTTCAATAAACGGGTATTTTTCGCTTCGCGAATAAATTGTTGATGGGTTCTGGGATTGCTTTGTACTTTTGGCAACATTACTTTTAAAGCAATATCAGACGGTTCTTTACTTGAACTATTTTTTTTATGTGCCAGATAAACAGCCCCCATACTCCCCTTGCCTATTTTTTTTATAATATTGAAGCCCTTTATAGCCAGCAGATCCGGTTGCTCATCATCGGCCTTTTTCATCAACAGATTAATTTTATCTAAGGGATCAACTTCAACTGTTGACACATTTTCTATTTTTTCAACTAAATTTTCAGAACCCGATATACTAACTTGAAAGACACTTTCACCTATTTTAAATTGGTCACCACTTTTTAAATCATATTCAGGATAAATTAATTGTTTGGCTTTGATTAAGTCAGCATCTATTTCCCGCTGACCTATTTTTTCGCCATTAACAAAAGTGCCATTCAAACTACCAAAATCACGAATACAAATATCGGGTGGGTTAATATCTAATAAACAATGGTAACGAGAAATCGTGCTATGCGCCTGATCATCCGGCAACAGAATATGATTATCTATCGCCCGACCAATGATACAGGTAGTACGTTCCTCAAAGACAAATTCTTTTGACTTTAATTGTCCATGTATTACTTTAATTGATATTTTATTCAATATGTCTAAATCCTATTATTCAACAAGAACGGGACGCTTATCTTCGGGAGGGATCATAACTTCTATTCCCTCATCAATGGTTTCTAATTGTTCATTCTTTTCACTATCGAGTCCATTATTAATAAGCTCAGCATCATCATTATTTTCTTCGATGACATGATCTCGATCATTTTCGGGCAATACTTCTTTCAGATTTGACTCAATATCATAACGCACCTTTATTTCTGACAGTTTTAACAAGCTCACATTATTTCTTTTTACTTCCAGATAGCGCCAATGAGGAAAGCCCGTTAGCAAGAGATCATCTTCGGTATTAAGTTGCTGATCCCTGCCCGCAGAACGTAAAATCATACGTCCTCTAAATGGACCGGTGATAGTTCCCTTATAAATATATTTATTATTCCAGTCATCGACAAGCGTGTTTTCACCCAATTGAAAACGTTGCCTGAAATTTTTCATATTTAATGGTACCAGTAATGTGCTTCTGTCAAGCCGTCCATTCACAAACGTAGCGGCTTCATTTAGTCTGGCAAGAGGAATAATTAAATCCATCATATTATTAATGGTGTTTTGCTCAGAGACATTAAGTGTTAATGTCTCCCGCTGCGGTTCTTCGATAGGCTGGTCGATAGTCACAAAGATTAAGCCCAGAAATACAATAAAAAACAGCATGACATAAGTCAATTTATTTGACCGTATTGGTTTTTTATTGACACCCTGTTTTAAAGTGGTTTTTGGTGAATTTAATCGACTGCCAGGCAATAGCGTATTTATATTTATTTGTGAAAAATGCAGCAATTGCATGTTAATTTCATTATCATTCATCGCTCCAAAGCCAGCATACTTTAGCAATCGACGAATATTGTTCAGTTCTTTAACGGGCTCTTTACTGCTATGTGTAGAAAAATAGTTTTGCAGATAGATGTCTGCATCATGATTCCATTCCAATTGAATATTTTTCTTTAAAAACCAATCCAGACACCAAAACATAATCGAGCCCTGTGCATCACCAGAAAATGCAAATTGCCCATCAAGACTAATATTAATGCTCGTATCTTTAGTATCAATACGTTCAAAATCATACAAGCATTCACCACTGGCTAAACTCCATATCCTCAGTGACTTGTCATCACTGACCGACAGAGCAATTTTCCCTTGTCCATCAATACAAACCTGATTAATACGTTGGCTATGCCCTTTCATCACCCGCAGTGATTTTGTCCGGCTGGACTGAGTTTTCCATAAACGTAAACTACTGTCCGCACTGGCAGAAACGAAATATAAACCATCCGTGGTAGACGCTATACTCGTGACGATATTGTCATGTTCTGAAAATTGATCGACTACTTTTCCCGTGGCGATATCCCATAATGCAATATGATTATTATTACGCTGTCCGGTTAAAATGAAGCGGCCATCCTGAGTAATATTAACAACCGCAACATGATGGCTTTTGTCACTCAAGTTCGCCATCATTTCGCCGGTCAATAAGCGCCATAAATAAAACTTACCCTGATCATCGCAAGACAAACAAAAACGTCCTTCAGCCGTGAGCGTCATCGCTAATACATCAGCATTATGATGGCTAAACAATGATAGTTGTTTAGCCGTTTTAATATCTTTAAGAAAAATATTTTTTCCACAGGCAAGTAATATGGCTGCACCATCATCACTGACTTTGATAAGATTAATTGCCTGTTGATGTTGCTCTAAAATCCGCTTCTTTTTTTGACTCTGAATATCCCACTGATAAAGGCATTGATCCTGACCCAGTGAATATAAGAAATGATTTGAGGGTGATAATTCTAAGGCCAATACTCTAGCCTGATGCGCTTTTAATTCATTATATTTCCAAACATCTTTTAACTTTATCCGGGGGAAATAAAGATAGAAACCCGCCCAAAATTTAAAAGCACTATAATCACGCTCATAACCTTGAATAGCACGGGCATTTTCTACATGAGCGATTGCTGCAATTTTGTTTTTATCCAATGCCGCTTTTGCCTGACTGATACTCTGCTCAAATAAGCGTGACAGCTGATCAATTTCCATTGCCGATTCAGGCAAGGAAAATAAATAAGTAGCATGATAGCGATAAATATTATTAGTTTCTACAATATGCACACCGGATAAGGTCACTACACTAGCAAAGTGATTAGAATGATCTAAGCTAATATGGCTAATAGCACTATTGAATTGAGTTAAGGTAAAGGACGATGCTGTTTTGATATCCCAATAGCGCAAGTCACCATCACTACTGCCGGAGAGAAAAAAGTGACCTTCTGTGGCTGCTTTCAGAGTATTAACAATACCCTGGTGGCCCTTGTAGACTTTCTGACACTGACCAGAGCTAATATCCCATAAGCGAATAGTTTTATCATAGCTTGCTGATAAGACGTGAGTTTCATCAAGCCATTGAACCGCACCAACGGGCATGCTATGACCCGACAAAAGAATTAAAGTTCTTCCTGTAACAAGCTCCCAAATACGTATGATATTGTCGGCTGATGCAGAAGCAATCAGCCCATTAGGCACTAAAGTGTCTTCTATAGCAGACGCTGAGGAGCCAACAAAAGGAGATAAATGTATGGCCATAATTTCACCACTATGGCCTTCACCATAGAATGAATTTAAGCGCTGTTTCTTATCAACCTGCCATAAGTACAATAGACTGTCATTACACGTTGTCCAAACATATTGTCCACAGGCAGAAATTTGTAGCGCATTAATCGCTTCATCATGGGCAGACCAAACGTGCAGTAATTCGCTCGTTTGCATTGACCAAATTCTTACATCACCCTGATCAGAACCGGTTAATAGTAGTTTTTCATCACTACTGATGCAAAAGGCCGTTATTTTTCCAATATGCCCACACATTTCTCTCAGCGTCTTTTTAGCTTTTATACTCCAAAGAAATAATCGACTCCCTTGATTGAGAACAATATTTTCATCATTATTTACAAATTGAGAAAAACTGATACTCTTTTTTGCAATGCGATAAAGTACTTCATAACCCGGAAGAAAAAGAGCAACAGCCTGTTTTAATTGCCTGGGAATGATACCCATCGCTGAACTGGCCTTAAAGAACTTGTTTGCCAAGCGTGTTTGGCCACTTCGTTGTAAAGCCAAAGTATAAGCTGTATTTGTATAGGGATCAGAAGCATTGCTTGCAATAACATCTTTCAAGCAATTAGCAATCAATTGCCAATGTGGGGCGTTTTTATCAAGCCGATATTGCTCACATAAGGCTAGCCCTACGATTTTTTTCTCATTTTCATAGGATAAATCAGCTAAGGACTGTAAAGGATTTTTTTCAGTGAGATAGAGCGATAGTATTTTTTTAAATGATGAAAAGTGTAAGTATAAACTTGCTAATGCGAACTTGATTCTTGCTTTTTGTTGAGCCTTATTTCTAGGAAGATCGCTTTTAGAAATATTGCTTTTATGACGATTCTCTAACAACATTTCTATTTTCTGTAAATAGTCTTGTTCTTCTAAACCTTCGTATTTCCATTGATAAAAGAGGAAATTAAACAGGCTTTCAAAATGCCCTGGCTCTATAGATAAAGCATTATTCCAGGCATCTACCGCTTCATTTTTCTGACCTAAATCCAGTAATGAAATGGCCTGATTATTTAAGCTGGAGGCTGTTCCTATACCACCCTGAGGCTGTATTTTATTATATTTTTTTTCGGATAGTGTATTATAGATTTGCACTAAGGTATCAGCAACAACATGAAGACTGTCTGGACGTTTGGATTCATCCTCATTAAAACAAGCCATTAATAAGTCATATAATGCGTCGGGGATAGATGCTAATGCCGGATTTTCATCCAGTTGTTTTTTCTTATACGCATCCAATATTGCGGGAGCTATTGAACCGGCTTCCCAAGAGCAATAGCCTAGCATCATCTCCAAAACACAAACGCCCCAACTCCATAAATCAGTACGCCAAGTCAATGGTTTGCCGGCCAGTTGTTCTGGGGATGCATAGGCCGGAGTCATGCCCATTCCCGCAACGACTAAGCTTTGCTTATTATTGACCAGCATTGCACCGGCTTTGGCCAAGCCAAAATCAGTAATTTTTACAATACCTTCTGAACTTATCATCACATTAGCAGGCTTTATATCTTGATGAATTAAACCTTGCTGATGGGCATATTCTAATCCCCAGGCAAATTGAATGGCAATATCAAGAATCGATAATAAAGTATTGTCAGGATCAGTTTTATATAAACGCCCACTATTCAATAAGTTTTTTAAGTCGCCACCATCAACGTATTCACTAAAAATTTGTGGAATACCATCGATACGACGAACATAATAACAATTAACAATATTGGGGTGTAAATCCAGATTCACCCAGGTTTCAGCTTCTTTCTCTATACTTTCAAAGCCTGCGGATAAGGCTTTTTGCTTAGGCGTCTTCAAGGCCAGGTCTAAGCCCCAGTCACGATGTCGTACTTGAAAAACTTGGCCGAATTGTCCTTCACCTAAAAGTCGTTTTATTTCATAACGATCAAGTAAAACATCTCCTGCTTGCCAATCTGTCGCCCCACCTGATAATAATTTTTTTTCATCGAAAAACTGCTCTGAACCTAAATTGAGTAATACACTGAGTGTTGACTCACGCTTAGCCTTATCACCACGCAGATGATCGCTTAATGATTTTGTTGATTCAGTTTGACTCTCATGAGTCATAGCAGCCAGACGTGTTTCCTGGGGATCGATTGTTCCTTCTGGTATAGGATCAGATTTAGAATAAGATGTAGGATCAGATTTAGAATAAGATGTAGGATCAGGTATAAGCTCAGGTGGGTATAATTGAGTTTCTTGCGGGGAACTGCTATCAATAGCCGTAAAGCGGTGCTGACACTTTTTACAGCGTACCGATTTATGGCTGAATTTTACTGCGACATTCTTATACGATGTCTGACACTTTGGGCAAATGATTTCCATTCAATTCACGGGAGTCCCTATTTTAGCAAGCTAAATTAACTCTCACACTCCTGATCATCTTCATATTGAAGATAAAGTTTGCCAGAATTGTAAAGGTTAATGAATAAATCGAGTTCGTTGTCTGAGGCTGATTTTTCCAGTACATCGAGATCCAAAATGCGTTGATCGCATAAGCAATAAACAAATTGTTCTGAGACTTTAAAATCCTGACCATCAACAAAGAGCAAGCAATGATCACTGTCTCGTGTAAAAGCAAAACGACTGGATGGGTAGCGCATGAGAACAGCATTTTGTTCTAGCAATAACTGTTTTAGCTGTGATAAATTGTCAACATTTTGTTCACATTGATGCAAATAATCAACTTTTGAGTCACTCACATAACTCCCAAACCAACGCGCCAATTCTGGATGATTGGGGTCTAAGTATTCTGTAAAAACACGTCTTAATTCAGCGATTGCTGCAGCGGATATTTCATTGGAATGCACCTGTTGTTTATTATGCGGCAATTGATAGGTTTTATTGATCGACAAACCATCGGTGATATGAGCAACAAAGTCATTCACTAAATCTGCATGACTCGTAGCGCGAAAGCCGATTGAATAACTCATGCTTTCACCAATAGAAACACCATGATGGGAGACTCCCGAGGGAATATACATCATATCGCCGGGCTCGAGTATCCATTCAATTTCAGCAGTAAACTCTTTTTGTAACCGAATGGCAATATCCGGAATCACGTTATCTTCAGCAACCGGCTGAGTGTTCAATTGCCAACGTCGTTTACCTTCACCCTGTAGTATAAACACATCATAGAGGTCAACATGAGGACCTACCGAACCTTCTGGCGCAGCATAACTACTCATGAGGTCATCTAAATGCCATTCCGGAATAAAGCGGAATTTATCCGTGATCCAAGCAAGCTCTGGTAGATACTTTTCCAGATCGTTAACCACCAGACTCCAATGTGTTTCTGGCATATTAGCAAACACATCATCATTCATGGGGCCATGTATTGCTTGCCAGGGGTGCTCGCCCCCCTTTTCTATCACAATTCTAGAATTTACATCCTCTTCGCAAGCAAGTCCTGCAAGCTCATCAGGTGATAATGGGGCTGCAAAATCAGGGAAAGCACCTCTGATCAATAGCGGTTTTTTTTGCCAGTATTCGGCCAAAAAAGTCGCGACTGACATGTCACCCAAAGGGCTGCTATTTTTTTTACTTTTTAAGTGTGTACTTTCTGAACTTGTATTTTCCAAACCTGACCTCAATAAACGCCAACTTCTAAATATGAGCGTGATATTTTTTCTATGGCAGTCACATAAACCGCGGTGCGTAAATCCTTAATATTATCATTATTTTCACGCGTTGCACGAATTTCCTGATAGGCAAGACGCATGGTATCATCCAAACCAGAGCGCACTAAATCCAGCTCATCAGCACCACGACTAATACTATGGCGAATTTGATCCGACACATGTCGCCCTGTTGCTTCTTCAATCACTCGGGTCATTTCTGCACCACGCATTTCATCATGACGACGCTGCATGCGACCAAAACGGATATGAGAAATATTGCGTATCCATTCAAAATAAGAAACAGTCACACCACCGGCATTCGCATAAGCATCAGGAATAATAATGACACCTTTTTTGGCAAGAATTTCATCGGCACCAAAGGTAATAGGACCATTAGCAGCCTCGACAATTAATTTCGCGTTAATTTGTGACGCATTTTCCATGGTAATTTGACTTTCTAAAGCGGCCGGAATCAAAATATCACATTCTTTTTCCAGTACTGCATGGCCATCTTCTACAAAGTGAGCACAGGTAAAGGTTTCCACACCACCATGTTCATCAATGTGTTGACGTAGTTGCTCAATATCAATACCATCATCATTGATCAAAGCACCATTATACTCGATGATTGCAGTGATTTTAACGCCATCTTCTTCAGATAAAAATTTAGCTGCATGATAGCCAACATTACCAAAGCCTTGTATTACACAGGTTTTACCCTCTAATGAACCGGATAAATTAGCCTCTTTCACGTCATCTGCATGGCGAAAAAATTCTTGAATAGCATATTGAACACCACGCCCTGTTGCTTCGACACGCCCTTGGATACCACCATGATGAATAGGCTTGCCGGTAACACAGGCCACATAATTAATGTCATCAGGATGTAAATGTTTATAAGTATCTGCCATCCAGGCCATTTCTCTCTGTCCTGTACCAATATCCGGAGCAGGCACATTGGTTGATGGGCTGAGGAAGCCTTTACGAATCAGCTCTAAAGTAAAACGACGAGTGATTAGCTCCAGTTCATCACGAGAATATTGACTAGGATCAATGAGCAAAGCACCTTTTGAACCACCAAAGGGTACATCAACAATCGCACACTTATAGGTCATTAATGCCGCGAGTGCTTCCACTTCATTTTGATCCGCATAAGGCGCATAGCGTATGCCACCTTTAGAGGGTAAACGATGGGTACTATGGGTGGCTCGCCAACCCGTAAAGACTTCAATTTTATCGCGAATTTTGACCGGAAACTGGACTTGCAGCACAGCATTGCAAGACTTTATTGCCTTGGCCACTCCCTCATCAAGTCCCATGACCGCAATGGCACGATCAACCATCAGGTTAACACCATCTCTAAACGTGGGTTCATTAAATACTTTAGTCATCAGTCCATCCTTAAGATAAAAATGAGCATTGATATAGATCAGCGTTATTCAGATACGCTAATGATACATTATTCAGTATGGCAGAAAATCCATCAACTATATATTTCTTACACAATATAAGCAAAAAATATCATACTTGAGGTATTTCCTCATCTAGTAAACTAGAGAGACTTAATGATATGATGGATTATTGATAATTTTTTGTAAATAAATAAAGGGAACTCAATGAATATATTAATTTTTGGACCAAACGGTAGTGGTAAAGGCACTCAAGGTGCGATTGTTCAGGAAAAATACAATACTGCTCACATCGAATCCGGCGCTATTTTTCGCCAAAATATCGGTGGTGGTACTGAATTGGGGAAAAAAGCCAAAGAATACATCGACCGTGGTGATTTAGTCCCTGATGACATTACCATCCCTATGATTTTAGATCGTCTAAAAGAAGATGATTGTAAAGATGGCTGGTTATTAGATGGCTTCCCACGTAACAAAGTTCAGGCAGAAACCTTAGCAAAGGCCTTGTCTGATGCTAACATCAAGCTAGACTACGTGATTGAAATCGTGCTACCACGTGATGTCGCTAAAATACGTATTACCGGGCGTCGTTTATGTGAAAATGACAATAACCACCCCAACCATATTGCCTTTGATGCGATTAAGCCCGTAGAAAAAGACGGTGAAATTGTCTGTCGCGTCTGTGGCGGTGCATTATCTGCCCGTGCTGATGACCAGGACGAAGATGCCGTTGATAAGCGTCATGATATTTATTATGACGAAAATACCGGCACGATGGCTGCAGTAAACTTCTTCAAGGCACTGGGAGGCGATACTAAAGTAATAGCCATTGATGGTGGTCCTTCCATTGGGGAAGTCACTGAAAATATCATGGCGGCGCTATAAAGCATTAGCCATCCACCATGCAAAAAAAGCCCCTATATTTTCATTAATATAGGGGCTTTTTTATATTAAATCATCATAAATTTCAATCTATAGACATGATACTATAAAGCCAATGATTTATATTTTCCTCATCTGTATTATAGTTTTACTCGTGTTTGCCCCGCAATGGTGGGTCAAATATGTGATGAAACAGCATGATAAACACATTAAAGATTTACCTGGAACAGGCGGTGAACTCGCCCAGCACCTTATTGAACGCTACCAATTGCCTGTGACACTGGAAATCACCGATACTGGTGATCACTATGATCCACAAACTAAAACCGTACGTTTAAGTGAAGCCTATTATAATGGAAAATCACTCACTTCTATCGCCATTGCAGCCCACGAAGTTGGTCACGCCATACAAGATTTTCGCAATGATGAAATGTTGATCTTACGCGGTAAAATGGTCATCGTTTCCCAACGATTTCAAAAATTTGGCGCTGCCACCCTATTTATCGCCCCCATTTTGGGCGCCTTCATTCGTTCCCCTTTGGCTGGCGTTTTTATCGCCCTAATTGGCATTTTGAGCATTGCCTCATCCGTTGTGGTTCATATTATCAGTCTACCCGTTGAATTTGATGCCAGTTTTAATAAAGCACTGCCACTATTGGTAGAGGGAGAATATATGACCCAGCGGGATCTTATCGCTATTCGCCAGGTATTATTAGCCGCCGCTCTCACTTATGTCGCCGCCGCTTTATCCAGTCTCTTGAATGTTTGGCGTTGGATTGCTATTTTAAGACGCTAAATGTCTATGGTTCGTTTTACCCTGTTTGTTCAATTTTTAGCATAAAGAGACAAGTTATTGATTATGATAAAAAAATTGACATGGTTTCAAAAATAGTTTATTAATATACCCTCGGTTGTGAGAAGTCTATCGTTAGCATTGAGCACTAAATGTTTCAACAGACAAACGAGTGATCATCTATCGTGACAAACACATCTGCAAGCCATTGATTTTATATTACATTAATTATTTTAAGCTTATATTTTGCTTAAAATTAAAAGCATAAATTAGCTTAGGAAACTACCAATGAATTTAGGTAAAACTCACATTTTAAGTACGGTAATATTATTATTAGCTTTGACATTGGCTAGCAATGCAAATGCAATAATTGTTACGGGTGATTTATCTTATGATAATACTACTGACTTAATTACCAATACAAACACAGGTAAACAATACCTAGGCTGGGATTTACTCGCATCGACGACGTATGGGGATCTTTTACCATTGCTTGAGATCGGAGCTACCTATGAGGGCTTTCATATTGCATCGCAAACAGAAGCTTTAGATTTCTTTTATGCTGCTGCCAGTTTTGACCCCGTTGCACAAGGCTTCAATCGTAATAATTTCAATCTCGACAGCACCGATTTTCCCAATCAATTTGGCGGCGGTGTCAATTATTCTTCTTCAGCTTTTTTTCTTAGTGACATAACGAATCAGCTAGGAATAATATATACAAAATCTGGCGGATTAATAGAATTCTATGATAATGTAATCGGAGTTACATCTAGCATAGGCGGGTCATGCACCGCACGAGGCGGAACATGTCAGAAAAGCTTCTTACTTGTGTCTAACGTAGATGCACAGATACCAGAGCCGTCAATATTTCCTCTGATGGGTTTGGGCTTAATTGGTTTATTTGCAATAAATCGTCGAAAACTTCAAGCCTAATACCTTGAATCCGCTGAGTGCTATCACTGATAGCATTCCTCAATTAAAGCCATCTCACTTGAGGTGGCTTTTTCGTTATAGTGTCAAAATAATTTTATGCTCATAAAAAAGCCACCAAAACGGTATTTTTAGCCCTCGATGGCCACCCCAAAATATACCTAAAGCAAAAAATATACCCCCCTGACAATTTCAACCTTTTCAGTAACTTCTCAATAAGTCTGTGCATTTAAACAGCACAAACTTTACCTTTCAGCAACTCAGGCAGATATGGGATCAAATTTCTCTTGCTGATCCGGTCATTAATAAAATCCCAGAATGAAATTCCTTGTTTCAAACAAGTTTTCTTTAAACTGACAAAGGTATCTCTGCAAAGTTGCCCATCCTTTGAGCGTGTACTACCACTAATTTTACGCTTAATAACATATTCTCGAATATCATTTTCACTCAAATTATTATGAAGAGGAATATCAGGCCGTTCCAATACCAGCAGTAATTCTGTTTTATTTCTTGCCAATCGTTTCAGTGCCTGATTCAACGTTTCAAAGCTTGTTTTAGTCCGGCACAATTCATCAAAATGTTCAGCAATCGCTGACTTCAACGGATCATCTGGCTCAAGTTTATATTGTTTGAGATCATAAAATAGTTCCCAAATCTGAGTATGTACCCAGTTCAGTTCTTTATCATGTCGCTCATTGAGTGGTAGTATCCGCTGAAACACTCTGTCTGCATGTATCCAACATAATGCGTGCAACAAAATATCAAATTGTCCTGCATCATCACTCACAATTGATGTGTCAACACTTTTCCGGACAGTTTTCTAAATATTTTTTTGGCTGTTTCAAGTGATTTTTGTCATTTTGTATTTCCTATCATTTTAGTTTCTCATGTTAACTTTAAACAGATGAAGAGAAAGGGCTTTGCCCTCTGGAACGATAGAGCCGTTCCATTCACCCAAGGTATTTTCACAACGGTAATGATCCTGTTACAATATCTTCACGGCACAGGCTGAGGAGCCGATGGCCGTCAACGGTAATGGGCGGCATTTATGTCGCCTTTTACCCCTCTTCAATCAATCGATTTAAGCTATTTCCTGCTGTATTTCATAATCGACTGGTGACAAATAATCATTAGCCGAATGAAGTCGCTCCCGATTATAAAATACCTCAATATATTCAAATATTGCCTGCTTTGCTTCTACTCTGGTTTTGAATCGACAATGGTGCGTCAATTCAGTTTTCAAACTATGAAAGAAGCTCTCTGATACAGCATTGTCCCAGCAATTTCCTTTGCGGCTCATAGACTGAATTATGTTATGATCCGACAATATTTTTCTATGACTATCAGAGGCATATTGGCTACCTCGGTCAGTATGCCAAAGCAATCCATCCATTGGTTTACGCTTCCATATGGCCATCAGTAAAGCATCATTGACTAGCTTGGCTTTCATTCGCTCATCCATCGACCAGCCAACAATTTGCCTAGAGAATAAGTCAATGACAACCGCTAAATATAACCAGCCTTCCTTGGTGGCAATATAGGTAATATCACCCACATAGTAGCGATCAGGTTGAGAGACAGTAAACTCTCTTTCCAGTAAATTTGGAGATATACGCTTATTATGCTTGGAATTAGTCGTCGCTTTAAAGCGTCTCTTCGTTTTACAAAACAAACCGGCTTTTTTCATTAATCGACCAATTCTCCGGCGGCTTATATGAACGCCTTTTTCAGCCAGTTTTCTTTTAAGACGACGGGTTCCATAAGTCTTGCGACTGTCTTCAAACAGTTTTTTAGCTGCTCAGTAAGCGCTTCATTTTCTTTCTCTCTATCCGTTTTAGGAGAGCTAACCCAATCATAATAGCAACTACGGGAAACATCCATAAAACGGCACAGAATCGTTACCGGGTAATCTTTAGCCTGATCAGTTATCCATGCGTACTTCACAAAGTTTCCCTTGCAAAGTACGCTGTGGCCTTTTTAATAAATCACGCTCCTGAATCACTTTTGCCAATTCTTTTTTTCAGACGTTTTACTTCATCATAAATGTGTTCATCACTTCTATTGGCTACCGTCTTCACCGGTTTGGAATATTTACTGATCCAGGTATGTAGAGTATTTACATTAACACCTAGCTCCCTGGCAGTCTGAGAAACGGGTTGATCCGTCTCATTAGCTAATTTGACAGCTGATTCTTTAAATTCTGATGTATAGCTTTTATTCGGTTTTTTTGTTTGATCATTCATTTTAGGTCACACTTTTTATCTTTTAGTTATTTTAAGTTGTGTGTCCGGTTAAGTATAGCCACATTAGTTGTTTTCAATAAAACAATTGTATCATGGCTTTTTAAGGCTCTTTAGTTTGCCCTGTGTTGATCAAACTCCCTCTCAGTTAAGATAATATTCAAAAATATTCTATTTCGATCTGAGACAGATCGACAGGATCATTTATAGGGATAAATTACATGGGGCAGTGAAAATGCAATTTTTGTCCTCTAAAATGCTGTCAAGACTTTTTTTGTTTTTATTTCAAGTTTTGCACAGACTTATTGAGAAGTTACCCTTTTCATAGATAATTCATTGATTATAATGAGAAAATTAACATAGCTTCAAAAATAGCTTATTAATGCTACCTTGGTTGGCATGGAATGCTGTTTTAAGACGCGAGGAATTGATCAATAATAGCATTTGAAAACAATGAAAAAAACCTTAACCTCTAAGAAAAAATATGAAACGAATTACTTATAAAGATCTTGTCGCAGAAATTGCTCCTCAGATAACAGAATATTTCCCCTGGGATATTGAAGATAAAATGACCGATGATGCGAATATTTTATTCCTTGATGTACGCGAAAATCAGGAATACGACACCATGCATATCGACGATTCACTACATGTACCACGAGGAATTCTTGAAACGGCAGTGGAATGGGATCATGAAGAGACTGAACCGGAACTCGTTGAAGCACGGGACAGACAAATTATCGTTGTCTGTCGCTCAGGTAGCCGCAGTATCTTTGCCGCCCACACTCTAATGCAAATGGGCTATAGTAATGTATCTTCCCTCAAAACAGGTCTGCGTGGCTGGAACGAATATGATCTGCCATTGGTAGATCTGGAGGGAAATCCTATCGCTCCAGAACTGGGTGACAAGTATTTCGCCAACAAATTACTCGATTATCAGCGCAAGCCTAATTAGTGCCCATCCGTCAATAGGTTTTTTATATAAAGAACCGTAGGGTGGGCACTAATTAACGGGTTCATAATAATCAAGACCAACAATGGTATAGCTGTTCTTACGTGTGGTTTTCTGGATAATATTTTCATTGCCTGAATCCACATAGCCATTGCCACGGTGAGTGGCGGGATCATTCATAATAATATCGCCATCAGTGGCGATACCGACACACACAACAAAATGGTTATAGGTCAAATCAGCATCAGTCCCATAATCAACTCTCGCCATTGTCGGCAAGTTTTTCTTAATACGTTCTTTAATTATTTTGACGAGTTTCTGACTACTGCCCGTTTCACGGTGATATTTAAGTTTTTTCTCATGAGATTCATTAAACTGACCCGCAACACCCCAAATAACCGAGTTACCACTATAACCATTATTATTGTCTAAATAGTCATCCAATTGACCTGGATTTACTTTTCGTCCATAAAAATCAAGCAACATTGCAATCGATGAAATAGCACAACCCTGTTTAGAAATACTGGAACTACGCCCTAATAATCGACTTCCCCAACGGGGATCGCCCTGACTAAAATGGGTAACCGGAGGAAAGATTAACTGCTTAACACCAGGCTGATGCTCGTCCAATGGCTTATCCGTTTTAGGCGGGTTGATTTTTGAATAACCTTCTTTTAGCCATAAGATAATCGCATCTTTAGTGAGACTATCGACGATACCACTGACATTAATATTGGCCGATTTTTGAAAATCTATGACAGTAGTGCGGGTATTTTTTCCAAAAGCCCCATCAGCCTTACTCGCACTATATCCCAGCTCATTAAAATCATGTTGCAATGCAGTGACATAGTTATCCGGCACGTTTTGATTGAGGTGAAGGTATTTTTCAGCACCAATGTCATCCACACTACCGCGTTCTAATTCAACACTATCATCAATTAAATAAGCACTTAGTCTATCGTCATTATTAGGATTATCAGCACGACGTGGCACATGAGCTTCTATGTCCAATTTTACAGAACTCATAAACAACTCACCTTCAGCCGTGCGTCTTTTTACCAGACCTGCCAGCGTCTTGCCGCCGGCTTTTACCCAACGCGCTAATTCTGATGGTACTGAATTGTAATCACCGGCATTTAATTTTCTACGCAGGGTACTGGACTTTAAACTACCCGCACCCAAATTAAAGGTAAAACAAACCAATGCCGCAAATTGATTATCATCCAGTTTAATACTGATATAACGCTCAACTGCTTGCTCCGAACTTGCAACATCGGCTTTTAATAACTCTTCTGCTTCTGCTTCAGTAATTGTTTTTTTACCAATATCAGAGCGTTTAACTGTGCGAGTATGACCATAGCCGATAGTAGCAACACCCACACTATCGTCATAACAAGTGAGACGCAAGCCTTCAAACTTTTTAATTAACTTCAAACCTGCTTGATTAATTTTTCTTGGCATAGTAAATCCCTTATTTATGGCATTAATTTACAATTAACGATGATAAAGCCTTAAACTGATCCCTTGTGCTTTTATTTTCATAAAATTTGCCGTTGAGAGTTCAGACTCCAATGCTTTAAACGTTCTTAACTTACCGGCATTAACATCCTTAGATTCAACTCATAAGTGCAACACTATTTGGTTGTATTTGTGATATTTGCTGGTTTATCGCTGGCTCATGAAATTCCCGGGGTGGCCGAGCGTAGCGATGGCCACCCCGGGAATTTCATGAGCCAGCGACGCGCCTGACGGCGCTACTAAAAAAATCATAAGTACAGCAATGATTTGCTCGAAAAAATGGCCAATTGCTTGTAAAATCGGCCATTTTCTCCTGCAAGAGTAAAGTGACTTATGAGAACTTACAAGCAATTGACACAAGAACAAAGATACTACATTTCGACTGAGATTAAAAATGGCATTTCCCAGTCTAAAATTGCTCAGGCGATTGAGGTGAGTAAATCTACTATATGCCGTGAAATTAAACGCAACGCTGGTTTACGTGGCTATCGATTTAAGCAAGCTCAAGAAAAAGCCGTTAAGCGTCGCTACAATGCTTCTAAAGCAATTAAAATGACGGATGACATGATTGCCCTTATTGATGAAAAGCTTTCACAGCACCAGTGGAGTCCTGAACAGATATCAGGTTGGTTACTGAATGACAAAATGCTACTTCTTAGCCATGAACGTATTTATCAACACATATGGGATGATAAGAAGCAAGGTGGTGATTTACATCAGTATTTAAGGCGTCAGGGAAAGAAATACCAAAAGCGTGGTAGTAACGGTAAAAGCAGTCGAGGACAAATAATTAATCGAATTTCCATTGATGACCGTCCTAAGATTGTTGATGATAAACGTCGTGTTGGTGACTGGGAAATTGATACAGTGATCGGTAAAGGACACAGTGGTGCTCTGGTCACGATTGTAGAAAGAAAAACGCTTTACACATTAGTAGCAAGAGTGAATGGCAAACAGGCTGATTGGGTGACACAAGCAACAATACAATTGCTTAAACCCTTTAAAGACAGGCTTCATAGTATTACCGCAGACAATGGTAAAGAGTTTGCTTATCATGAGCAGGTAAGCAAAGCTCTTGATACAGCATTTTATTTTGCCCACCCTTATTCTTCATGGGAGCGAGGGTTAAATGAAAATACTAATGGACTGATTAGACAATATTTTCCTAAAGATACAGACTTTAAAGAAGTGACTGATAAAGAGGTTTACAACATGATGGAAAAACTTAATAATAGACCTAGAAAGGCACTCGGCTTTCAAACACCATTCCAGGCAATGAAAAAATCATTTGCAAGAACTGGAATTTCCTGCGTTGCACTTCAGAGTTGAATCCGCGATCTTTAATTATCTGTCTTGCCTTGGTTATGCTGACACCACTGATTGATTTCAATTCTGCTGCTGACATATCACTTAAATAGGCAACATTTTTACCATCGGCTTTGTTCACTTTTGAGGCATCAAAGTTCTTTTGCTTAAGCCCATTTTCATCAATAGTACCTTTTGATGTTGAATCACCATCTGCTTCAAAGTTAGAAATTATTTTTGCCTTTAGCACTTTTTTATTGGGTAACAATTCACCATTTTTTAGCGTGTACGTTGCCAAATTACAATCAAAAACTGAGTTAATGTATGAAAAACCATTTTTTTGTCCAGATTTTCTTGATTTAACTTCTACTTCATACCGTACCAGAAAACCTTTGTCGTTCACTAATTCTTTGGCCTTTTTTTCTATCATATTATGATGATCTGAATTAGCCTTTTGAGTAATTGGAAAAAGATTACGATTCTCAGATTGACCACCTAAATTCGCATTTAATAGATGACCTCGAATATAGACTTGATTAGCCTTATACCCTCCAGGATAATCTTTACGGGTAGGAAGCACCGTAAACAGACCACTTAATTCAGAGCCTGATGTGTCCGATCCCATTGGATGATTGGGTGCAAGATGTTCTGCAGTCATCTTAACGCCAGCAACATCCGCATACGATTTTCCATTTTTCTTTATCGTTATATTTTCAGTTTTAACAAGCGGTTTTTTCAGGCTAACGACTTCATCGCCATCATTACCTTTAACTTCAATGTTCCCTGAAAAGTCAGTGAAGGTTTCCTCTGGATTTATTTTCAGTTTTATACCCAGTTTATTGCCTCCAACCTTATCATATTCTACGGTTTTTAAACGATAGCGCTTCTTTAATTTTGGAAAGTGTTTTTCTATATCATCGGTATTTTTTGAGCCTTTAGAAATAATCGATAGCAATTGTTTACTACGTTTCAAATATTGTTTCATTTCTGCCTGAGTGCGTTTTTCAGGGACTGGTGATTTATTTAAGTCAGCAAGATTAACCGCACCTAGGGCATTAGATTGATTGTTTTTCTGCTTATTTTTATCATCATCTTTGTTTTTCTTAGCCTTGCTACCTTTTTCACCTTTGCCTGTCACACGTTCAGCAAAGCTGATGATTTTGTTGATCACCTTATCAATGACTTTATTCACTGGCTTGCTGATCTTAGCAATAATATTTTTTACTGTTTTACCTATACCACCCAAACCTGCCAGAGAAGCTAAAAGACTAATAACCACCGGCAAGCTTCTGGCTAAAGCATCTTCAACGCTGGACATAACTTTGGATAATTGTCCGCTGGCAATCGCAGTAATCGTACCATATACCGACATGATGAAATCTTTGATCTGTTGGAAACGATTAACCAGAAACAGGGTGAAATCAAATAATAACTTAACCACTTTGACAATAGCACCGGCAGGATTCAACAAACCTAGTAACCAGCCTACCGCTTCCTTAACCACGGTAATCACGACAAAATTACGAATTCCCCCTAGAACAATTTCTTTTAAATTACTCAGGGATTCCTTAACCATTTCCCAAATGGCAATAGGGCCATCAACGAGGATACGCTTTACAATACCCACTCCCTTTTCAACTAAATTAAAGACTTTTTCAGCGGGAGGAAAGCGCTTGATGACTTTGGCTTTGATGTTCTCATAGGTCAGTCCCATGATTTGCAAACCGAGTCCTAATATCCCTTTAAAATCAAATTTCTCAGGCAAGGTGATTTCAACTTCAGATAAAGCGCCCGTTAACCAGCCCAGCAGTCCATTGATTAAGTGCTTTTTGATATTTTTTGCGAATTTTTTTACGCCACCGCCTACGCCCCGAACAATATTCATAAAAAAGGCAACCGGATCTTTGAGTATCTTTGTTACTGCACCCGTTGCCCGATCAATAAAATCAAAAATAGGTTGGGAATCAATACCGGCAATATCACAAGCCGCTCGAATCGCAATTCGCAATGCCTCGGCAAAATCGCCAGTCAGTACTGCGCCCACAATTTGTACGGCTGCTTTCAATGCAGTCTGAAACACTGCAAGTATTTTATCCAATGACGCTGTCAAACCATCTGCTAAGGCTTCAACACCGGCAATCAGTGTATCCGCAACAGCATTAACACCAGCGACTGCACCATCAACAACGATATCAATTCCCGAATTAATGAGTTTTGCCAAACCGGGGAAGGTATCTTTTAAGTAACGATTAACCTGTTCTTTAGCCCAGTCACGGAATTTATTGAGCTTATCAATCACCCAATCTCTAGCGGCATTAATGAGTCCTACTGCAGCCTCTTTGGCTTTTTCAATAATAAACTTAACGGCTTCACGTAATGCTGTAAAAATTGAGTCAATGGCATCTGAAATAAACTTAACGGCGCTTTTTACTGCATTAACAGCGCGATCCCACCAACTATCATTTTCTTGTTCTTTTTCTAATTCACGTTTTTTTACAACGGCCTTTTTTTCTTCTTCAATACGCTTGTTTTCAGCTTTCTGTTCCCCTTGTTCTAATTCTTTTGCAGCATTCCCTTCTGATGTTTTGACTTTGAGTTTAACCTCATCACTTAACTTGATTACCCATAAAGCTCCGCCATTTTGATAAAGGTTTACTGTCATCACGTTCTTTCATAACCTGCATGATCTTTTGTTTCATACTCCAGGCTGTATTGTAGCTTACCTTAAGCTGTCTCTTTAATTCTAATGCTGAAACCGCTGTCTTCAATTGAGTCATAAGATGAATCGCTAAAACCACTTAGATAAAGGCAGTTTGGTACTATCAAATATTGTCCCACAGGTTGCTGATGTCTGATGATGACAATGGTGGCACTGATAAAGATGGCGATGTTCTAGAGTGCAATAAGTCTTATTGCCACACTCTGGGCAAACAAATCCATCAGGAAATTTCCATTTAAATAAGGCTTGTCGGCACTGTTTGTCAGTGCCATAATCATTAAAAAGCTCAAATAAACTATAACCTTCTTGAAACTGAATTTTATTTTTTGACATCATTCTACTCCACACATAATCTATACTTTAATTATAGTATAATTATAGTATAATTATAGTATAATTATAGTATAATTATAGTATAATTATAGTATAATTATAGTATAATTATAGTATAGTTATCGAAATATGGCGGAGCTTTGTGGGTAATCAAGTCACTTAATGTCTTTTGTTGACCTTGAGCGTCTTTATCAAATGCTTTTACTGTATCACTCGCGTCCTTAATTCCTTGTCGTTGTTGTTCAGCAACCACGCCTCGATTTTCAATAACAATTGATTTTTGCTCATTATCTGCTTGCTGATTTAATGATTGAACGTCAGCCTCAGCCTTAGTTATTGTTTGTTGCTTATCGGTTTCTTTAACATTGGCAGCATTTTGCGTTTGTTTGCGTGCATCAGCCAGATTATTATTGATAGAGGCTTGTAATAATTCGTCACTTTTCGTTCTTACATCTTCCGGCAGGGGCATTTCAGCATAGTCAGCCATGCCTGAATCTTTTTCTTGAACAACTTCAACACTTGATTCAGCCTTTGGTGCTACTTTTTTCTCTTCATTAACGGCTTTGGCCTTAATATTTCCCTGCCCTGGATGAGAACGAAACAAATTAATACTTTGATCACGCTGCTTGATAAGACTATTATTTGATTCAGAACGGACATTTTGACTACGATTAAGATCAGCATTCCCCTGTAATAATACTTTTTGACGCTCACCAGCACTGGTGTTCAAACCACTATCACTGGTTTTAATACGAGACATAAAACGTCCAAAATTATTTCGGAACCAATCTAAGAACCCACTACTCTCTTGTTTGTCCAATAATTTTTTATTATCACTATTGTCAGGAGCTTGACCTGAACTAGTATGTTCATCAACAGAGAGTTTATCTGCACTATCATTATTAGCTTCATATTTGGGATCAAATGATGCATCATTCGCAACAAGTTCAGGCGAAACCATTGCCAGCGATTCCTGACCACTTGCCCGTGCAATTAAAGCAGGTACAGATTCTGACTCTACTTTTGCTTCATTATTTAATTTACTGTCTAAGGATTGCCCTAATTCAGGCTGACTCATTGCCATGCTGGATGCCGAAGCTGCTGTAAACGACAATAATGCCTCGTCAGAAGAGCCGTCTAAATTCACTTTTTTTATGTCTGTAATTTGTTCTGCGACTACAGGCTCTTGTTCTGGTAATTCAACAACAACATCATCCGTCTTAGTCTCTTGAGCATTCAATTCATTATCATCAGCTTGTTTTTTAACTTGCTGATCAAATGAGTCTAACGATGTTTCTTGAGGTAGAGTTTGTGACTGTTTAGACAGTTGTTTGATTTGATTTTTTTCAGACTTGGACTTTTCCGGTATTTTCTGACGGGATAATATCGACGAAACTGATTGTGCTTGCCCTTGATTTGAATGTTTATTTGATTCTTGTTTTAAATGTTGAGAATTAGACACACGCAATTTATTAGCAGATGTTGTTGCTGCTGTTTTCTTGCTAGCAATTGCGTGTAATGACATTATTATTCAGTTTAAATTTATTTGATTTCTATTCGTCCTTGTGCATTTTTAATCATCATTATTGCATCAGTTTCCTTAACGCCCATTTTTTTCAATTCAAGTGCATTCATTTTTGCCAGCCCTCCAACAGAGACAACATTATTTTCTGTTAAAATTGATTTATCTTTATTACTTATGCCCTCTATCACTTCTATGGATTTTCCTGCCTCAAGCACGGGCAAGACTTCTAATTGAAATTTTTCCAAGTTATTTTCTAATTGAAGAAAACGCGTATCTGCAAGTATTTTTTCTTGCTGCAAATTATTAACTTGTTGCTTTAAATTAATAACCTCAGATTCTGCTTTTGATTTATCCAGCTCAACTTGAGAGATACGTGATTCTGTTAATGTTTTTTCTTCATTTAAATTGATTAATTTTTCTTCCAATGTGTATATTTTTTTCTTGTTTTTTATTGCATCCATATCAATGGCATTCACTTTAGCAATTATTTCTTTATCATATCGCCCTTTCATTATAGGTTTATTGATAACACCCGGTTTATAAGTGTATTGCAGCATGGCCACTTCCTGATAGGAGTTTTTATCTTTATAACCTGCTCCAATCACTTTAACCATACTATCTCTTGCTAACTCTTTTCCTTGAGTCGTCAGCTCTGTGATGACATTGGATTGATTCGCATTTAAAATCGCTTTTCCAAGTCCCAGACTTTCGGTGCTAATGCTTGCACGCGTGGGATCACGCTGTTTGAAAAAGTTGGGTAAAATCAAGCAACAGAATTCTTCAACCAACCAGGCTAATAAAGGGGCAATAGGTAGAATGGATAACCAATAGGCAATCGTAGGAAAAGATTTTACATATTTTCTCTTAGTAAAGTTACAGATATGATTAATTTCATTATCTTCAATACTCAAACAGCCCAAATACACTTTTTCATCTTCATCACACTCAGGGCATTCAACCAACAAGTGATGACAGAAGCAATCCTTAAGGTATTGGAGCACACCGGATGACAATGCGTAATATGCCCGAATCACATCATCTCGATATTGACCCAGTGCAGCACGTCCTTGTTCATAGGCTTGTAAATCATAGTCTAAAACCGTTATTGACTGACCAATATAATTTAACACGTATATTTTTTTGCTATCCGCATTCGCAAGCAGATCAATAGGGCCTGCTTGCACAGGAATATTTAATAGTTTGCTTTTTTCTGGATCATGAGGAATGTATTGCAAATCATGCATTGAATAACGACTCAGCAATACGCCATTGGTATTTTCATAGTTTATATATTTTAGGGCAACACGCCCCGAATTGTCCAAAGAATGATATTTATCGCCTAACCAGAGAGTATTTCTTTTATCATTTGTTATCATTTCAGGCATAAATCGACAAAGCGATTTTTTACCATCAGGCTCATCTTCATCAATGACAATATAGAGTACTGATTTTAGAGTATCACCTTGATTTTTTACTTTAGTTTGGGCTAAAACAAAGCCATCACTCCCCCTGACATTCTCTTTATTAACGTTCAGAACCAATGTAAGTAAATTATTATCAGTGCTTGTTTTCTCCCGATTAAAAACTACAATGCTATTGTAAAAACCTTTATTGCAGGCTGTATTATCTTGATTATCAGCTTTATCTGAATTTTCATGATATGCCGTTGCAAAAATCTGATTGGTCTTAACATCAAAATCTATATGACCTGTAGCTGAAAATATCCAGTCAGGTTCTTTTTTGATTTTTTCTTGTTCAAAAATACTCTCAAGTTCTAATAAATAAACACCTTCACATAATGCCGTTGCGTATATTTTATTATCTGACCAGGGTGATAGTGACATTTGGACAATTTTCACACCACAGATAAAGCTACTTTTCCAATCAACTTGTAATTGACAGTCTTTTAAATCAAAACCTTTTGAATTAAGGCCTTTTAACTCTCCTCTGGCAAACAAAGTATCTTCATTGTGCATAATTGCTGCAATATAAATATTATTATCTTGGTCAAAAACTATATCTGAAATACTGCCTTTTTCTAATTGTGGCACATCAAAATAGCCATGAAGATCACCGCTACACTCATCCTCTAAAGATTTAAAAACAAAAATTCTCGCACTCTCTCTTTGCCAGGAAAATATAAACTGACCACTAGGGTGTAGGCGAATATGATCAAGTAGCTCTGGCGTAAACCAGGTTGCACGACAACTTTTGTCTTTATTAAATGGATAAGCAGGAAATTCATTACTGGAAAACTGCGCACAAAAGGTTTTACTGCGCAGGTGGTCTTTTAATCTATCATAGAGATTACAGTGGACCCCATTGTCAAGACAGCTTTCTCAAATATTAAGATATAATGATGTGTCAACACTTTTCCGGACAGTTTTCTAAATATTTTTTTGGCTGTTTCAAGTGATTTTTGTCATTTTGTATTTCCTATCATTTTAATTCTATGTTAACTTTAAACAGATAGAGATTACCTCTGGACCCGTTCCATTCACCCATATTTCACAACGGTAATGATCTTTCTCAATATCTTCACGGCACAGGCTGAGGAGCCGATGGCCGTCAATAGCATTGTCCCAGCAATTTCCTTTGCGGCTCATAGACTGAATTATGTTATGATCCGACAATATTTTTCTATGACTATCAGAGGCATATTGGCTACCTCGGTCAGTATGCCAAAGCAATCCATCCATTGGTTTACGCTTCCATATGGCCATCAGTAAAGCATCATTGACTAGCTTGGCTTTCATTCGCTCATCCATCGACCAGCCAACAATTTGCCTAGAGAATAAGTCAATGACAACCGCTAAATATAACCAGCCTTCCTTGGTGGCAATATAGGTAATATCACCCACATAGTAGCGATCAGGTTGAGAGACAGTAAACTCTCTTTCCAGTAAATTTGGAGATATACGCTTATTATGCTTGGAATTAGTCGTCGCTTTAAAGCGTCTCTTCGTTTTACAAAACAAACCGGCTTTTTTCATTAATCGACCAATTCTCCGGCGGCTTATATGAACGCCTTTTTCAGCCAGTTTTCTTTTAAGACGACGGGTTCCATAAGTCTCTGCGACTGTCTTCAAACAGTTTTTTAGCTGCTCAGTAAGCGCTTCATTTTCTTTCTCTCTATCCGTTTTAGGAGAGCTAACCCAATCATAATAGCAACTACGGGAAACATCCATAAAACGGCACAGAATCGTTACCGGGTAATCTTTAGCCTGATCAGTTATCCATGCGTACTTCACAAAGTTTCCCTTGCAAAGTACGCTGTGGCCTTTTTAATAAATCACGCTCCTGAATCACTTTTGCCAATTCTTTTTTCAGACGTTTTACTTCATCATAAATGTGTTCATCACTTCTATTGGCTACCGTCTTCACCGGTTTGGAATATTTACTGATCCAGGTATGTAGAGTATTTACATTAACACCTAGCTCCCTGGCAGTCTGAGAAACAGGTTGATCCGTCTCATTAGCTAATTTGACAGCTGATTCTTTAAATTCTGATGTATAGCTTTTATTCGGTTTTTTTGTTTGATCATTCATTTTAGGTCACACTTTTTATCTTTTAGTTATTTTAAGTTGTGTGTCCGGTTAAGTATAGCCACATTAATAATTCTGTTGGTTATTTATAGTATTAGTCTTATCCACATATCCACAGGTCTGCCAGTAGTCCAGAGACGCTTGCGATATATCTCAGGGCTACTGGCTTGGCCTGTGGATATGTGGACAAGGCGGTTGCCAGTAAAGTTGATTATCCTCTCATCATGCTGCCCGTTTTAAGTCTGGAACAACTTCTTTCATCACGCCATAGATCTCTGCAGGCGTTTTTCCACCGTGTGTACTGTGTGGTCGTTCATGGTTGTAAAACTCAAAATATTCCTTTAATGAGCTCTTTAGCTCATCAATACTTTGGTAATCCTTGAGGTAAATTTCCTCATATTTTACACTTCGCCAGAGTCGTTCAATCATAATGTTATCCATTGCTCTGCCTTTGCCGTCCATGCTGATTTTTTATATCATTGGCCTTTAGAACACCTGTAAATGCTCTGCTAGTATATTGAGCACCTTGATCCGTATTGAAGATTTCTGGCTTTCCATATCGTCGCAGTGCTGTTTCCAGACTACTGATACAAAAGCTTTCTTCCATGCTGGTTGACACTTCCCAGGACAGCACAAAACGGCTACTCCAGTCCATAACAGCACTTAGGTAGACAAATCCATGTGGCATCCGTAAATACGTGATATCTGTGCACCAAACCTGGTTATTCCTATTAATATCAATTCCTTTGAGCAAATATGGATAGAGGTTATTTACTTTGCAAAGGCTTGCTGGTATTGGGTTTTGGTGCCACTGAAACCAATCCCATGATCCGCATAAGCCGTTGAACTTTTTACGATTAATTTTATAACATTTCAATCTTAATGCATTACGAATTTGACGACTGCCATAGAATGGATGTTTTATGTACAACTCATCAATCAAATTCATTAATGTTAAATCTTTATTTTGCAGAGGCTTTTTAGGTTGATAGTAATAGCTTGAACGGTTCAGGCCGATAAGCTCACATTGTTTTTTGATGCTCAACTGAGGGTGCTCTTTTTCTATGCAACACCGCTTTTCTGCTCTACTCAGTTGAACATCTTCAACTTTTTTGACAGCCAGTCAGCCTCTACTTTTAGTTGACCTATTTGGCTGTACAGGTGTTCTTTTTTCCTTTTCATGTTCAGCATCTTTATTCTCTAATTTTTTTGAAAAAGTATCGGCTGCACCATCAAGCATCTGCTTTTTCCAGCTATTGACCTGGGTGGTGTGCACTTCAAATTCTGACGCAATTTCTGCGACTGTTTTTTGACCTTTCAAAGCCTCAATGGCTACTTTTGCTTTAAATTTGTTGTTGAATGTTTTTCTTTTTGTGCTCATTTTTTTGTTCCCCGTTAGGTTAGCTCTTATATCTTAACCTATTGTCCAGTTTTCGGGGTCCACTATAATTGTCTCTTATAAAATTGGTAGTGAAGTAGCCGATCTTGAAATTTTATTGCCTTCAGAATTGGCTTTTGATAGAAGTCGTTTAGATTCCGTATTTTTACTAATGGATAATTTAGTTTCAAAAAGTACTCAGTGGCGTGAGACAGAAAAAAAATTAATACAAAAAAAATTAATTACATCCAATGAAATGAAAGAATGGAGATCACCACTCAAGCATACTTATGAAAAAATTCTGGATTTACATGAAAGAAACTGGAATGGTATCTGGTTTCGTATAGTGCGTAATTTCTTCTGGTCTGCTATTGCAGGAAAGTTTGATGTGGTTGTTGGTAATCCACCTTGGGTCAGATGGTCAAAATTACCCGAATTATACCGTGAACGTATAAAGCCAACCTGTGATCATTATGGAATTTTCTCAAAAACAAAATTTCATGGTGGAAATGAACTTGATATATCAGGAATGATCACCTATACCGTTGCAGATAAATGGCTCAAAGATGAAGACGGAATTTTAGCATTTGTTATCACGCAAACTCATTTTCAATCACCATCTTCAGCAGGTTTTCGATCATTTTATATCGGAAATAATCAGATCATTCAACCTGTAGGGATTGATGATCTAAAAGCTTTAAAGCCATTTCCTGATGCAGCCAATAAAACAGCTATTTTTATTGCTAAAAATGCAAAGGTAACACAATAAAATATCCTATACCCTATGCTATATGGGAAGCGGCTAAAGGAAATAAAAAAGCAATCCCTGCTCACCTCACAAAACAAGAAGCTCTTGATTCAGTTGACATTGATAAGTGTGAGGCAACCCCTGTTACGGGAGGTGATTCACCATGGGCTATTACACCGAAAGGTGGTTTTAAAGCATTTAAAAGATCACTGGTGCAAGCACTTGGGTTAACGGCAGAAAAGGAGTAACCACAGAATTAAATGGTATTTATTTTGTAAAAATTATTGATACAAATAAAAAATAATAATTTGGTGCAAATTAAAACCTGCCCTGACTTTGGAAGAAATGAAAAAGTAAAACCAGCAAGAAAGTTTTGGATAGAACCTGATTTTCTATATCCTTTAGTTAAGGGGCTGGAGATATACAGGAATGTTATGTCTCAATCAAAAAAAGATTTATATGTACTGGTGCCTAATAAGGGGATCACAAAACAGTTATTAGAAGATTGTGAAAATGACATGGAAGACAAACCAAAGTGTGAAGGATTTTTTAGCACCTATCAAGACCAGCTTATTTTAAGATCAACATATAGCAAACGAATGACAGAACACGCACCTTATTTCTGTATTTCAAATGTTGGCAGTTATACTTTCGCACCATTTAAAGTGGTATGGCCTGAACAGCCTGGCAATAAATCATTTAGAGCGGCAGTCATTACAAAAGGTAACGATCCTATCAGTGGTCAAAAAGTTTTTGTTCCCGACCACAAATTGTTTTTTGTTGATTTTTATGATTCAGAGCCAGCCTATTATCTTTGTGGTTTACTAAACAGCTCTACAGTACAAGCTTTTATTGATAGTCATAATATTTCAATTCAAGTGGGTAATGTGTTTAAACACATGAATTTACCAGAATTTGATGCAGATAATAAGAAACATAAAGAGTTATCAGCATTAAGTGAAGTAGCACATAATGAAGATAACAAAATCAAAAGACAAGCATTGTTAAAAACTATTTCTAAACTTGGAAATTCATTACTTTGAGCAAATATGGGTGTTTTTATACAAAAATATCAACACCTTTGTTTATCGGCTTGGTCACATGTCCGGGGATTCCTGTGCCGACTCCAGATGTTAGATCGATATTGCCTTCTATACCCGCCGTCACTTGCCAGTTATCCGTCGTTATTTTTTCAATTTTACACCAGCCATCCCAGCGTCGAACAAAGACCTTTGACGCCGATGAAGTAGCAGAAAAATTTTCTTGTAAATCTGCGCGTTTGCCATCAATGAAGCGTTTATTGTCTGTATCACGCGCTAAATGAACACCTAAGTGTTTTTCACTGATGTCATCAAAAAATTCATAGACATATTGATTATTAGAAAAGTCAGGCGGTACATCAGCGGTTTTATAAGCTTCTGCCCCATTTTCTGAGGACCATTTCAGCACCAGTGCATCTGCTTGATCATTTTCATCATAATGCACATCATGCACTTCAACCCGAAACAGATAATTACCCACTGCATCGTTCAATTCTAGCTCATTCGCACAGGGGTCACAGAGATCGCTACTACTGGATAAGCTACGTAGTATGAGTTTAAGTCTGCAATTACCTATTGCCGGATTCAGTTCTACACACAAGGGATCAATATCAGCACGACACCATTTTACCTGAGCCAGTGTTTGGGTACGCGTCGTTGTATCTGCGCCATGCAAACCCGGATCACGCAAGTCTTCATCTTCCAGCCAGGTAATACTGCGACCCCAAACATCAAGGTATAGTCTATAGGGTGTTTCTATCGGTAATAGGGACGCATTGTCACCCATGGGATAATAAAGCTGATGTTCATATTGAAAACTATCAGTTTCTGTTGCCGAATCACTCGGACGAACATCCGCAGCAATACCATCCACATAAACACGTCCACCATTATTGCCCCAATGCAATTCGGGCACTGGTTCTCCCGATTCATCGTTCAGTTGTAATAAAGCATTATGTCGTGGCGTACCACTACCAATGACATCATATAAAACCTGATTCAGGCGATCTCTGGATAATAAGGCTTGTTCTGTCAAATCAGAATCCGTCAGCATTCTTCCTTGCTGATGACTTATAGATGAATAATTTTTTTGCGTATTTTTCCTAATACGCGAGATTTGGGTTTTCATGCCTACGTCCTATTTGTCTGTACAATTTTAATGATTAAATTATCCCGGTAAATCATGTAGCGAAGCATCAGGAATAATGACGGGTGTCATTCCTACCGGTATAAAATCAGCTAATTTTTTTATCACTGCTTGTTGACGCGCCATCAGATGAAGATGATGATAAGCACCCATTTCACTACCATCTTCTGCGCCCATCGCAATTTCATCTCGTGTAGCAGGGTGAAGCACGGCACAGCCGGGCTGACCATAGTCATTGGAATAAAAAACAGCTGATAATTTATGATGTTGATAAAACCGGAGTGCCCCACAAGATTGCTCCGCAAGGACAGTTGAATAACGCACACAGCCTTCTCCAGGTAAACTATCAGGATCATGATGTCTGCGAATCAGACCACTAAAAATACAAGCGCTGGCTTGAAGGTTTTCTGCAATAGTGGTCGTCAATACAGTGCTATATTGCATTCTGATTAAGCCCTTCGCTGCTTGTACACGTTTAAACAAGCAATCATCGGCCGTCAGAACCGGTGTTTGTAAATCAGTACTATGTACTTCAGCAGCGAGTACCGCACAGCGAAACAGCTCCAAACGTCCCGAATCCACTTCAATCGTATGTGAAAAGATAATGCCTTCAAAACGCCAAATTGAGGGATTAACTGGGCCAGTACCGCTTGGCACTTGTTCCAGCATTACTCGCTGGCGGATCTTTAGGGGCTTAAAGTGAGTTTCATCCAAAGATTTATTGCGAAAGGTAATTTTATCGACGACTCTCTCAACTGATACATGTTCTAAAAAATCACTGTCTTGGGCCAAAGAATTACTCCAGATAAAACTTCTCTCAGGACTAACTTTTGGAAAAAATCCCGCATGAGTTGCTGAAAACAAGAGTATTTTCTTCGGGTGAAAATGCCCCTGTCGCCAATTAGAACGCCTGAAATCAACAGTCCTCACTGATGGGTCATCAAAATAACCTGGGATCCAATCTGTCTGTAGTGAGTCAACGGGTAAAACACTATGTCCAGAACGACACGTTTGCGCACCATGTAAACAACTTTGACGCCAATGATATTGCTTGGCTGCAATATTGCTATGTCTGGCCGCCGGATTATTTACGTCAGCTTTAACTGCCCCGCCCTGACATCTTAAATCAACGGTTCCTGCAGGTAGGCCGGGATGTCTTGCCCATAAGGGGGCATGATCATACTGTCCTATTGGATTTGTCAGTGATATTCCTGAGCCTTGAAAAGACTTGAAATCAACTTCATAGCGACGATTGTGGGCATTGTCTTTATAACCATAGGTACTTAATGGCAGTACAGGCATATTAAGCCGTGCGGTACTTGCAACACGCTTCCAGCCTTCATGTACCACAACTTCCATACCACCTACTTTTTCTGCAATGGCTTCGACTACACTCAGTGTGCCTTTGGCCTTTCGCCATGAGATTGCATTGGCAATTTCTGCTCGTTGCCCATCCAGAGTAGGTGAAACAAGACGTACATCCAATAGTGACGCAATATAGGGCAATAACCAGCTTTGAGAATCAAGGTCAAACGCTTGGTCTGAATCGGGAAAAATATCAGCATAACGTTGTAATAAAGTAGCCTGAATTTGATCTAATAAAAGACCTGAGCCGGCAAGAAACTTCTTGAGATCCTGAGTTTTATCTTGCTCTCGATACACGGAGGGCAAAATGTTACTTGATTACCCACAAAGCTCCGCCATATTTCGATAATTATACTATAATTATACTATAATTATACTATAATTATACTATAATTAAAGTATAGATTATGTGTGGAGTAGAATGATGTCAAAAAATAAAATTCAGTTTCAAGAAGGTTATAGTTTATTCAGCAAAACTCGGTGAAGTAACTTATTCTTATGAATTAAGCTGAAAACAGCATTTTTTGTTTGCCTGATGCTTTTTAAAATTTTTTTTGTTCTTTCTTTCTAAATAGCAGGCACGGGAGATGCTGCGTTTAATCGACGCATTTTCCCTAAAATAGGTTTATTTTCTTATTTTTACAGGTCTCATCTCCTCATAATCGTCTCTGTACAATAAAAAATCCATTAAATGTTCCCAGGAGTCCATCACAAAAAAGGTAATAACCCCTCTGAACTTTTCCCACATTAATTTTTTAGAGCCAAACTTTTTACGACAAGCTTGATAAGCCCCATCGGTTAATTCAAAAATTTGATGGAAATAAAAAGCCAGCAAGGTTAACAGATACATATTAAAGCTCAGGTGCTTCTTCCCATGACCATAATTATGCTCAATGTGATAGCCTTGGTTCTTTAATGTGTTGAAACATTCGTTTCTATTTTCCAACGACATCGACCCGCCTGGGTCATTGTTTGAATATTATGTTCACTGATCTTTATGTCGGTGACCCAGCTATTTCGGTAGATAATTTTCCCTGCGGTATTGGTGAGGGTATATTCAAAAAAGTTAACTTCAATGGCATTTTTTTCGCCATGTAAAGGGACATTATTTTTCCATCGATAATGATGTTGGTGCCCTTTTTCGTCAATCCAGTCCATTGATGGGAGTTCAGAAAATGCTTCAAGCCATTCAAATAAATATGTGTGATCACCAGGTTTGGCAACCAATAAATAATGCATCATTTCTTCAATTATATCTTCTATCATAGGTTGATGTGACATCAAACCATCACCACAAATCATAAATCCTTGTCTTGGATGTGCTTTTTTAGATTGGCTATAAAACGTTTGGCTGCATTACTTTCACAATCCTGTTTTTTGTACCATCCGTATTTTGTATTGCTTCAGGCATGACAGGGAGCACTTGTTTTTTATCGGGTGCATAATGGCACCTTGTAAAACAGCATGACTGTAGGTTATTTCACCCGTTCTATGTTCTTTATGAAGACAACAGTCACAATGGATTTGCTTAGAGGAATAATATTGCGTGCCATCAATAACACAAAGCAATGTGTTGGGTAATATGGCATACTCTTCAAGATGCTTATGTCGTCTGAGTCGTTCAAATAAATCTTTAAATGCAGGTGCAAATGTTTTAGAGGGTATGAGATCCAAAATGTCTCTTAGTTGACTATTTTTAGGAATTTTTTCAACATTAAAAAGAGTGCGTAAATTATTTTGATTCTGTTCCTCTTCCATCTGTTTCTGAAATTCACTTAAAGAGGGATCTTGAAAATACATGCAGGCAAAAGCACTCATAAGCACATCATGTTGACTGTAATCACACTTTCCTTGTACTCGGCTATCTTTGATTGCATGAAAGTGCAGTGAGATGGCCTGTTTCAGGGCAGAAAAACTTAAATGTTTTTTTTTTAATGACTTAAAGAGGCCAAAATTCACAGTACCAAGCATATAAAAGGGAAATATTTTTTAACATGAAGTCATTCAACCAATTGAAAAACAAGAGTTTGATCTCTTGTTTCTCAAAATGCAAGCTTTTTATTTGATTTTTTTAATTTTGCTAAAGTTACTGCGAAAAGTTTTTTTATTTCTGCTTGGTAAGCACCACTACAACTCAATTGTTCATCTCAGCGAGAATTGCTGTAGTTTATTTGAGCTTTTTAATGATTATGGCACTGACAAACAGTGCCGACAAGCCTTATTTAAATGGAAATTTCCTGATGGATTTGTTTGCCCAGAGTGTGGCAATAAGACTTATTGCACTCTAGAACATCGCCATCTTTATCAGTGCCACCATTGTCATCATCAGACATCAGCAACCTGTGGGACAATATTTGATAGTACCAAACTGCCTTTATCTAAGTGGTTTTTAGCGATTCATCTTATGACTCAATTGAAGACAGCGGTTTCAGCATTAGAATTAAAGAGACAGCTTAAGGTAAGCTACAATACAGCCTGGAGTATGAAACAAAAGATCATGCAGGTTATGAAAGAACGTGATGACAGT